>NZ_JBIAZG010000007.1:0-260872 GCF_042898885.1 Micromonospora sp. NPDC000316
TCTCGCCGTCGTGGGGGCGCCCCCCCCCGGGGTTGTTGCTGGCCCCCCACCCCACCCAAAACCCCCCGGCCCCCCCCGCCCCCGTGGTGGCGGCCCCCCAACACGACGAACGAGCCCCGGTCGATCCCTGAGGATCGCCCGGGGCTCGTTAGTTGGTGCAGGGGTCAGGCCACGTCGAACCGGTCGAGTTCCATGACCTTCGTCCAGGCCGCGACGAAGTCGGTAACGAACTTGTCCCGCGCGTCCTGGCTGGCGTAGACCTCGGCGAGGGCGCGCAGCTGGGAGTTGGAGCCGAAGATGAGGTCGACCGCGGTCGCGGTCCACTTCACCTGGTCGGTCGCCAGGTCCCGAATCTCGTACACGTGCTCCTCGGACTCCGACGCCTTCCACCGGGTGCCCGGAGAGAGCAGGTTGGCGAAGAAGTCGTTGGTGAGAACACCGGGCCGGTCGGTGAGGACACCGTGCTGCGCACCGCCCACGTTGTTGCCGAGAGCGCGCAGACCACCGATGAGGACTGTCATCTCGGGCGCGGTCAGGTTGAGCATGTACGCGCGGTCGATGAGCAGCACCTCCGGCTGGGTCTTCTCGCCGGGGCGCAGGTAGTTACGGAACCCGTCCGCGCGCGGTTCGAGGACGCGGAAGGACTCGACGTCGGTCTGCTCCTGGCTGGCGTCGGTGCGGCCCGCCCGGAACGGCACTGTCACCTCGACGCCGGCGTCACGCGCCGCCTTCTCGACAGCGGCCGAGCCGGCGAGCACGATCAGGTCCGCGAGCGAGATCTTCGCGCCACCGGCGGAGTTGAAGTCCCGCTGGATGCCTTCCAGGGTCTCCAGGACCGTCGCGAGCTGCTCCGGCTGGTTGACCTCCCAGTTGCGCTGCGGCTCCAGGCGGATCCGGGCACCGTTGGCGCCACCGCGCTTGTCGGTGTAGCGGAAGGTGGCGGCCGAGGCCCACGCGGTCGAGATCAGCTGGGCGGTCGTGAGGCCGGACTCCAGCACCTTCGCCTTGAGCGCCGCGATGTCGGCGTCACCCACGACCTCGTGGTCGACGGCCGGCACCGGGTCCTGCCACAGCTGGGCCTCCGGGACCCACGGCCCGAGGAAGCGGTCCACCGGACCCATGTCGCGGTGCAGCAGCTTGTACCACGCCTTGGCGAACGCCAGCGCGAACTCGTCCGGGTTCTCCAGGAAGCGCCGCGAGATCTTCTCGTAGGCCGGGTCGACGCGCAGCGACAGGTCGGTCGTGAGCATCGTCGGCTTGTGCTTCTTCGACGGGTCGTGGGCGTCCGGGATGATCGCCTCGGCGTCCTTGGCGACCCACTGCTTCGCACCACCCGGGCTCGTGGTGAGCTCCCACTCGTAGCCGAAGAGGATCTCGAAGAAGCGGTTGCTCCACTCGGTCGGCCGGTCGGTCCAGGTCACCTCGAGGCCGCTGGTGATCGTGTCCCCGCCCTTGCCGCTGCCGTGGGTGCTCAGCCAGCCCAGGCCCTGCGCCTCCAGGGGGGCGCCCTCGGGCTCGGGGCCGACGTGGTTGTCGGCGACAGCGGCGCCGTGGGTCTTGCCGAAGGTGTGGCCACCGGCGATGAGGGCGACGGTCTCCTCGTCGTTCATCGCCATCCGGCGGAACGTCTCGCGGATGAAGTGCGCCGCGGCGAGGGGGTCGGCGTTGCCGCGCGGGCCCTCCGGGTTGACGTAGATCAGACCCATCTCGGTCGCGCCGACGCCGGCCACCATCTCCTTCTCGGAGGCGTAGCGCTCGTCGCCGAGCCAGGCGTCCTCGGGACCCCAGAAGATCTCCTCCGGCTCCCAGACGTCCTCACGGCCGAAGCCGAAGCCGAAGGTCTTGAAGCCCATCGACTCCAGGGACACGTTGCCGGCGAGCACCAGCAGGTCGGCCCAGGAGATCTTCTGGCCGTACTTCTGCTTGACCGGCCAGAGCAGCCGGCGGGCCTTGTCCAGGTTGGCGTTGTCCGGCCAGCTGTTGAGCGGGGCGAACCGCTGGCCGCCGTCGCCGGCGCCACCGCGGCCGTCCTCGATGCGGTAGGTGCCCGCGGCGTGCCAGCTCATCCGGATCATCAGGCCGCCGTAGTGGCCGAAGTCGGCCGGCCACCAGTCCTGCGACGTGGTGAGGACCTCGGTGATGTCCCGCTTGAGGGCCTCGACGTCGAGCTTGGCGAACTCCTTGGCGTAGCTGAAGTCCTCTCCCAGCGGGTTGCCCTTTGACGAGTGGGCGTGCAGCACCGAGAGGTCGAGCTGGTTGGGCCACCAGTCCCGGTTGGACCGCGGACGACCACCGGTCTTCGGGGTCGGCGAGTCGATCGCCGGGTTCTCGCTCTCGCTGCCGTGGGCGGTCACGGAGTCGTGCGCAACGGGGCAGCCGGCGGCCGCCTTCTCGTCCACGCCCTGGGGGCTGACAGGGCGGTTGTCCTGGGTGTCGCTCATGTACTTCCTTCCGAACTGGCGAATCACTGGGAGGTGCGTGCGGTCGCGCAGCCGGGGCAGGTGCCCCAGTAGACGACCTCCGCCTCGTCGACCACGAAGCCGTGGTCATCGGAGGCGGTGAGACAGGGAGCGTGGCCGACAGCGCATTCGACGTCGGCTATCGCGCCGCACGAGCGGCACACGACGTGGTGGTGGTTGTCCCCCACCCGCGACTCGTAGCGGGCGGTCGCCCGGGCCGGCTGGATGCGCCGCACCAGACCGGCGTCGGTGAGCGCGCGCAGCACGTCGTACACCGCCTGGTGGGAGATCGTGGGGTGGTCCGCCCGGACCAGCGCGATCACCGTGTCGGTGTCGACGTGCGGATGATCCCGCAGCGCCGCGAGCACCGCCAGCCGGGGCCGGGTCACGCGCAGCGAGGCCCCCCGCAGCTGGGCCTCGATGTCGGACGTCACCGGCAGACCATAGCTCGCTCTTTTGGAATAAATCAAGTTTATCGCCGGCCTCGGCTCGCTCACGTCCCGCCCACCGGGCGGAGCGGGCCAACGCGGCCCGGTGGCTGCTGGACCGCTTGCGGGCTGCCCCGCCGCTCGCGGGGCAGCGCCTGGAATCGACGCCCGATGGATGAGATCACCGGCCACCGAGGCTATGGCAGGGGCGGCCCCGCCCGGCCGGAAACGGCGGAACGTCCCCCGACCGGGCCTCCGGCTCAGGAACGACGGAGCGCGGGCGCCATGGCCGCCAAAACGAGCGTCGCCCAGACCGGCACCCAGAGGGGCCACTGCTGCGCCAGCGTGCCGAGCGCACCCCCGACCGCGTACGTGGCGAGGGTCAGCAGCCCGAGCAGTGAGCCTTTCCGGGCCTGCGACCGCTTGTTGCCCGAACCAGCGATCCAGCTGACGATCCGCTCGCCGGTCTTCGCGACGGTGCCCGACTGGTACGTGATGGTGGTGGCGACCCCGGCGGTACGCACGAACAGCGTCGCCAGGGAGCCCATGGCCAAGCCGCCGAAGGCAGCCAGCACCGCCCGGGACTGCGGGCTGGTGCGGCCGTACTCGAGGAGGACGTTGACCGCCGACCAGACCGCCATGGCGATCACGGTGGCGGCGAGACCGCGGGTCGCCGACGTACGGGGAGGGCCCATCGCTCGCAGTCGCGCCACCACCCCCGCGCCGGCGCCGAACGCCACCAGTGAGGTCAACGCGGCCGGCCAGGCCGGGTGCCGCCCGGCCGGACCGATGCCGAGGAAGATCGCGTTGCCGGACTGGTTGGCGACGAAGACGCCGTAACGCAGGAACGCGAAGGCGTCGACGAAGCCGGCGGTAGCGGTGGTCACCGCCAGGGCCAGGATCGGATAGCGGAACACGCGGTAGGCGTCCTGCGGGTCGGGCTGACTCGGAGGACGCGCTGGCTGCCCGGATCCAGTGCTGGCCATCGGATCTCCACTGTTGCGGGGCTTGCGGCGTCCGGCTCGTGATTATCGACCTCCCGATACTCGATGCAGCATATAGAGCGAAGAGGTGGTATTCGCCCGGTTCGGACACCCACCCGGTCACCGGGTGGCGGCACCGCTGTCGAGATACTCGGCGAGCCGGGCCGCTCCGGTGAGCATCGCCCGGCCGCGTTCGGTGAGCCGGTGCCGCCACTGACGCAGGGACGCGGCGAGCGGTTCGGCGCCGCCGGCGTCGCGCACCTGACCCAGGACACCGGCGATGTGGTCGAGCCGGTACCCGCCCCGGCGCAGCAGGTGGGCGAGTTCGGCGTCACGGACGTCGTCCGGCGAGTAGAGGCGGTGCCGGGTTGTCGAGTCGCGCACGGGCTGGAGCAGACCGGCACGCTCCCACTTGCGCAGGGTCGCCGGCCGTACGCCGAGCCGGTGCGCCAGCGCGCTTATCGGCACGGCTCGGCGGCTCTGCGGCTCACGCTCGACGCCGACGAGGAGCGGGACCGCCGCCTCCACCGCGTCGAGGGTCTCCCGGTCACGTTGCAGCAGTGCGTGGCCGCGGTCGACGACCCGCAACGCCGTGTCGATCTCACCCCGGTTGACCGCACGCATGATCTCGCCACCGGCCGCGTAACCGTGGCCGGCGACGAGCGCGAGGTAGGCGTCCAGCGCCAAGGCGTGCGCCTCGGTGAACCGGCGGTAGCCGCTCGGGCTGCGCTGCGCCGGCGGCAGGACGCCGTCTCGCTCGTAATTGCGCACGGCCTGCGCGGAGAGGCCGTGGGCACGGGCGAGGTCGACCGGTCGACGTACCCCAGGGTTTGAGGGTTTTGTGGGTGTCATCGCGCTCAATCGCTCGCAAGTCTCAAACGGTGGTTCAACGATACGGTCGATGGAATGACGTTCTTTCTCGACCTGCTCGCCGTACCCCCGGACCTGCTCGCGCTCGGCGAGCCGACACATGGCGAATCCGCCTTCCTCCAGATCCGCAACCAGGCCTTCGCGTCGCTGGCCGAACGCGGCTACCGCTCGATAGCCGTGGAGAGTGACCGGGCGGCCGGGCTGATCGCCGACGCGTTCGTCCAGGGCGACATCGGCGTGACGCTCGACCGCGCGCTCACCGAGGGTTTCAGCCACGGGTTCGGGGCCGCACCGGCCAACCGCGACCTGCTGCTGTGGATGCGCGAGTGGAACAGTGGTCGGCCGGCCTCCGAGCGCCTGACGTTCCACGGCTTCGACGCCCCACTGGAGATGGATCACGCACCGAGCCCGCGACGCCACCTCGCCCAGGTCTGTGACTATCTCGACTCGGACCGGTTCGCCGAGATCGACGCTCTGATCGGCGACGATGCCCGGTGGAGCGACCCGGCCGCGATCTGGGAGCCGGGCCGGTCGGTCGGGCGCTCCCCCGACGCCGAACGCCTGCGGGTGATCACCGACGACCTGCTGACCGAGCTGCTCCTGCGGGCACCCGAGCGCCCCGAGGGCTGGCCGGCGGCGAACGTGGCGGCGACCAGCGCTGTCGCCCTGCTGCGCTACCACGCCGAGGCCGCCGCGCCGCTCCCGCAGGAGGAACGCTTCGCCCGTCTGGCCCAGGTCCGGGACGCGCTGATGGCCGAGAACCTGCTCGCGATCCGCGCGGCCGAGGCGCACCGTGGGCCGACGCTTGTCTTCGCTCACAACCGGCACCTCCAGCGCAATCCGAGCACGATGACAGTGGCCGGAGTCGACACGCCGTGGTTCGGTGCCGGCACTATCGTCGGCGCGCTGCTCGGTGACCGGTACGCGGTGATCGTCGGCAGCCTCGGCGCGAGCCCCGCGCTCGGCATCGACGCGCCCGGAGCCTCGACGTACGAGGGCAAACTCCAGCGCGACGCACCCCTCCCCCGGTACGTCCGCGCTGCCGACGTGGAGCCCGCCGAGAAGAGGTCGCACGACTACAGGTACTTCCCGCTCGACGAGGCCACGATCGCGCACGCGGACGGGGTGCTGCACATTCCGACAGGCATCGGCCCGGCGACGATCGCCGAACGGATTTCCGCGTTGCCCGGCGTCGAACAGCTCGTGGCGAGCGCCGAGAACGGCTCGCCGGACGGCGCCTGGGGCGACCGCTTCTTCTACGTCGGCCCGGACCGCCGCCAGCCGTTCGCCACAATCGTCGAGCACGACGTACCCGGCTTCGACGACAGCTCCCAGCTCGACCGGCCCGGCGTCTTCCGGCTCAACCTGGACCTGGGCCGGGCCGAGTTCGAGAGGCTGTTCGGCTTCGCGCCAAAGGACTTCGAGGCCCACCGCGACAGGTTCGACTTCGCTCGACTGGACACGGTGGTGCCGCACCCCGGCTACGCGCTGTACGGCTTCGCCAGCATCGTGATGCCCGGCCCGCAGATGCTGCCCGAGATCGACCGACTGCTCACTGTCGCGCACGCCCGAGCTGTCGACCGGCACGAGCGGGCGGCGCGCAGGCCGCGGTAACGGCGGCTCACTGGGGCGGTGTGGCCCCCGACTGCTCGCTCACCAGGTACGCCGCGTACCAGTCGGGCCAGTTGTCGTCCGTCTCGCCGGTGCGCTTCTCGTGCTCGCCGTGTGCCGCCGCCGCGCGTCGCAACGCGCCCGCCAGGTCGCTCGCCGACCCGAACGACGTCAGGCCATCCTCGACGCGGCCAGGCAGCCTGGTCGTGATCTCCTGCATCAGCCAGGTGTTGCCGTCCGGGTCGCGCAACGTGGCGCGCGAGAAGTAGCTGCGCCGCTCGGGATCCAGCCCGTCGACCGGGCCGTCCGGCCCGACATGGAAGACGTCGCCCACCGCGACGCCCGCGGCGACCAGGGCGTCGCGGGCCGCCTCGATGTCAGAGACGATGAGGTACGCCGTGGACGAGCCGGGCGCCGCCGACGTGAGGCCCGGGCCGAACTGCACCGAGCAGCCGCTGCCGTGCGGGGTGAACTGGACAATGCCGGGCGGTGTCTGGTCGAGCCGCCACCCAAGGCGCACGTAGAACGCCTTCGCGCGGTCAACGTCCGACACCGGTACGACGATCACCTCAAGCTTCGTGTCGAGGTTCTGGACGCTCGCCGTCACACTCGCGTCTGCCTGGGCGGTCTTCGGGCACATCGCGGCCTCCCCTGGGTCGAGCAGCGGCGTACCCGGTGGGCGGTGTCGCATGCACGCGACGCGGCGGCCGAGCACTGTCGGCGATCTCGTCGGACCGGGGAATTTCCCTGAGCCCGCCCTCTGGGGCGGGTGTTCCTGCCTATCGTTGCGTGAGGCCGCGACCTCACTGATCGAGATGTGCGCGAAGCGCCGCCGCTATCTCGCCCGCCGCCCGGAGTTGGTCCGGCGTGAGGGCGTCGACGAAGAGGTCGCGGATCGCGCGCAGGTGCGGCACGGTCGCCCGCCGGAAGGCCTCCGCTCCGCTCGGGGTGAGGAGCACCTCCGCACCGCGGGGGACGGTCGGGGACTCCTGGCGGCGGATGAGCCCGCGCCGCTCCATCCGGCCGAGGTGGTGGGAGAGCCGGCTGCGCTCCCACCCGATGTGCGACGCGAGTTCGGAGGAGCGCATCTGCTGGTCCGGTGCCTCGCTGAGCGCGAGCAGGACGGCGTAGTCCCCCGGTGACAGCGAGGACTCGACCTGGAGGCGTGATGTGAGCTGGGAGTTGAGCGCCCCCGTCGTCTCGACGAAGTCTCGCCAGATCCGTAGTTCCTCAGCCGTCGGCAGTTGGCGTCGCCGCCGCTCGGGTGTGGCCTCCGTCATCTGCTCCCCCGGAATTGACGTGTCAATCACCACGTTAGCATCATTGACACGTCAACCGGCGAGACGCCTTCACGGCTGGTTCGACCGCAAAGGAGCACACCATGTCTGACCTCGAGTTCGGCCTCGACACCTTCGGCGACGTACCGCAGGACGACTCCGGCATGCCCCTCTCGCACGCGGCCGCGATCCGGCAGGTCGTCGACGAGGCGGTGCTCGCCGACGGGCTCGGCGTCGACGTCATAGCCCTAGGCGAGCACCACCGGCCGGAATACTCGGTGTCGACCCCGGAGACGGTGCTGGCGGGCATCGCCACCCGCACCTCGCGAATCCGGCTGGCCTCCGGGGTGACAGTGCTGAGCTCGGACGACCCGGTCCGGGTGTTCCAGCGCTTCGCCACTGTGGACGCGCTGTCGAACGGCCGGGCCGAGGTCATCCTCGGCCGGGGCTCCTTCACCGAGTCCTTCCCCCTCTTCGGCTACGACCTGCGGGACTACGACACGCTGTTCGAGGAGAAGATCGACCTGTTCGTGAAGCTCCTCGACGAGAAGCCTGTCACCTGGAGCGGCACCCTGCGTGCCCCGCTGGACAACGCCGACGTCTTCCCGAAGACCGAATCGGGCCACCTCAGCACCTGGGTCGGCGTGGGCGGCTCACCGCAGTCGGTCGTGCGCACCGCCCAGTACGGGCTCCCGCTGATGCTCGCGATCATCGGCGGCTCGCCCGAGCGCTTCGCGCCGTACATCGACCTCTACCGCAGGGCGGCCGACCAGCTCGGCACGACAGCGCACCCGGTCGGGATGCACTCGCCCGGCTTCATCGCCGACACCGACGACGAGGCGAAGGAGATCTACTGGCCGCACTACCGGATCATGCGGGACCGGATCGGCGCGCTGCGCGGCTGGGCACCGATTCGCCGTGCCGAGTTCGACGCCGAGGTGGAGCACGGATCCCTCTACATCGGCTCGCCGCAGACCGTGGCCCGCCGGATGGCCGACGCGATCCGCGGCCTCGGCGTCGGTCGGTTCGACCTCATCTACACGGCGGGAGCGCAGCCGGTGAGTGCCCGGATGCGGGCCGTCGAACTCTACGGTTCGACGGTGATCCCCATGGTCCGCGAGCTGCTGGCAAGCTGACCGACCCCCGCGCCGACATCGGAGGGATGACATGTTCGACAACGGCCAGACCCTCGCCGTGCTCGGTGCCGGCAAGGTGGGCACCGTGCTCGACCGGCTCGCCCTCGCCGCCGGCTACCGGGTGCTCGTCGCCGGCTCCGGCGACCCGGCGAAGATCGCCCTCACCGTCGAGGTGCTGACACCCGGGGCGGTCGCCACCACGGCTGTCGACGCGGTGGCCGCCGCCGACGTGGTCATCCTCGCCCTGCCGCTGGGCAAGTACCGCACGGTTCCCGCCGAGGCGCTGCGCGGCAAGCTCGTGATCGACGCCATGAACTACTGGTGGGAGGTCGACGGCATCCGCGACGACCTCACCGACCCGGGCACCTCGTCCAGTGAGACCGTCCAGGCGTTCCTGCCCGGCGCGCGGGTCGTCAAGGCGTTCAACCACATGGGCTACCACGATCTGGAGGATGGGGCGCGGCCGGCGGGAGCGGCTGACCGCAAGGCCATCGCCATCGCGGGCGACGACCGCGCCGACCGCGCCGCCGTGGCCTCAGTCGTGGACGCGTTGGGCTTCGACCCGGTCGTCGCCGGTGACCTCGCCGAGGGCGTACGTCTCGAACCGGGTAGCGAGTTGTTCGGCGCCAACGTGAGCGCCGACGAGGTGCGTGCCATGCTCGACCGCTTCCCCGAGTCGGAGCGTGGACGGGTCGTCGCCGCGGCGCGGGCCCGCTGACGGCGACGGTCACGCTCGCACTCACCGCGCGGCAACAGGGGCGAGCGCCGGCCCGGCGGGGCGCTCAGCGGGGCGGGTGCGCGGAGGTCCAGCCCTGCCGTTGCAGGCGTTCGATGCCGTCCAGCAGCAGGTCCAGCGCGAACTCGAACTCGAACTGGTCGTCGCAGCCCTGCCCGACGACCGACTCGTCGTCGTGCGACGCCGCCGTGGCGATCTCCGCGAGGTGCGGGAACCGGAGCGCGACCTCCGGCGGCAGGGCGGCCGACGGGGCGGGCTCGGTCGCGCCGGACCGGCCGGCCCGCCGGGAGTCGTCGAACAACTCCTGACTGAAGCCCAGGATGCGGCTGCCCATGGCGTGCATGACGTGGTGGGTGAGGTCGACGGAGAATCCGCCGGATCGGAACGCCCCGACCATCGAGTCGAGGTAGGCCAGGATCGCCGGTGTCGCCATGTTCCGTGTGTCGATGGCGAGCGGCGCCCAGGGGTGGCGCAGCAGCGCCTGCCGCGCGGAGAGAATGCGCCCCCGGACGGCCTGCTTCCAATCGGCGTCGGGCATCGGCGGGTCGATCTCGGCGACGACCACGTCGATCATGCTGTCGAGCAACTCGTCCTTGTTTGCCACGTGCTTGTAGAGGGCCATCGGCACGACGCCCAGATCCTTGGCGAGGTTGCGCATGCTCAGGGACTCGATCCCGGCCTCGTCGGCGAGCGCGACGGCGGCGCGCAGGACCCGATCCCTGCTCAACGGCGTCCGGCGCAGCGTCTCCACCTGCTCAGCCATCTCGATCCTCGTCTCCCGGCGGCGGTTGAAACCATAACCGCATTGACTGGTGTACGGCGTACACCTACAGTGTTTCCCACGAGGTGTACGCCGTACACCGGCAGGGAGGCGAAGATGAAGGCGATCGTGCAGGACCGATACGGCCCCCCGGAGACGCTCCAACTCGCGGACGTCGACACACCGGTGCCCGCCGCCGACGAGGTGCTCGTGCGGGTCGAGGCCGCCGCGCTCAACGCGTACGACTGGCACGCCATGCGGGGCGAGCCACGGATGGCGCGGTTGGCCATGGGCGGGTCACGGCCCCGAGCGCGCATCCGTGGCCGCGACTTCGCCGGCCGCGTCGAGGCGGTCGGCGCCGACGTTCGGCAGGTCCACCCGGGCGACGCCGTCTTCGGCGATCTCGGCGACGCCAACGGCGCCTTCGCCGAATACGTGTGCGTGCCCGCGAGCCTGATCGCACCGAGCCCGGCAAACCTGACACCGCAGCAGGCCGCCGCGCTGCCGCTGGCCGGCGTCACCGCGCTCATGGGACTGTGCGATGTCGGGCAGGTCCAGCCAGGGCACCGTGTCCTCGTCAACGGCGCCTCCGGCGGTGTCGGCACCCTCGCCGTGCAACTGGCCAAGGCGCTCGGCGCGACAGTGACAGGGGTGTGCAGCACCCGCAACGTCGACCTGGTCCGCGCTCTCGGCGCCGACCACATCGTCGACTACACCCGCGACGACTTCACCCGCGACGCACGCCGACACGACGTCGTGTTCGACCTGGTCGGCAACCGCTCACTCACCGCGCTCCGGCGGGCGCTCACCCCGACCGGGACGCTTGTGCTCTCCGGCGGCGGGGTCTATCGCGGCAGCAGCCTCGTCGGACCGGTCTGGCTGCTCGCCCGTGGGCGGCTGCTGGCGCCCTTCGTCCGGCAGCGCATCGTCACCCTCACCGCGGCACCCAGCCGGCAGCACCTCGAATCGCTGCGCGCCCACGCCGAGGCCGGCCGTCTCACGCCGGTCGTCGACCGGAGCTATCCGCTCCACGAGGTGCCCGACGCCATCCGGTACCTCGAAGGTGAACACGCCCGGGCGAAAGTGGTCATCTCCGTCTGACACGCCGGCCGGCGCCGGCGAGCAGCAGAGCGAGCAGCGCCGCCGGTACCGCGAGCAGACCCCACGGGTGCCGCGCGGTGGCCACCACGAAGGGCAGCGGCCCGGCCCCGGGCTCGATCAGGCCGTGCACCTCGTACCGGCCGAAGGTCGTCACGCTCAGCGGCACCCGGATCACGTAGTCGCGGCTCTGCCCGGCGGGGACGGTACCGACGGGCGGGGCGGCCACCATCGTGTGCACCCGCCCGGGGCGGCCGGCGAGCACCGTGACCGGTGGCTCGATCACGTCGACGGAGCCCGGGTTGTGCAGGGTGAGCCGCACGCTCATCTCGCCAGGCAGGCCGAACCAGCCGCCCACCCCTGACTCGTCCACCGCGTGCAGGCCGGCCAGGGTCAGCACCGCCGGCCCGGTCGTCACGGCAGCCGGCGTGGATACGCCCGCCAGCGGCAGAGCCACCGTGGCGGTGGTCGCGCCGGTCGGGGTCCGTACGCGCAGAAGGCAGGGGCAGGCGACCGGCGGCGCGGCGAGCAGCACCGGCACCCGGGCACTGCCGGTGGCCCGCACCTGGCCGTCGGTGGCCCGCTCCGTCGCGCAATCGAGCGCGCCCCGACGGCCCTCGTTGCCGCAGACCGCGATCTGGACCACGCCGGCCGGCCAACCGTCGAGCGCCACCAGCACCCGGTCTCCCACCCGGTGGGTCCCTTCGGGCAGCGCCACGCGGGGCTGAACGTCAGGTGCCCGGTCGGTGCCGAGGGCCGACCCGGTGGATGCCAGCAGGACGGCAACGACGGAGACGACGAGCAGGGCAAGCCGCTTCACGACGTGCCGCTGAGCGGCTCGGCACCGCGCGGCTCGGCACCGGTCGGTGACCTGCTCGCGGACGCCGATGGGGTGGTCGTGGACGCCGGGCGGGTGGCGGAGCGGCGACGCCACCGCCGTACGCCGAACCAGCCGGCCACCGCGGCGAGCAGAGCGATGAGCAGCCACGGGGGGGCCCAGACGCCCGCCGTGCGGAGCACCGGAGGCAGCGCGGTGTCGGTGGTGGTCGGGGCGAGGTCCACAGTGGCGGACAAGCGCACTGCCGGCGGAACCCCGGTGATCCGTTCGGTCACCGCGAAGGTGGCGCCGGGTAGCAACTCCGGTAGGTCCACGGGGGCGGTCCGGGCGAGTTCCCAGCCGAAGGGCCCGTCGACGATGACCGAGCCGGTTCCGCCGACCCGAACATTGCCCGTGTTGCGCAGCAGGTAGCTGACCGTCAGGTCGCCGCCGCCGAGCGGGTTGACCGGATTGTCGTACGCCACCGTGACCGACTCGACGGCGACGGCGGGTCGCACCTCCCCGGTCACCCGGAGGTAGACCCGGGCCGCGAGCCGCTGGTCCATCCGGACCCGCTGACCGTCGGCGGTGGTGCCGGCCTGCCACAGGGAGGCGATCATCCCACCGGCGTGGTCGCCTGGGGAGGCGTTCTTCGGCACGGTCAGCCGGAACGGGATGTCGGCCCGCTTGCCGGGCGGCACCGTCCAGCGACGCTGCTCCAGGCGCATCCAGGAGCCCACGTCCACGGCGGCCTGGTCGGCGGGGAGCAGGGCGAACGCGCCGTCGGTAGTGGTGTGGGCATCGGTGCCGTACACGTCGAAGGTGAGCGGCCGATCGCTCAGGTTGGTGACGCCGAGATGGTCGGTGAGCGTGCTGCCGGGTGTCAGGTCGTAGATGAAGTAGTTGCGTCCGGTGGGCCCGTCGGGGCTGGACGGCTGTACCGCCCACCGCGCGACCGAGTTGCCGGCGGCCGGAGCAGGGGTGGGGCTCGGTGCGGCGACGGCCAGCGAGGCCGGGGCCGTCACGGCCAGCACGGCGACGAGCGCGGCGCAGGTCCGGGACAGGGCGGTGGTGCGAGGCATGGGTGCGGCTCCGGGGTGTTACCAGGTGCGGTCGGGCCGGTGGGGCGGGACGGGAAGTTCCCGCCCCACCGGCTACCGACGCTGACCTAGGAGAGGGTCAGAGTGAGGGTCGCGGCGTAGTCGCCGGCCGTGGCCGACGCCGGGATCCCCAGGTTGAGCTGGGCACCGCAGTTGAAGGTGCCGTTGCTCGTGCCGGTGGGCGAGGTGCAGAGCGCACGCGCCCCACCCAGGCCGGCACCGGGTGCGGCGGTCGCACCCGGGGTGACCACACCGGGCGTACCGCCCAGGGGGTCGGCGACCACGCTGGCGCTCGGCACCCAGCCCAGGTTGTCGGCGGCGATGCTGCCGCCGGCCGAGGTGAAGTCGGAGACCTGACCGACCAGGCTCCAGCCGGCGTTGGTGCCGCGCAGGTCCGCCACCGTGGCGGCGTGCAGCGCCCCGCTGGCGACCTGGCCGTTGCTCACCGCGGGCAGGGCGACCGTGTCACCGGCCACACCGAGGGTCAGCGGGCCGCCGGTGACGGTGGCGGTGATCCGCTGACTGGCGTTCGCGCCGCCCGAACCACCGCCGGCGAAGGTGACCGGGGTGAAGGTGTCCTGGCTGCGATCGGCCGAGCCGCGGGCGGCGAAGGTGATCACGTAGCACTGCACGGCGGTGCAGTCGACCTCCTCACCGGTACGGGCGGTGTAGGCAGCGCTGACCGACAGGGTGGTGTTGAAAGTGCCGTCGGCGTTGAGCCGGTCCCGGGCGTCGGTCGGCTCGTTGGTCTTGTTCACCCACTTGGTGGTCTGCAGGATTCCCGCGTTGGCCCAGTGCTCGGCGACCTTCGGTCCGAAGGAGACGTAGAAGCCGGCCGCGCCGTTGGCCTCCGGATCAAAGCCGCTGCCCCGCACGGTGATGGTCGACCCGTTCGGGTCGAGCCCGCCGGGCGGGGTGACGGTGACCGCCGGACCGGCTGGCTCGGCATCGCCCGTGGTGAAGGTGAACGACAGCGGGTCGAGCGCCTCACCGGCGGCGTAGAAGCCGTTGAATGCGCTGGCACCCGCGGCGGTCAGCGTGGCCGCCAGGTTGGTGCCGGTCACCGTACCGCCACTGCTGGCGGGGTTGCCGGCGATGGTGGCGATGGTGGCCTGGTGGACCGAGACCGGCTCGACCTCGTTGGTGACCAGTTCCACGTCGGCCTTCAGCTCGGCGGAGCCGCCGGAGACGGAGACCGTCGGGTTGGCCAGGGTGATGGTGAAAAAGTGCGCCGGGTAGGAGAAGACGACCTTCCCGCCGTACTCGGCGGTGATCGCCCCGGTGGCGGGGTCGTGGGTGCCACCCGTCGACGGGAACGTGAAGGTCCCGTCGGTCTTGATGGTGGCGCCGTCGCTCGCCGCGAGCGGCGGATTCCCGTTGCCGGTCTTCACGTAGTTGCGGAACGAGGACTTGAAACCCCAGTTCAGGCTGCCTCCGGTGATCTCGGCCTCGGCCGCCGAGGCGGGGCCGGCGCCGACGAGGGCGGCCGACGCGCCGAGGGCGACGACTGCCGCCCATCGCATCGACCGGCGCCAGGTGGCACCGGCTCTGGATCGGACCATGTTTGTTTCCCTTCACGGAACGCACTGCGGACCCGCAAAGGTTAGGCAACCCTAACTAAGTACACCCTCACTCGTTTGGCTAAAAGATCTTCATCCGAAGAACCCCTTGTGACCTGCGTGTTTCTAACTTAGGTTAGCCAAACCTTAGTCAGTTCCCCCTGGTGATCCATCTTGTGAGGAGTCCGATGCGAGCACTGCGTCGCGCCGCTCTGCCCGCCGCCTTGATTACGGTGAGTGTCGTCGTCGGTGCGCTTCCGGCATACGCCGGCACCGCCCGCGGCCCCGGAGGTCAGACCCTCACCGCCACTCCGAGCACCGGGGTGAGCCGGGCCGGGACGAGCGTCACCGTCACCGGCAGTGGGTACGACACCACCAAGGGCATCTACGTCGGATACTGCGTCGACAACGGCGCCGGCCAGACACCGACACCCTGCGGCGGCGGAGCCGACACCAGCGGCAGCCTCGGCGCCTCGCACTGGATCTCGAACAACCCGCCCAGCTACGCGGGTGACCTGGCCACCCCGTACGGCTCGGGTGGCTCGTTCCGGGTCACCGTGAAGATCACCCCGACGATCGGCGACGTCGACTGCACGGTTCGCCGGTGCGTGGTCGCCACCCGCGCCGACCACACCCGACCCGCCGACCGATCCCAGGACGTACGGGTGCCGGTGACCTTCGCCGCCGCGCCCGCACCGAGCCGCAGCAGCGCGGCACCACCGACGACCGGCAGTGGCACCGCCGCCGGTGCGGCCCAGCCGGGCGGTGCCGGCACGGTTGCCGCCGGGCCGTCGACCGCGGCGCTCCCGTCGGCCCCCGGGACCACCGCTGGCGGTGGTGCGACAGGCGGCGCACCGGTCGACGCGGGTGGCACCGCCCCGACCGTCGGCACCGCGCCCACGCAGGCCGAGGTCACCCGGGTCAGCGCGGCATCGAACGTCGACGTCGGCCGCTGGTGGCCGGTCGCGCTCGGCGCGTTCCTCGTGCTCGTGACGCTCCTGATCGGACTGCGCCGCCGGCGACGGAAGCTGGCCCAGTGAACCGCCGCACCGCCGTCCTCTCCGCCCTGCTCGTCCTGCTCGCCGGCACCGCGTTCGGCTGCGCCGAGCAGACCGCCGCCGCGCCGTCGGCCACCGCCTGCGGTCCGGTCACCGCCACCGTCGGCCAGTCCGACGTCACACCGCTCACCCCGACACCGGTTCCCGCCCTGCCGGTGACCATTACCTCCGCCGACGGCGTCCGCACCACGGTCACCAACGCCGACCGGATCCTGCCGGTGAACCTGTACGGCTCGATCGCCGAGATCGTGTTCAGTCTCGGCCTCGGGGGCAACGTCATCGGCCGGGACACCGCCACCACCTTCCCCGCCGCCGCGCACCTGCCCGTGGTCACCCCGGCCGGGCACGACCTCTCCGCCGAGGCGGTGCTCGACCTGAACCCGAGCGTGATCATCGCCGACGACAGCATCGGCCCACCGGAGGCGCTCAAGCAGTTCCGCGCCTCCGGGATCCCGGTCGTGCTGGTCGACGCCGAGCAGACGCTCGCCGGGGTGGGAGCGCACGTCCGCGCGGTCGCCGCCGCTCTCGGCGTCGTCGAGGCCGGCGACCAGCTCGTCAGCCGGGTCGAAGGCGAGATCGCCGAGGCGAAGCGCGGCGTACCCCGGAACACGGCACCCCTGATCGCCTTCCTCTACCTGCGCGGCACCGCCGGTGTGTACCTGATCGGCGGCGAGGGCGCCGGATCCGACGCCATGATCGAGGCAGCGGGCGGCGAGGACGCCGGCAGCGCGATCGGGCTGTCGAAGTTCCGTCCGCTGACCAGCGAAGGCCTGATCAACGCCGCCCCGGACGTGATCCTGGTGATGAGCGGTGGGCTGGCATCCGTCGGCGGTGTCGACGGGTTGCTGAAACTCCCCGGCGTCGCGCAGACCCCCGCTGGTGCCGCCCGTCGGATCGTCGACATGGACGACGGTGTCCTGCTCACCTTCGGCACCCGTTCCGGGCAGGCCGTCCAGGCCCTGGCCCGCGCCGTACACGCGTGCGGAGCGGCGTCATGACCGATGTGGACACACGTCCCGTCGCACGGCCAGGCCCCGCACGCCCCGCCGGGAAGCACCCCCGGCGTGGCCGGCTGCTGGTCGCCGGGCTCGCGCTCGCCCTGCTGGCGGTCGCCCTGGTCGCGGCGGGCCGCGGGCAGGTCCAGATCTCCCCGGCCGAGGTGCTCGGCTCGATCCTGCACCGGCTCGGTCTGGACGTCGGCAGCCTGCCGGCCGCCCCGCAGGGCGAGAACGCGCTCTGGATCGTCCGCTTTCCCCGGGTGGTGCTCGCCGCCGTGGTCGGCGCCGCGCTCGGCTCCGCCGGGGCCATCATGCAGGGCGTCTTCGGCAACCCACTGGCCGAGCCAGGTGTCATCGGCGTCTCCGCCGGAGCCGCCGTCGGCGCCGCGCTGGCCATCGCCGCCGGGGTCACCGTCCTCGGCGCCTGGACCGTGCCGGCGGCCGCGTTCGCCGGTGGGCTCGTCACCACATACCTGGTCTACCTGCTGGCCCGGTCCAACGGCCGGACCGAGGTGGTGACCCTGGTGCTCACCGGCGTCGCGGTCAACGCGGTCGCCGGGGCGGCCATCGGGCTGCTCATGTTCGTCGCCGACGAGTCCGGCGTACAGTCCATCGCCTTCTGGAACCTCGGCAGCCTGGCCCAGGCCAACTGGTCGGCGGTCTATCTGGCCGCGCCGTGCCTGGCACTCGGTCTGGCCGTCGCTCTCGTCGACGCCCGCCGGCTCGACCTGCTCGCGCTCGGCGAGCGCTCGGCCCGGCACCTCGGCGTCGACGTGGAGCGGCTGCGGATCCGGATGATCGTGGTCACCGCGCTGCTCGGGGCAGCCGCGGTCGCCTTCACCGGCATCATCAGCTTCGTCGGCCTGGTCGTCCCGCACCTGGTGCGAATGGTCGCCGGGCCGGGCCACCGGGTACTGCTGCCGGCCAGCGCGCTCGGCGGCGCGATCGTGGTGGTCCTCGCCGACCTCTTCGCCCGTACCATCGTCGAGCACCAGGAACTTCCGCTCGGCGTGCTCACGGCGGTGGTCGGCGGGCCGGCGTTCTTCTGGCTGCTGCGGCGCACCCGGGAACGCTCCGGAGGTTGGGGATGAGCCGGACCGAACGGATTGGCGCCGGACGTTTCCGGCTGTTCGGCCGGGGCCGGACCGCCCCGCCGCACGCGCCGACCCACACCCCGGACGTACGCATCGACGTCGCCGGACTACGGGTGCAGCGCGCCGGCCGGCCCGTGCTGGACCAGGTCGACCTGCGGGTACGCGCCGGCGAGGTGCACGCCCTGGTCGGCCCGAACGGCGCCGGCAAGTCCACCCTGCTGGCCGCGATCAGCGGCGATCTGCCGGCCACCGGCACCATCGAGGTGGACGGCCGCGCGCTGCGGGAGTGGTCACCGGCGGAGCTGGCAATGCGCCGGGCGGTGTTGACCCAGCGCAGCACCCTGAGCTTCCCCTTCACCGTCGAGGAGACGGTCCGGATGGGACGGGCGCCGTGGGCCGGTCTGCCCGAGGAGGAGCAGGACGACGCCATCGTCGCCGAGGCCATGAGCCTGTGCGACGTCGCCCGCCTCGCCTCCCGGCAGTTCCCGTCGCTCTCCGGTGGGGAGCAGGCCCGCGCCGCGCTGGCCCGGGTGCTGGCCCAGCGCGCCGCGGTCCTCCTGCTCGACGAGCCGACCGCCGCGCTCGACCTGCACCATCAGGAGTTGGTCATGCGGATCGCCCGGGATCGCGCCGCAGACGGGGACGCCGTCGTCGTCGTGCTGCACGACCTGGCTCTGGCCGGGGCGTACGCCGATGTGATCACCCTGCTCGGCGACGGCCGGGTCCGCGCCGTCGGCCCACCCGCCGAGGTGCTCACCGCCGCGCTGCTCAGCGAGGTGTACCGGCACGACATCGAGGTCGTCCCGCACCCGCGCAACCAACTGCCGCTGGTCGTACCCCTCCGCCACCGCCCCGCCGCGCACCCGTCAACGACGCCATCGACCGGCCTTACCGCCACTTCGGAGAAGACATGATTGTCACCACGACCCCGTTCTCGGCCCGCGTCCGGGCCGCCAGCGCGGGAGCCCACGAGACCGCGGAGTCCCAGCGGTACGTCTCCGCCCTGCTGGCCGGAGAGCTCGACCTGGCCGGATACGCCGACCTGGTGGTGCAGCACCACGCCATCTACGCCGCGCTGGAGGCCGCCGGTGACCGGCTGCGCGACGATCCGCTGGCCGGGCCCTTCGTCGATGCCGCGCTGATCCGGCTCCCCGCCCTCGAAGCGGACCTGGCGCACCTGGTCGGCCCCGACTGGGCCGACCGGACCGTACGGACTCCGGCCACCGTTGCGTACGTAGACCGGATCCGGGAGGTCTGCGCGGACTCGCCGGAGCGCTTCATCGCCCACCACTACACCCGTTACCTGGGCGACCTCTCCGGCGGCCTGCACATCGGCCGGTCGGTGGTCCGACACTACGGCCTCGACGACGGAGCGGGGGTCGCCTTCTACCGCTTCGACGACATCCCGCGCCCCAAGGTGTACAAGGACGCCTACCGGGCCCGGTTGGACGCGCTGCCGCTCGACGAGGCGACGGCGAACGCGCTGCTGGAGGAGGTACTCGTGGCATACCAGCACAACACCGACGTCTTCGCCGCGCTGGCCGGACACGTGCCGGCCGGTGGCGGCATCGATGCCACGGCGGCCGTGGCATGAGCGGGCAGCCGTTCGGCCCGGACGTGGTCGCTGCCGTCAGCCGGCACATGAACGACGACCACGCCGCGGACACCCTGCTGATCTGCCGCTCTCTCGGCGGCTGCCCGACGGCTACCCAGGCCCGGACGACCGGTCTGGACGCCGACGGGATGGACTTCGTGGCCACGGTGGACGGCCTCGATGTGGCGGTCCGGGTCCCGTTCGCCCACCGGCTCACCGAACGTGCCGAGATCCGCCGCGAGGTGGTCCGGATGTACCGGGAGGCCTGCGGACAGCTCGGCATCGAACCCCGCCCCGCCGGCTGACAGCGCCACGCGTCTGCGGGCCGGTGTGGTGGCTCGCGCGGGCCGGTTCAGCCGGCCCGCGCGGCGGTGCTCTCCCGGCGGATCAGCCGGAACGGCGTCTGCACCGTGAGCGGGCCGGCCACCGGTGTGCTCTCGATCCGGGCCACGAGGCGCCGCACCGCCAGCCGGCCGATCGCCTCCTTGTCCGGTGCGATTGTGGTGAGCGTCGGCGCGCCGAACCGCCCCTCCTCGATGTCGTCGATGCCGACCACAGCGACATCCTCGGGCACCCGGCGGCCGGCCTCGGTGAGGGCACGCAGCGCGCCGATCGCGATCAGGTCGTTGTAGCCGAACACCGCGTCCGGTGGCTCGTCGAGGGCGAGGAGGTCCCGCATGGTGCGCCTGCCCTCCATCCGGTCGAACCCGTCGGTGCGGGCTACCAACTGAGGGCTGTAGGGCAGGCCGGCTGCGGCCAGGGCCTCCCGGTAGCCGCGGAGGCGCAACTGCGCCGACTGCCGCTCGTCGCCGGGTGGCGCGCCGATGAACGCGATCCGGTGGCGGCCGATCGCCACCAGGTGCCGGATCGCGGCGTGGCTCGCGGCCACGTTGTCGATGGCGATGTGGTCGTACGGGGTGTCGTAGACGCCCTCGCCGATGAGCACCAGTGGGGTGCCGGCCCTGCGGTCGAGCACCTCGGCGCGGCCGACGCGCACGGGGCTGAGAATCAGACCGTCGATGATCTGCCGCCGTGAGCCGTCCAGGAGCAGCCGCTCCGCGTCGCGGTCCGCGGCGGTGTTCTCCATGACCAGTGTGTAGCCGAGCCCGGCCGCCTCCCGGATGGCGATCTCGGCGAGCTCGGCGAAGTAGGGGTTTGTCAGCTCCGGGATGGCCAGTGCGATCAGCCCGGTACGCCCGCGACGCAGGTGCCGGGCGCTGAGGTTGGGGCTGTAGCCCAGCTCGTCGACCGCCTGCTGCACGCGCTGGCGGGTCCGCTCCCCCACCGGCCGGTATCCGTTGACCACGTTGGACACCGTGGCCAGCGAGACACCCGCGCGCTCGGCGATGTCCTTCAGGCTCACGCCCATCGACCCACCCTTTCCGGAGCCACCCGAGTGTGGCGGTCGGCGCGGACATCTGAGTATGCATCGACGAACAAGGATTGACCGCAGGTCCACCCTCCTCTATAACGTTATATATGTAACGACGGGTGTCAACAATGTTGCCGGTCGTCGCCGTAGGAACCCGCCGCCATCCCACCCCGCACAGCGACCACCGGATGCCCACCGCCCGCGCGCTTCGGGCCAGCTGCACCGCCCGCGGCGACTCGTCCCCCGGAGACGGCATGACACGTCGAGTCCCCATCCGCCCCGCCCTGCCCCTGCTCCTCATCCTCACCCTGGTCGCCGGCGTACTCGCCGCGCCGACCCGTCAGGCACAGGCCGCGCCGGCCAAGACGCCGCCGCTGACCACCCCCTGGACCAGTCAGGCGCTTGTCGGCACACCACTGCCGGAGTACCCGCGACCGCAGATGACCCGACCGGACTGGCTCAACCTCAACGGTGAGTGGCAGCTGCGCCAGTCCGCCACCGACGACGCCCCACAGTTCGGCACCAACCTGCCCGAGCGGGTGAACGTGCCGTTCCCGGTGGAGAGCGCCCTCTCCGGGATCCAGCGGGCCGCCAACGACAACCGCAACTACCTTTTCTACAGGCGTACGGTCACCGTCCCGCCGAACTGGTCGGGCCGACGGACGCTGCTGCACTTCGGCGCTGTCGACTGGCAGAGCACCGTCTGGGTCAACGGCGTACGCGTCGGCGCGCACACCGGCGGCTACGACGCTTTCAGCTTCGACGTGACCCCGCAGCTGCGTGCCGGCTCGAACGAGATCGTCGTCAAGGTGTGGGACCCCACCGACACCCGGCAGAACAGCAGCCTTCCGGCGATCGGCAAGCAGACCAAGACACCCAGCGGCATCTTCTACACACCCAGCTCCGGCATCTGGCAGACGGTGTGGATGGAACCGGTGCCCGCTGCGTCGATCAGCAGCGTTGACGTCTATCCGAACCTCACGAACAACACATTGCGCGTACGGGTCTTCACCCGGGGCGACGTCGGCGGCCACAGCGTGCTCGCCGAGGCGCTGAACGGCACCACAGTGGTCGGCTCGGCCACCGGCGGCTTCACCGAGTTCAGCGTGCCGGTGCCCAACGCGCGCCGCTGGTCACCCGACGACCCGTTCCTCTACAACCTGCGGGTCACGCTGCGCAACGGCAGCGGCGCGACTGTGGACCGCACCGGTCACTACTTCGGCATGCGGGAGATCACCACGGGCCTGGTGAACGGGGTGCTGCGCCCCAAGCTCAACGGTCAGTTCGTGTTCCAGGTCGGCACCCTCGACCAGGGCTTCTGGCCGGACGGGCTGTATACCGCGCCCACCGATGCGGCACTCGCCTTCGACCTGCAGAAGCACAAGGACCTCGGCTTCAACATGGTCCGCAAACACATAAAGGTCGAGCCGCAGCGCTGGTTCTATCACGCCGACCGCCTCGGCCTGCTCGTCTGGCAGGACATCCCGTCGATGACAGCACAGGACGTCGACGCCAACGACGCCCAGCAGGCGCAGTTCGAGACCGAGGCGCGGGAGATCGTCGACGAGCACCGCAGCTCACCGGCGGTCGTCGCCTACACGACGTACAACGAGGGTTGGGGTGAGCGGAACCTGGCCGACACCCGGCGGGTCGGGCAGAACATCAAGAACCAGGACCCCACCCGCCTGGTCAACACCCACAGCGGCTACAACTGCTGCCAGTCGCTCGGCAACCCCGGCAACGGCGACATCGACGACTGGCACGTCTACCTGGGCCCGGACTCCCCCTCACCCTCGGCCAGCCGCATCGCCGTGCTCGGCGAGTTCGGCGGCCTGGGCCTGCACGTGCCCGGCCACGAATACAGCCCCAACGGCCAGTTCTTCGCCTACGAGTGGCAGCCCACGTCGGCGGTGCTCACCGACCGCTACGTGGGGCTTGTGCAGGGCACGCAGAACCTGATGCTCGGCAAGGGGCTCAGCGCCTCCGTCTACACCGAGATCACCGATCAGGAGGGCGAGCTGAACGGCTTCCTCACCTACGACCGGCAGGTCGTCAAGATGGACCAGGCCCGGGTACGCGCCGCCAACACCGCCCTCATCAACGCCTCGAAGTCGATCGGCAGCTCGGCGCCCGTCGCCCTGCCGCTCAACACCCGGCGGTCGTTGCAGGTGACCACTCCCGGCTACACGAACAGGTACCTGCGCCACCAGAACAGCATGGCGTACACCGAGGTGGTCGAGGCGGGCAGCTCGGCACTGCTCAAGAACGACGCCACGTACACCATCCGACCCGGCCTGGCCGACGCCAACTGCTACTCGTTCGAGTCGGTCAACTTCCCCGGGCAGTACCTGCGCCACCAGGAGTCCCGGGTGCGCAACTCGCCGAACGACGGGTCCGCGCTGCTGCGTGCCGATGCCACCTGGTGCGCCCGGGTCGGTCTGACCGGCAGCGGTGTCTCGTTGGAGTCGTACAACTTCCGCGGCAAGTTCCTGCGGCACTACAACTCGGAGGTCTGGCTCAGCAACGGCGCCGGCGGCGACGCGTACAACACGCCTGCGCTGTGGACCGCCGACAGCACCTGGAACATCGCCGCGCCCTGGGCGCCCTGACCGGCGTGTCCGCCGGGGTCGACCACACCTGGCCGGCCCCGGCGGGCAGCTGAACCAGCAGCCCAGCGAACATGTGAGGATACGGGCCATGCGCGCCGTGATCTTCGACGAGTTCGGAGCCCTCCCCGAGGTCCGCGACGTCCCGGACCCAGCGCCGCCGCCCGGAGGCGCCGTCATCCGGGTCGAGGCCACCGGGTTGTGCCGCAGCGACTGGCACGGATGGCAGGGGCACGATTCGGACATCCGCCCACCCCACGTCCCCGGTCACGAGTTCGCAGGTGTCGTCACGGCGGTCGGCGCCGACGTACGCGGCTGGCGGCCCGGCGACCGGGTCACCGCGCCCTTCGTGTGCGCGTGTGGGCGGTGCCCGGCCTGCCTCGCCGGCGACCAACAGGTCTGCGAGCGGCAGACGCAGCCCGGCTTCACCCACTGGGGGTCCTTCGCCGAGTACGTGGCGCTGCACGACGCCGACGTCAACCTGGTCCGGCTCCCCGACGACCTGGGCTACCCGGCCGCGGCGGCGCTCGGCTGCCGGTTCGCCACGGCGTTCCGCGCGGTGGTGCAGCAGGGGCGGGTGGCCGCTGGTGAGTGGGTGGCGGTGCACGGCTGCGGCGGTGTGGGGCTGTCCGCCGTGATGATCGCCGTGGCCTGCGGTGCGCGGGTGGTGGCGGTCGACATCGCCAGTGGCGCACTCGACCTGGCCCGGAGCCTCGGGGCCACTGTCTGCCTCGACGGCGGCGCCCTCACCGGCCCCGGCGCGGTAGCCGCCGCCGTTCGCGACGTGACCGGGGGCGGAGCGCACCTGTCGCTTGACGCCCTGGGCAGTCACGCCACCTGCGCCGCCTCGATCGAGAGCCTGCGGCGCAGGGGACGCCACATCCAGGTCGGGCTTCTTCCCGCCGTCCAGGGCCGTCCGGCGTTGCCGATGGATGTCGTGATCGCGTACGAGTTGGAGTTGCGTGGCAGCCACGGCATGGCCGCGCACGCCTACCCGGAGCTGCTGCGGCTGGTCACCGCCGGCGTGCTGCGCCCGGCCGACCTGGTCACCCGCACCATCGGCCTCGACGACGTACCCGACGCGTTGGCCTCGATGGACCGGCCCACCACGGGCGGAATGTGTCTCATCCGCCCGCGGTGAGCGGGGCCACGCGCCGCTCTCGGCCAGCGACGCCTATCCGCGACCCGCTGGCTCCACCGCGACGGCGCGACGTCGGCGCAGCAGCAGGACGAGCACGACGATGAGCACGATCCCGTCGGCGACCAGCAGGGTGGCGCCGAACGGGTCGACGCCGTGGGCGTGCCCGTCGGTGTCCGGTATGGCGTCGAGGATCTTGCCGGTGTCGCGGGGCACCGTGCCGGTGCCGACACTGAACCGCAGCGCGCCGCTGTCGTCATGCCCGTTGGTGAATGTGACGTGGTAGGCGACGCTGTAGTCACCGGCCAGGGTGACGCGGACCGGCTGGCGTAACCCCGTCTCCCCGGCCGTCCGGACCCGCCCGTCGTTGACCGTGGCCCCGGTGCTGTCGCGGACGGTGACGTGCGACAGCACCGGGTCGGCGCTTGTCGAGAGCCGCAGGGTGATCTCGTCCGGTGTGGTCGCCAGCACGGCGTCGCGGGCCGGGGTCACCGCCAGCACGCGGGCCGGTTCGCCGTCCGACTGCCGGACGGCGAGAGCGACGACGGCGGCGATCCCGACGGAGGCCAGGGCGGTGGCGACCGCCAGGGTACGGCGCACGGCGGACAAGACGACCCGCTCAGCCGACGGACGACGCGAGGGTCAGCCGGCGCTCGTTCCGGGGCGCGCAGGTGCACTGCATCTGCCGCAGCTCAGCGTCGTTCGGCCGCAGGTGCAGGTACATCGCGATAAGCATCGGGATGAAGACGATCGAGTTGTAGAACAGGTGCAGCTCGACGCGGGGCACGATGAGTTGCGCCAGGCTGGTGGGGACCGTCGTCCCGGGCAGCAGGAAACCCATCTGGACCTGCAACAGCAGCAGCAGGTGCTCGATGTGGTGCCAGAACTGGATCACCAGGGCGACGGTCCACCAGGTTTTCGCCCGGCCGACGAATCCGCCACGCAGGGCGAACAGGCCGATAAGCATGATGATCGCGTACGCGTAGTGCAGCCATTCCGAGCTGACCAGCCACGGGAACGGCATGCCCAGGACGCCACGTGCCTGCGGGCGGGCCCATCCGAGCCCCCAGATCTGGAAGGCCTGCACCAGATGCTCGGCCCAGTGGGCGAGCACGACGGCCATGTACAACCAGAGGACCGTGCGATGGTGCGGTCCGTTGATCGCACCCAGCAGTCCGCGACGCGAGGTGCTTTCCTTGGCCACGCTCATGTGTGTACTCCATCCAGGTGGCTGGATATCCCAGCAAGCACACTAGATGTCACCGCGCCGTCACTCTTCTTCCCGGTTGCGCACGTGTGGCGGCCGGATTTGGCCCCACGGCCCAAAAACGGCGTTCCGCTTGCGGTCCGGCGGCGGGAGGCGATGACTTTTCCCGCGTCCGGCCGTCATATCTGCAAGCACGGCACGAGGCCGACAGACGACCGGGGAGTGGTACGTGACAGTGGTTCAGGCGACCCGAGCCCCACTGGACCGCGCACGCGGTCCGCACGACTTGCGTGCCGCCTGCTGATGGACGATGGCGAGGGACCGTTCTCCTTCCTGCGCTCCCGGCTCGGGCCGGACATGGGGATGCGGGTGGTGGCCCTGCCGCCGGGCGGGGCGCTCGACTACGACGAGGCCGACTGGCGGGACGCGATAGTCGTGATCGAGCAGGGCCAGGTCGAGCTGGAGGCGGTAAGTGGCGCGCGACAGACCGTCGGGTGCGGCGACGTGCTGTGGCTGGCCGCTCTCCCGCTGCGGGCGCTGCACAACCGGGGCGCGGTGACGGCTCTGCTGGTGGCGGTCTCGCGCCGGAACCCACCCGACGCCTGACCCCGCCGGCGTGGCCGGCTTCGATGTCGGTGGCGAGGTTCTGGACGTGGGCGGTGGCCAGCGCGTACGAGTCGGAGCCGAGGACCTGGTGCAGGGGCGCGGCGCCGGTTCGGGCGATAGTGATGATGGCGGTGGCGGCCTTCGCGGGGTCACCGAGCTGGGTGCCGGGCATGGCGAGGTGGTTGGCGGTCATCTCGCGGATGCCGTCGTAGCCGTCGGCGGCCTGCTCGGGCAGACGCAGGCTGTGGGTGCGCAGGAAGTCGGTGCGCAGATAGCCCGGCTCGACCAGGTTGACGCGGATCCGATGGTCGACCACCCGGCCTTCGTCGTCGGCAGGCGCACGGACGTCCTCGCCTCGAACGTGCTGGCACGCGCCCTGCTCACCGACTGGACACGCCTGCCGTCCCGGCAGCGCAACTACACCCGGTGGGTCTTCCTCGACCCGGCTGCCCGGGACGCCTTTCTCAACTGGCCGACAGTGGCGGCCGAGGTGGTCGGCACCCTGCGTCTCTACGCCGGGCGGTTCCCCGACGACCCTCAGCTAAACGAACTGGTCGGGGAGTTGACCATCAAGAGCCCCGAATTCCGCACCTGGTGGAACGGCCACCGCGTGCACGAGCGCACGCACGGCATCAAGCACATGCGCCACCCGGCCGTGGGCCCCATCACCATCCGGTACGAGGCGCTGGCGCTGCCCGGCGACGAGGAGCAGACGCTGTTCGTCTACACCACCGACCCCGGAAGCCTCTCGCACGACAACATGCGCCTGCTCGCCCTCCTGGCGACCCAGCACCAGACGGACAGCACGCCCACCGGCAGCGCCCCGAAACGTGACGCGGCGCGGGACACCGTCACCGACTCGACCTGACAGGTCGGGTGAGCCCGTGGATCGGGCCGGGTGCGCGACGCACCCGGCCCGATCGGTAAGCGGTTAGGGACGGTTGTCGCGGCGCGGCGCGCGCCGGGGTGCCCGCGCCCCCGAGCCGCTCGGTGCCAGACCCGGCGGAATCAGCAGGGACCCGGACGATTTCGCGGAGCCGGCTTTACCGAAGCCGAGACCACGCGTCCCGCTGCCGGGCAGCAGCTTCTCGCCGCCGGGAGCACGGACGGACCGGTGCTGGCCCTGCGGCGTACGGAACACGTCGGCCGCCAGCTTGGATCGAGGAACGTCGGTGTTCAGGGCGATGATGTCGCCGAGCGACTTCCGATAGTCAATCTTGAAAGCCGCGCGGATGAGCGGGAGCAGCGGGTCGTTGCCGTAGTAGAACCGGTCCCCGTCGCGCATCGCGGTGAACTGCTTGCGCCAGATCGCCAACTGCAGCTCACCGAACTCCTTGCCGGGCAGGTTCGGCTCGGCCGACATGCCCACGAACGCGTCGAGCCGGTCGACGCTGCCGTACACGGCCTTGAGTCGGGCCGCGAGCGGGGTACGACGCTCGGCGCGTACGGCGTCGTCGGCCGCCACGGTCGTGCGCTTACCGGCGCCGTTGTAGAGGGCTGTGAAGTCCAGGCTGTCCAGGTCGTCGATTTCGGCACCGGGGGTGAGCTTCGGGTCGGCCGGGAAGGCCTCCGACCGCTCGCCGGTGATCGCCTTGAACGACGACTTGGCCGGTAGCCCGTAGGCCCTGCGCATGTCGTTGTAGCTCGGCATGCCGTGGTCGCGGCTTCGCGCGATGTCGATCGAGCCCAGGTCGTTGCGGCCCGGCAGGCACGCCGGCAGGGCCGGGTCGTCGGAGCAGGTGGGGTTGCCCGGCACGGGGATGAAGAACGGGAAGCTGCGCAGCATGTTGCTGATCAACTCGTCGTTGCGGGTCTGCGGACGCAGCCCGACGCCCTGCAGCATCGGTCCGAGTTGGAGCAGCTCCAGCAGGTCGGGGTTGAAGAAGGCGTCCTCGCCGAACGGAATCATCAGCCGGACCGTGTTGCCCTGCACCGTCACCTCGACGTCCAACTCCCGCAGCCGGTCGAGGGTCTGCTGGCTGTACCTGCCGACCTCGGCCTCAAGCCGGAAGTCGCCGCGGATCTGGCTGTGCGCGCGATATCCGACGGTCGCGAACTCGTTGCTCACCGAGAGGTCCACGCCGGGCTTGTAGCCGGTGTAGCGGGGCAACTCGACGCCGAGCGACGGCAGGAACTGGGTGTAGGTGATGTGCTGCTTCTCGGCGATCACCACCGCACGGGCGATCTCGAACTTGTCCTGCTCGGAGAGCCACTTCGGCAGCTGCGCGACGATCCGGTTGTGTTCCCGGGCGAAGAGCGTCTGAATGGCCAGCAGACCCGGGTTCTCGTTGGCGCGCTGGTCACCGGCGACCGCTGCCTTCTCCGGGGTGTTGAACAGCTGCCCACCGGCGACCATGTTCGGCGCCGTGGAGGCGTCCCCCCTGGTGTCCCGTCGGGGCAGATAACCGCCGGGCATCAGCAGCTTGGCCTTGTTGTTGCGCGGATCGCCGTCGACGACGCCCTCACGCATCCAGTCCAGCCGGTCGTGGCTGTTGCCGTAGACGGCGGCGGCGTCGAGCTGGGAGCTGACCGTGTTGATATGCTCCCGGGGCGTGGTGACGCCTGTGTCGTCGGCGGGGCGGGACCTGTCGAACGGGACGATGCCGATGTCGTTGCGGAACGACTCCATCGGGTCGGAGTTGTCGAACACGATGTTGCGGGTCTCACCCGGAGGGCTGACCAGGCGCCGGCCGAGCCGCTGGGCGACCGAGTGGTCGACGAACTGGCCCCACACGAAGCCCCACTGGCTCACCTGGTTCGGCGAGTAGATGTTCACGTCGGCGTCGTTGAAGATCCGGTTGCTGACGTACCGCTCGGGCGGCAGGTCGACGATCTCGCTGATTCCGTCGGCGTACCAGGCCGGCCCGACCCGGGGGTAGATGGTGTCGATCTTTCCCCAGCTGGGGTTGGCCCGGTTGTTGCCGGAGCCGTCGATGCTCTGCACCTCCCAGAGGCCGAGAATCCGGTCCGAGCCGCCACTGCCGGCGTGGGCCGGGCCGCTGAGCCCCACCCCGGCAGCCACCACTAGTGCGACGACCCCGGCCTGGGCCGCCCTGGTTGATCGGGCCCGGCCACGTCGGCCGGATACGGCTACGCGCATGCCCCTCTCCTTCCCTTGAATTGACGAAAACGATGGGACGGAGACTGGCGACCCCGTCGCTGGCGCCGAGCGCCACGTGCAACTGTCGATCTCCCCGGTAGTGTCGTCGCCCCCCGTACGCGGACGCTTCTTCCGCCTTGCGGAGCGGGGCGATCAGCAGTCGGTCACGGCCGGCCGGCCGGCGACGGCCGCGTCCCCACGAAGGGCCTACGCTGCGACGACCAGGCGTCCACGTCGTTGTCGGCGTTGAGGATCGCCTGATGCAGGCGCTGGACCGGAGCACCGGGTTCGAGGCCCAACTCGGTGACGAGGTTGCCCCGCACCCGGTGGAAGACCTCAAGCGCCTGCGCCCGCCGACCACTGAGGTGCAGCGCCCACATGTACTGCGCGTGCAGCCCCTCGTGCAGCGGGTTCTCGACGATCAGGGCGGCCAGCTCGGTCAGCACCTCGCGGTGCATGCCCAGCCGCAGCTCGGCGTCGACCAGATACTCCAGGGTGACGAGCCGGGACTCCTCCAACTGCCGGCGGCGCGCCTCCAGCAGCCGGCCCACTGTCACGTCCACCAACGCCCGTCCCTGCCACAGCCGCAGCGCCTCCGACAGGTGCCGCACGGCCCTGTCGTCGTCCCCGTCGGCCAGCGCCTGCCGCCCCCGCAGGGCCAGCAGCTCGTACCGGCGCAGGTCCAAACCGGTCTGACGACTACGCAGCAGGTACCCGCCGGTGCGGGTCTCCAGGAGGTCGGTGCTTACCACCGCCGCGGGCCAGCCGGTCGCGGCGGCGAGGTGCTTGCGCAGGCTGAGGATGTACGTCTGCACTGTGGTCGACGCGCTGGCCGGTGGGTCGTCCCCCCACAGCTCGGTGCTCAGCGAGGACGCGGGCACCAACTGGTCGGCGTGCGCGATAAGCACGGCGAGGACGTTGCGCACCTTCGGCGCCGTCGGCGTCCAGTCGACTCCCCGCACGCGTACGGACATTGGTCCCAGCACGGCCATCTCGATAGGTTGATCCGTAGCTTTCACGCGCGCCCCTGCTCGTGTCGACGTGAGCGGATGTTTATGGTCATCGGCGGCACGTCGCGTCCGCATCCTCTACCGTGCCCGCCGCCCACCGGGGCGCGTGCGACAGCCCTCGATCACGGTTCAACCAGCCGTCGAGCGGCACGACCTACGCTGCCACCACCTGTCGGCCCCGCCGACGTACCCGAGCCCCGCCCGCCCCGCACGGCCCGGCGCGGCGGCGGCGGGGCGCCTGCCGTCCCGCCACCTGACGCAGGGCCGTATGGAGGTGTGGCGATGATCGACGCGACGACCGACGACGGCCCGAGGCGAGTCGCCGTGCTCGGCGCGACCGGCTGTGTCGGGCGGGCCGTCTGCGCGGCGTATGCCCGGCGCGGCGACCGGGTCCTCGCCGTCGCCCGGACGCCGCTGCCCGACGTCGGCGCCGCTCCGCTGCCCCTCGACGTCGCCGCGACCGCGCCCGCCGACCTGGCCCGGATCCTCGCCGCCGAGGGCGTGGACACGGTGGTGAACGCCGCTGGCGGGTGGGCACGCCCCGAGGAGCTGAAGCGGGGGCATGTCCAGCTCGTCCGCCGGCTCGTCGCCGCCCTCGGCGCGATGGAGACCCGGCCCCGGCTTGTGCACATCGGCTCGGTCCACGAGTACGGTCCGCAGCTCGCGGGCACAAGCGTCAGCGAGACAGCCGACCTCCGGCCGGACACCGCGTACGGCCGGGTGAAGCGGGCCGGCAGCGGGATCGTGCTCCGGGCGGCGCAGGCCGGCACGGTGGACGCCGTGGTGCTGCGGGCGGTGAACGTGTACGGCCCGTACACCACTCCCGCGAGTTTCCTGGGGGCGCTGCGCGACCGGCTGCGACGGGCCGGCCCGGAGGGGCTGACGGTGCGTGTCGCCGCAGCCCGCCGGGACTTCGTCGACGCCCGCGACCTGGCCGAGGCGGTGGTGCTGGCGGCCCGCGCCCCCGTCACCGGGCAGGCGATCAACATCGGGCGGGGCGTCGCCGAGGACGTCCGGGACCTGGTCCGGGTCCTGCTGGCGACGTCCGGCATCCGACCGGAGGCGGTGTCCCTTATCGACGCCCCGGTGCCCAGCAACGGCGGCCCGTGGACGCGAGCCGACATCCGCGCGGCCCGACGCCTACTGGGGTGGACCCCCCGAACCGGGGTCCGGGAGTCGATCGAGGCCCTGTGGGAGCAGGGCTGAGCGTCAGTGCCGCCCGGTCACGAAGGTGCGGATGGTGTCGATCACGAAGTCGGCCATCTCCAGCGTGATGCCGGGGTACACGCCGATCCAGAAGGTGTGCTCGGTGACGAAGTCCGAGTTGGCCAGGTCCCCCACGATGCGGCACGGCACGTCCTGGTACGCCGGGTGCCGGGTCAGGTTGCCGGCGAAGAGCCGCCGGGTGCCGATCTTCCGGTCCTCCAGGCACGCCACCAGCTCCTGGCGGGTGAACGGGGCCTCGGGCCGCACGCTGATCGGGAAGCCGAACCAGCTCGGGTCGCTGTCCGGGGTCGCCTGCGGCAGCAGGAGGCCGGGCAGGTCCGCGAGCCCTTCGTACAGGTGGCGGAAGTTGCGCCGCCGGGCCTCGATGAACTCCGGCAGCCGCCGCAACTGACTGAGTACGAGCGCGGCCTGCGGGTCGGTGGCCTTCAGGTTGTAGCCGACGTGCGAGTAGACGTACTTGTGGTCGTAGCCGGCGGGCAGGGTGCCCAACTGGTAGTCGAACCGCTTGAGGCAGGTGTTGTCGGTGCCGGGCTCGCACCAGCAGTCCCGGCCCCAGTCCCGCAGCGACTCGACGATGCGGGCCAGCTCCAGGCTGCCGGTCAACACGCAACCCCCCTCGCCGGCGGTGATGTGGTGCGCCGGATAGAAGCTCACAGTGGTGAGGTCGCCGAAGGTGCCGGTCAGTCGGCCACGGTACGTCGAACCGACCGCGTCGCAGTTGTCCTCGACGAGATAAAGATCGTGCTCGGTGGCCAGGTCCGCGATCTCCGCGACGGGGAACGGGTTGCCCAGGGTGTGCGCGATCATGATCGCCCGCGTACGCGGCGAGATCGCCTCGGCGACCCGCTCGGCGGTGGTGTTGTAGGTGCCCAACTCCACGTCGACGAAGACCGGCACCAAGCCGTTCTGCAGGATCGGGTTGACAGTGGTCGGGAAGCCGGCGGCCACCGTGATCACCTCGTCGCCGGGCCCCAGCCGTGCCTCACCGAGCTTCGGGGAGGTCAGCGCGGTCAGCGCGAGAAGGTTCGCCGACGAGCCCGAGTTGACCAGGTGCGCCTTGCGCAGCTTGTAGTAGGCGGCGAACGCGCTCTCGAAGCGCCGCGCGCTGATCCCGGCGGCGATCCGCATCTCCAGTGCGGCCTCGACGAAGGCGGCGCGGTCGTCCTCGTCGAGCACCGCCCCCGACGACAGGATCGGGGTCATCCCGGGCACGAAGTCTGTCGACTCCTTCTCCCGGTGGTATTTGCGGGTCTGTTCGAGCACCAGATCCTTCAGCGACGTCATGTTCGCACCCTCTCCGCTCCACGATCGGTACGCCCATGGTCAACGCCACCGGTCGAGGATCCGTCGAGGAACGGTGGAGGCACCGCCGGCCGGGCCGTCCCGGCCGGCGGTGCGGCCCGTCAGGCGCGGCGCCCCAGGTACGCCAACAGCTTGGTCTGCTCGTCCGCGCCGGGCGGCGGCTCGAGGGCGGGCCCGCTCACCATGCGGCTGCGCACCACCTCTTCCCCAACCATCCGCAGCGACTCCCACGCCTTGTCGATGTCGGACTGGTCGATCCGCTCGTCCTGGCCTGTGGCGCGGGCCAGGTCCCAGCCGTGCACGACCAGCTCGGTGGAGACCGCGCTGTCGATCGCCTGGGAGAAGGTGCGCAGGCCGAACCGCCCGTCGAACTCCGCGCGGGCCTGCTCGGGGTCGTTCAGGCTGGTCTCGATCTGGTCCCGTACGCGCACGAACGCCTTGTACGGGTCGACGTCCACGCCGGGGCCCTCCGGCACCGGCAGGTCGACCATGCTGAGGTGGATCTCGCTCATCTCGACGACGTGCGCGACGAGGTCACGCACGGTCCACTCGGTGCAGGGCGTCGGCCCCGACCACGCGTCCGCTCCGACCGCGGCGACCCGGTCGGCGAACTGCGCGCCGAGCCGGGCGAACCGGTCGGCTACGGCTTGCTCCTCCGCCGTGAGCCCCGCACCACGCACCGACGGATCGGCTGTCCGTCCAGGCTTGACCGTTGACATAACCGCTCTCCTGCCACTCGACGTCAGGTGGCCCCGGCGGACGCCAGTCCTGGCGGCACCGGGGCACTACCTGTACGACGGTCGGCAGGCGCGAAAATCATCGGCGGAACGCCCGGTTCGGCGTGTCGTCCACCGATTTGCCCGGCAACGCCGCCACTCAGCAACGCCACTCAGCAACGCCACTCAGCAACGCCGCTCCGGCAACGCCGCTCCGGCAACGCCGCTCCGGCAACGCCGCTCCGGCAACGCCGGCACCGACGACGCGGCCGTCCGACGACGCCGCCCGACGGCGTGCGATGGGTGGGCCGTGCGGCGTCAGTATTCGACGACGGCGCGGAACCGCACCTCGCCCTTGGCGACGCGGTCGACGGCCTCGGCCACCCGGTGCGCCTCGAACGTCTCCACCCACGGGGTGACCTTGCCCGCCGCGACCAGGTCCAGCGCCTCCCGTAGCAGGTGGGGGCCACCATGGGTGGCGCCGGTGATCCGCTGCCCCTGCGCGAAGAACGGGTAGGCCATGGCCGGCGGGATGGTGAACGGCTCGGCGCCGTCGATGCCGGCCAGCACCATCCGCCCCTGCACCCGCAGCCCGGCGAGGCAGGCGGCGGCCGCCCGGTGGGACGGGGCGGTGAGCAGGACCACGTCGGCGCCGCCCGCGGCGCGCAACTGGTCCCCGTCGGCGACCACCAGGTCGGCGCCGAGCTGGCGGGCCGCCTCGTGCTTGTCCGCCGAGCCGGTGACCGCGATGGTCTCGTGCCCGCACGCCTTGGCGTACTGAAGGGCCAGGTGGCCGAGGCCGCCGATGCCGATCACGGCCACCCTGTCGTGCGGGCGGGGCTCCGCCGCGCGCAGCGCCGACCAGGCGGTGTAACCGGCGCACATCACCGGGGCAGCCAGCTCCCAGGCGAGCCCGTCGGGCAGGAGCACCGTCGACTCGGCGGCAGCCACCAGATATTCGGCGTGCCCGCCGGGTGCGGTGAACCCGGTGGTCGTCGGCGCGGGGCAGTTCAGCGCGGTCTGCCCGGTCACCGGCAGGCCGCGCAGGCAGTAGTCACACCTGCCGCAGCCGGACCGTACCCAGGTCACACCGACCCGGTCACCGGGACGCCGGCTCGTCACCCCCGCACCCACGTCGACCACCTCGCCGACCGGTTCGTGCCCGGTGACGGCCGGCTCGATCGCCGGGAAGGGCAGCATCCCCCGGGTGGCGAGTACGTCGTTGACGCACACCCCGCAGGCCCGTACGCGAACGAGAACCTCGCCGGGTCCCGGCTCGGGGTTCGCCACCTCACGCAACTCCCAGGCAACGTCGACTCCCGGCACAACCGCCGCTCTCATCACCAACCACCACCCGTCCTGTGCACGACTCGAAATCGGTTCCGTCCGAACGCCACGGCGTCAGACCGGCGGCGCGGGCGGGCGGACGATCGTCCGCCCGCGCCGTTCCTGCATGCTCGCCCCGGCCCGACCGGCGCTACATCCTTGCGATTGCCGCATCACGGCGACGGCCGGTCAGGGCCGACGGTCGGCCAACGCCACAAGCGCCGGAACGATCTCGGCGGGGCTGGGAATCGCCTGCCAGGTGTCGCGCAGCCTTGTCGCGGCCTCCCGGAAGGCCGGCTCGCTGAGCACCCGGTGGATGTCCGCCCGAATCTCCTCGACGGACTGCTTCTGGTGGTCGAGCCGGACCCCGGCGCCCTGGTCGGTGACGTAGCTGGCGCAGGGCGTGGCCAGCAGGTTCTTCTCCGGGTGCAGCCAACCGGCCGCCTCCTCGGCCGCCTGCCCGGTCTCGGCGCCGAACTCCCGGCCGGCCCGGTAGGTGCCGCTGTCGGCCTCGGCCGGGGCCGCCGACGCGGGGCGGAAGAGCAGCGAGTCGTCGGTGTCACAGACCAGTTGCGGGATGCCCGCGGCGATGGCGGAGCTGAGCGTTCCCATGCCGCCGTGGTGCACGAGAACGTCGCAGGTGGGCAGCAACTGGGTGAGCGGCACCCACTCGATCGCACGTACGTTGTCCGGCAACGTGCCCACGGCCTCCAGTTGCAGCGGGCTGAGCGTGGCGACCACCTCGACGTCGAGCTCGGCCAGGGCGGCCAGCAGCTTGGGCGTACGACCCCAGTCGCCCGCCACGTAGCGGCGGGTGGACTCGCCGAGCGACAACGCGACACGGGGCCGCCCCTGCGGCCGGGCGTACAGCCAGCGCGGGAAGACCGACGCGCCGGTGTAGGGGACCTTGCGAACCGCCACCTTCGAGGTGGCGGTGGAGAGGCTGAGCCCCTTGGGCAGCGGGTCGACTGTGAACTGTCCGAGAAGGAGCTCGTCGTCGACCGTCATCCCGTACCGCTCGGCGAGCGGGCGGACCAGGTCGCCGAGCGGGTCGGTGGCGAGCCCGGCGCTGCGCACGGCGTCCCGATGCGCGGCAAGCCGCTCCTGGCTGAACGCGAAGTAGTCCAGGTTGCTGCCGAGCAGCCGGCCGTGTGCCGCGCCGGCGGCCCGCGCCGCCACCGCACCGGCCGGGAAGACCAGATCCCACAGCACCAGGTCCGGACGCCAGGCGCGAGCGAACTCGACCAGATCCGGCGCGTCGGGCAGGTCCGCGCGGACGTAGTCCGAAGCCGGGTTGAGGTTCCACTGGTAGAAGGCGATCCAGTGCTCGCGCTCCTCCGGGCTCAGGCCCATGGCCCGCGCGTACGCGTTGACGTTCTCCGGCGTCGGTGGCTGGCGGGCGTCGTCGCGCAGTCGTGGCTCCGGTGACCCCGCGTCGCCAAGCGCGACCGGGACCAGGCCGGTGCTGGCGATGGTGTCGGCGAAGCCGGCGTGGGACGCGACCCGGACCTCGTGCCCGGCGCTCTGCAAAGCCCAGGCGTACGGCACGACGGGGTACAGATGAGCCACGGCTGGATAGACGGTTATCAAGACACGCACGGGTCCTCCTCGGGCACGCGGGGTGACTGTCGGTCCTCGGCGTCCGGGCACGGCACACCCCACTCGGGCAGGCACGGACACCGCACCGGCACCGGCACGGCGGTCGCCGGCCTGGTGATCAGGATGCCGACACCACGCCGGCCCGGCTTCTCCTGCTGTGCGCAGGCCCGCACCGGTTCGTCCGACCGGCAGCCCGCCCGGTTGACGGTGGGCAATCGGGAAGTTGCTGTCCGTTCGCGGCCGGTTGGACGATGAGCGCCGGACGACATCGGATCCTGCGGGCGACATGTGTGCCAACACGCGTGCGGCGACCCGTGGGCAGTGAGGGGTGACCCATGGCGATTACCGAAGCCGTCGACCCGCCGGCCTTCCCGATCCCCCGGGAATGCCCGTACCGGCCGTCAGCCCGACACGTCGACCTGCGGGCGGACAGCCCGATGACCAAGGTCAAGCTCTACAACGGACGTATTGCCTGGTTGGTCACCGGAGCGGCGCAGGCCAGGGCGGTGCTCTCCGACTACCGGCGGGTGTCGATCCGCCCGTACCACGGCAACTATCCACTGTTGAACGAAGAGTTCGAGAAGGTCGTCGACAGCGGCTACGCGGACGTCCTGTTCGGGGTGGACCCTCCGGAGCACACCAAACAACGCTCGATGATCATGCCGAGCTTCACGCTGCGGCGTACCGCGCTGCTGCGCGAGGACATCCAGCGCATCGTCGACGAGAAGCTCGACGACATGATGCGCCACGGCGCGCCGGCGGACCTGGTGAGCATGTTCGCCCAGCCGGTGCCCTCGATGGTGATGAGCACGGTGCTCGGCGTGCCGTACGACGAGCACGAGGATTTCGAGACGCCCGCGCACAAGCTCTTCGTGCCGGAGCTGGCCGACGAGGCCACCACCGAGCTGGGCGAGTACCTCGACCGGCTGATCCAGAAGAAGGAGAACGACCCGGGCGCCGGTGCCGTCGGTCTGCTCGACGACCTGATCGCCAACCACCTGCACACGGGTGAGCTGACCCGCTCGGAGCTCGTGCACATCGCCATGGCGATGCTCGTGGCCGGCACCGACACCACCACCAACGTGATCTCGCTGGGCACGATGGCGCTGCTGGACAACCCCGAGCAGTGGGAGGCGCTGCGGGCCGACCCGGAGATCGTGCCGGCCGCCGTCGAGGAGATTCTGCGCTACGTCTCCCTCGTCGAGGCCTTTGCCCGGGTCGCGGTGGAGGACATCGACCTGGGCGACGGCAACGTGATCCGCAGCGGCGAGGGGATCCTGATCAGTTGCGCCGGGGTCAACTTCGACCCGGCGCACGTCCAGGAGCCGAACACGTTCGACATCCGCCGGTCCGCCAAGCCCAGCTTCTCGTTCAGCCACGGCATCCACCGCTGCCCCGGCGACAACCTCGCCCGGTTGGAGCTGGAGATCGCCTTCAAGACGCTCGTCGAGCGGATGCCCAACCTGCGCGCGGCGGTCCCGCTCGACAACCTGCCCAGCAACAACAACGACGGCACCCTGCAACGGCTGTACGAGTTGCCCGTGCAGTGGTGACCGGCCCTGACGGCTACGAGGCGAAGGAGCAGCATGGCACAGCCCCGCACCGGCCAAGCCGGTGACGCGACCGGCGAGGCCCTGGAGTATCGCGGCATCGCCTACGACACCGGCACGAACTTCGCCACCGGCCAGGGCGACCTGTCCCGGATGGCGTGGAGCAGACGCCAGATGCTTGAGGAGTTGAGCCTGATCAGCGATCAGCTCAACTGCAACTCCATCACGATCTACGGCACCGACCTGGAGCGGCTGCGGGAGACCGCGGAGGCCGCGATCGAGCGGGACCTGCACGTACGGTTGCAGCCCCGGCTGGTGGACCGGCCGCAGGGTGAGGTGCTCGACCACCTCGCCGAGGCCGCCCGGCTGGCCGAGTCGCTGCGCCAGCAGGACGCCCGGATCGACCTGACCGTCGGCGCGGTGCACCTGCTGTTCACCCCGGGCATCACCGACGGCGAGCAGTACCACCAGCGGATGGCCAACGCGTACGCGGACGCGGACCATCACCTGCTCCACCCGACCGGCCAGATCGACTTCGCGGAGGCGTCGCCGCGGCTCAACGAGTTTCTGGCGCGGGCCAGCAAGGTGGCGCAGCAGGCGTTCGCCGGGCCGGTCAGCTATTCGGCAGCGCCCTTCGAGCAGGTCGACTGGTCGCTGTTCGACCGGATCGGGCTGATGTGGCAGTACCTGCCCACCCACCACACGCCGGAGCAGCACCATGCGGTGCTCGACGGCTACCGCCGTTGGGGGCTGCCCATCCAGGTCGCCGAGTTCGGCACCGCCACCTATCAGGGTGCGGAGGAAAAGGCGTTCTTCTTCTGGGACGTGGTGGACCGGTCCGGTCCGACGCCGCTCGTGTTCGACGGTGTGATCCGTGACGAGGGTCGTCAGGCGGCGTACCACCTGCGGATGTTCGAGCTGTTCGAGCAGGCCGGGGTGAACGGCGTGTGGGTTTCGGAGTTCATCCACCCGACCCACCCGCACTCCGCCGATCCCCGCCTCGACCTGGACACCGCGAGCATGGCGATCGTCAAGACGATCCGGGACGACTTCGCCGACACGGCGTCGACGTACCGGGTCGAGCCGAAGGAGTCCTTCCACGCCATCGCCGACCATTACGCGCACCTCGGCTTCCAGGCGGCCCGCCGCTGAACCTCCGGCCGGTCCATCGCGGTCCGGCCGACAACCACAGTCACCGCAGCCCGCCGCGCCCGCGTCGGCACCCGGCCGGGGGACCCTTCGAGGTCCCCCGGCCAGCCGGCGGGAGGGGTCAGGTCCCGTCCCGCGTGCCACGGTCGGCGCTGGGCCCGACCCCCAGGAGCACCATGCGAACCGTCCACCGGACCTGCCCGATCTGCGACGCCGTCTGCGGCCTGCGGCTCACCCTCGACGACAACGACCACGTCACCTCCGTCCGGGGTGACCCCGACGACCCGTTCAGCGGCGGGTACGTCTGCCCGAAGGGTGCCAGCCTCGGCCGGCTCGACGAGGACCCGGACCGGCTGCGCACGCCTATGGTCCGCGATGGGGACCAGTGGCGGGAGGTGAGCTGGGAGGAGGCCTTCCGCCGGGTCGACGAGGGCCTCAGCGGGGTGATCGCGAAGCACGGCCGCGAGGCGCTCGCCGTGTACTTCGGCAACCCGACCTACCACACCATGGCGGGCTTCATGTACCGCGAGCCGATGACCCAGGCCCTCGGTAGCCGCAACGTCTTCTCGGCCAGCACTATCGACCAGATCCCGAAGCACGTCTCGACCGGCTACATGTTCGGCGACCCGTTCGCCATCGCGGTGCCCGACGTGGACCGGACCGACTACCTGCTGATCATCGGGGCGAACCCGTTGGAGTCACACGGGTCGCTCTGCGCCGCGCCGGACTTCGGGAACCGGCTGCGGGCGCTGCGGGCCCGGGGCGGCCGGGTGGTGGTGGTCGACCCACGACGGACCCGCACCGCGGCATTCGCCGACGAGCACCTGCCGGTCCGTCCCGGCACCGACGCGTTCCTGCTCCTCGGGATCGTCCACACCCTCTTCACCGACGGGCTGACCCAGGTCGACGTGGAGGTGGAGGGCCTCGACGAGATGCGCGCCCTGGCCGACGAGTTCAGCCCGGAGGCGGTGGCGCCGGTCTGCGGAGTCGCCGCCGCCGACATCCGACGGCTCGCCCGTGACCTGGCCGCCGCGCCCACCGCAGCGGTCTACACCAGAGTGGGTACGTCCACAGTCGAGTTCGGCACCCTGGCCCAGTGGCTTGTCGACGTGGTGAACATCCTCACCGGCAACTTCGACCGCCCCGGCGGGGTGATGTTCACCCGGACGGCGGCGCTGGAGATCTTCCGCACCGGACAGCCGTTCACCACGGGACGGTGGCACAGCCGGGTCCGCAAGCTGCCGGAGGTGCTCGGGGAGATCCCTGTGGCGACCCTCGCCGACGAGATCGACACCCCGGGCGAGGGTCAGATCCGCGCGTTCGTCTGCATCGCCGGCAACCTGGTGCTCTCGGCGCCGAACGGGCCACGACTGGACCAGTCGCTGCCCGACCTGGACTTCATGGTCGCGATCGACCCGTACCTCAACGAGACCACCCGGCACGCGGACGTCATCCTGCCTCCGCCCCGGATCCTGCAGATGCCGCACTACGACTTCCTGCTGTTGATCGTGACGGTCCGCAACTACACCCGGTTCTCGCCGCAGATCCTGCCGCTGGCACCGGGCCAGCCGTCCGAGGCCGAGATCATGGCCCGGCTGCTGCTGATCATCACCGGTCAGGGTGCCGACGCCGACCCGGCACTGGCCGACGAGGCGATCATCGACGCGGTGCTGCGCGGCGGCACGTCCGCGCCGGGTTCGCCGCTCGCCGGCGCGGACGTGGCGCAGCTGCGCGCCGAGTTGACAGGCGACAGCGGCCCGGAGCTGATGCTCGACGCGATGTTGCGGCTCGGGCCGTACGACCTGTCGTTGGAGAAGCTGCGGGCCAATCCGCACGGCATCGACCTGGGGCCGTTGGAGCCGCGCCTGCCGGAGTTGCTGCGCACCGCGTCGGGGCGCGTCGAGCTGGCCCCGCCGCCGTTGACGGCGGACGTGGCGCGACTGCGGACCCGCTTCGCCGGGCCGCAGCCGGAGTTCCTCCTCGTCGGCAGGCGCCAGCTGCGCTCGAACAATAGCTGGCTGCACAACACCGAGTCGCTGACCGGCGGCAGCAACAGGTGCACCCTGCACGTCAACCCGGCCGATGTCACACGGCTCGGCCTCGGCGGGCACGCCGTCGTCCGGTCCGCCACAGGCGAGGTCGTCGTGCCTGTGGAGCCGAACGACACGGTGATGGCCGGCGTGGTGAGCCTGCCGCACGGCTGGGGGCATCGCCGTACCGGCCAGCGGTTGGCCGCCCGCGACCCGGGCGTCAACGCGAACGCCCTGACCGACGAGAGGGTCGTGGACGTACTCTCCGGCAACGCCGTGTTCAGCGGTGTCCCGGTGACTGTCGCGCCCGCGCCTGCTCCCGCGGACTGATCGCCACGACACAGCGCCCCCGCCCGATCCGGGCGGGGGCGCTGTCGACGGTCGGATCCCCGGCGGGCTGGCGACGCTGCCACCCACCGGGGATCCTCCACCGGCCGGCCGGGGCCGGCGGCGGGGTCAGCGAGGCACGGACGGAGCCCGCTCCTCACGCCGGGGGTACGCGAAGAGCCGCATCGCGGGCCGTTCCACGACTGTGTAGAGCACCCAGGAGACGAGGATGCAGACCAGGTAGACGCCGATCAGGAAGGCGAAGCCGGTGAACGTGTCGAACTGGTACGGCTGGTATGCCGCTCGCACGCCGAGTTGACCGTTCACCGCCGCGTGCAGCAGGAACAGGACGTGCACGTGGACCAGGAAGAACGCGTAGGAGATCTCGCCGAGCCAGACCATCGGCCCGTTGTTCAGCAGCGAGCGGCGGCCCGCCACGTCGCCCGCCGCGGCGGCGGTGATCAGCAGTGCCATGGGGACGAGCAGCACCGACTGGTAGCCGTCCATCAGGCTCAGCGGGATCGTCGCCGCGTAGACCGCGACAAGTAGCAGCGTCGGCAGCACGGTGCGCAGGCCGATCCAGCGACCCGAGATCAGGATCCGGGCCATCACCATGCCGACCAGGAACTCGAACAGCCGCGCCGGCGGGAAGAAGTAGATGAACCACTGCTCCGTCCAGGTCAGCGTTGTCGACATCGGGCTCAGCGGGCCGTCCGGCAGCGCCGCGCGGGCGATCACCGGCAGCAGCATGGCTCCGGCGGTGAACAGCCCGGCGGTGAGCCAGAGCCGCTGCGGCCGGATCCGGTTCACAAGCGGCAGCAGCAGCGGGAAGAGCGCGTAGAAGAGCAGCTCGACCGAGAGCGACCAGGTGACACCGTTTACCGCGAACAGGTGGTAATTCGGATCCGGCAGGAAGCCCTGGATGAGCGGAAGGCTGGCCAGGGTCGGCCCGAGCATGACCGGCAGACCGGCGATCAACATCAGGGCCAACACGCCGAGATAGACCACCACGTGATTGGGGAAAATCTTGAAGAAGCGTCGGCGATAGAACGCACCAGTGGAGTCGCTCGACCGGGCGGACCAGGTGAGGACAAATCCGCTGAGTACGAAGAAAAAGGCGACGCCGACCGATCCGGTGTTGTGGGCGAGTCTGCCGTACATCTCGTTGACGTCGCCGTTGCGGAACAACGGGAAGATCAGCCCGTGCCCGATGAACACCAGACTCGCGGCGATGATGCGCAGTGCGGTCAGGGACGGAAGTCTCGTCGGAACGGACTCCTTCGTCTGTGTCGACGCCTCGTCTATCGCTGTCATTTTCGCGGCCGTCCTCTCCGGGCGCCAGATCTATGTACACGGCAGACGCGACTGCCATTTGCGTTGCCGGCAATCTAGCAACGTGGATCCCCCGTCAGTTCTCCGGAAATGCTGATCTGCGGGCGCGTGGCAGCCGACCGGGCCGGGCCGCGGCAGCGCCCATCGCAATCGGGAGGATGCGCAGGCCAGCCAGGGAAAGAGACGGTTGACGGTGTCCTGTCAGCAGCAGACCGCGCCGTCCGCAGGACGACGGTTCCACTTTCGTTCGAAAGGTGGCCATGGCCGTGCCTACGAAGACCACATCGGAGCCGGGCTCGTCGGAACTGCCCAGCTACCCGATCCCCCGTGAGTGTCCGTACCACCCGTCGCCGGAGACCGCACGCCTGCGTGAGCCCGGACCGGTCTCGAAGGTGCGGCTCTACGACGGCAAGGTCGCCTGGTTCATCACCGGGCCGGCGGAGGCCCGTGCCCTGCTCGCCGACCGCCGGGTCTCCAACCGCTCGGACTTCCCCAACTATCCGGTGATGGACGAGCGCCACACCCGGATGCGGGCCACCCGGGAGATGGCGAAGGAGGAGGAGGGCGGCTTTGCCGGCGCCCTGTTCGGGGTGGACCCGCCGGAGCACACCCGGCAGCGGCAGATGCTCGTGCCGCGCTTCACCGTGCGGCGGGTGGCGGTGCTGCGCCCGGAGATCGAGCGCATCGTCGAGGAGTGCCTGGACACCCTGCTCGACGAGGGCCCTCCGGGTGACCTGGTGTCCACGTTCTCCACTCCGGTGCCGACCCGTGTGGTCTGCGCCTACCTCGGAGTGCCGTACGCCGACCGTGCCATCTTCGAGCCGCTCACCCGCGACCTGTTCGAGCCGGAGCGCGCCGACGACGCGATGGAGTGGCTGACCACGTACCTGACCGGCCTGGTCGAGACGCGGCAGTCGCAACCGGCCACCGGCCTTATCGACGACCTGATCGCCGGCCAGGTCTCCAAGGGCACCCTGACCCCCAAGGAGCTGGTCTCCTTCGCGATGGCGATCCTGGTCGCCGGCACCATCACCACGTCGAGCATCATCGGGCTGGGCACCCTCGCCCTGTTGGAGAACCCGGGCCAGTACCAGCGCCTGGTGGCCGATCCCGACCTGGTGCCCGGAGCGGTCGAGGAGATGCTGCGCCACATCTCACTCGTGGAGCAGCTCGCCCGGGTGGCCACCGAGGACATCGAGATCGGCGGCCACGTCATCCGGGCCGGTGACGGCATCCTCGTCAGCTTCGCGGGGGCCAACCTGGACCCGAGCGTCACCAGCCACCCCGGAGTCCTCGACGTCACCCGGCCGCCGTCGAACCACCTCGCCTTCAGTTTCGGCATCCACCACTGCCTGGGGCACAACCTGGCCCGGTTGGAGCTGGACATCGCGTTCCGCGCGCTTGTCCGACGGCTGCCCAACCTGCGGCTCGCGGTGCCGGCCGCACAGATCCCCACCTTCCAGAGCGGGGACGTCGAGCGCCTGGCGTGCCTGCCCGTCGTCTGGTGAACCGCACTGCCCGGCCGCCGGAGGAGCCTCCGGCGGCCTGCTCATCCCGCCGCAGTCACCGAGGAGACCGATGCACAACCCAGACGGCGCAGTCGCGCTGAGCACAGAGGTGTTCGCCAACCCGTTGGCGCTGCTCACCGAGTTGGGTGAGCGGCGACCCGTCCACCGGGTGACCCTGCCGGACGGGATGCCGTCCGTCCTGGTCACCGGAAACCGCGAGGCTCGGGAGGCGTTGTCCGACCCCAGGCTGGTGCGCAGCATCGACGCCGCCGATCCGGAGCTGCACAAATACCACCCGCTGGCCAGTGACGACTATCCGCTCTCCCGGCACATGCTCTTCGCGGACCCGCCAGACCACGCCCGGCTGCGACGGCTGGTGTCCAAGGCGTTCACGCGGCGCCGCGTGGAGCAGATGAAGCCGCGGATCCAGGAGATCACCGACCGGCTGCTCGACGAGGTGATCGCGCGGGGGGAGGCGGACCTCGTCCGGGACCTCGCCCTGCCGCTACCGATCGCGGTGATCAGCGAGATGCTCGGCGTGCCGTACGAGGACCGCGCCGAGTTCGAACACCACGCGGAGACGCTCACCGGCATCAACGCCTCGGCGAGCTTCGACTCGATCATCGCGGCGGGCACCTGGTTCGACAGGTACCTCAGCGACCTGGTCGAGCTGCGCCGCGCGGATCCCCGCGACGACCTGATCTCGGCCATGATCGCCGCTCAGGAGCAGGGTGACCGGCTCAGCGACCTGGAGTTGCGCTCCAACGCGCTGCTGCTGCTCAGCGCGGGCTTCGAGACGACTGTCAACCTGGTCGCCAACGGTCTGCTCGCGCTGCTGCGGCACCCCGAGGCGGCCGAACTGCTGCGGACCACGCCGGCGCTGATGCCCAACGCCGTCGACGAGCTGCTGCGCTACGACAGCCCGGTGTCCTGCGTGACGTACCACTTCGCGCGGGAGCGACTCGAGATCGGCGGTTTCGAGATCCACCCCGGCGAGCACGTGGTCATCGCCGCAGCGATGGCCAACCACGACCCGTCGGTCTTCGCCGACCCGGGCCGGCTCGACGTGCGCCGGGAGAACAAGGGGCAGATCCTCAGCTTCAGCCACGGCATCCACTTCTGCCTCGGTGCGCCGCTCGCCAAACTGGAGGGTGAGGTGGCGTTCGAGACGGTGCTGCGGCGGCTGGAGGGCCTCGCGCTCGCCGTGCCGGCGGACGACCTGACGTGGAAGGCCAGCTTCGTGCTGCACCGCCTGGAGCGGCTGCCGGTGACCTTCACGCCTCGACCCTGAGCGCCCGCCCTCAACACCCCCGCGATCTTGCACTTTCTGCCTGGACCAAAGCCCCGAACCGGGACGAATCAGGGACCGAAAGTGCAAGATCGCGGGTGGGCAGGGGGGGGTTAGCGGCCGTTGTCGTGACGGCCTAGGTGGGCTAGGAGTCGGGCCTGCTCGTCGGCGGCGGCCGGCGGCGGCACTGCTGGGCCGAAGCCGAACCGGACCTCGTCCTCGCCGACAAGCTCGATCGTGCGCCAGAGGTGGTCGATGTCGGCCGGGTCGACGCGCGCCCGGAATCCGAGGGCACGAGCCAGGTCCCAGTGGTGCACCACCAGCTCCATGCCTATCGCCCGGTCCACGACCTCGGCGTACGTCCAGTCGCCCAGTCGTCCGCCGACCCGCGTGCCGGCGACCTCGGGGTCGGTGAGCGCAGCGCGTACCTGTTGCTGGATGGCGTTCCACGCGCCGAGCGGGTCCTCGGTCACAGGCGGCACGACCGGCGGCGGCGCCCCGGCGCGTCCGAGGTGGATGGTGTTCATCTCGGCCACGTGGGTCACCAGATCGCGCACGGTCCAGTCACCGCAGGGTGTCGGGCCGTCCCAGCCGGCGTCCGGCACCGTCGCGGCCGTCCGGGCGAACGCGTCGAAGCGGCGCAGGTACCGATCCACGACCTCGTCCATCGCGGCACTATAGGACGTGCCGGCCGCGTAACGGTCTCGCACACGCCGGTGCCCGACAGCGGCGGGGACAGCCACTGCCGGGCACCGGGGATCGGGGCGGGTCAGCTGGGGTTGACCTTGCCGGCCTCGACGTCCAATCGGGACAGCACGTCCACGATCGCGGCGGACGCCCGCTTGGCCTGCTGGTCGTCGAGGACCAGCGGCGGGGACAGCACGAGGGTCGGGCCGTAGTTGCGGGTGATGACGCGGTGGTTCTCGTACAGCTCGTCGGCGACGGCCAGCGCGAGGTCCGGCGCGACGGGCTCCCGCGTCTCGGGGTTGCTGACCAGCTCAATGCCGACGGTCGCGCCCTCGACGCGCACCTCGCCGACAGCGGGCAGGGCCGCGGCTGGCGCCAGGCCCGCCCGCATCCAGTCACCGATCTCCAACGACCGCTTCAGCAGCCCTTCGTTCTCCAGCAGGTCCAGGTTGGCAAGCGCCACCGCGCAGGCCGTGGGGTGACCGGAGTAGGTGTGGCCGTGGAAGAAGCTGGCCTCCCCGGCGGCCATGACGTCGGCCACCCCGTCGCGCATCAGCACCGCGCCCAGCGGCAGGTAGCCGCTGGTGAGGCCCTTGGCGGTGACGATGATGTCCGCGTCCATGCCACGGTCGGCGGAGTCGAACCAGGTGCCGGTACGACCGAACGCCGTGATCACCTCGTCGGCGATCAACAGGATGCCGTAGCCGCGAAGCAGCTCGCGCACACGCGGCCAGTAGTCGGCGGGCGGGGCGATGACGCCGCCACCGCCGAGGATCGGCTCGCCGATCATCGCGGCGACGTTCTCCGGCCCGAGCCGCTCGATCGTCGCCTCCAGCTCCCGCAGCAGGAAGGCGGTCGGGTCCTCGCCGCCGTACATCTCGCTGTGGTACGGGTACGGCGGGGTGACCTTTTCCACGTGCGGCAGGTTCGGGCCGACACCGATCTGCATGTCCGGGATGCCGGTCGCGGTGCCGCCGCCGAGGGTGGCGCCGTGGTAGCCGAAGTGCCGGGCGATGATCCAGTTGCGCTCGGTCTGCCCGCGCCGGTGGTGGTAGAGCCGCGCCAGCTTGATGGCGGTGTCCACGCCCTCGGAGCCGCCGGAGGTGTAGAAGACCCGGTTGATGTCGCCCGGTGCCAGGTCGGCCAGCCGCTGGGCGAGCAGCGCGGACTTGTCGTTGCCGAACTCGAAGAAGCTGGTGAAGTGGGCCAGCTCGGTGATCTGCGCGGCGGCCGCCTCGGCCAGCTCCCGGCGACCGTGGCCGACCTGGGCGACCCAGATGCCGCCACCGAGCATGTCAAGGAGCTCCCGGCCCTCGGCGTCCCACACGGTGGAGCCGACGCCCCGCACCATCATCCGGCGGAACGGCCGCTTGTCACGCTGGTGCGAGTGCAGGACGTAGCGCTTGTCCAGCTCCCCCAGGTCGGCACCGGACACGGCGCGCCCGGCTCTGGTCGTAGAAATCGTCACGTGACTACTCCCTCGTTGCAGACGATGCGGGCTTCGCGGTACGTGGTGGGGACGGCCGACAGGCGGCGATCCACTGTGTCCACCACCGCACCTGTTCCTCGAGGCGTGGGCGGCCGGGCGTACCTGCGCCCTACCGGTGGACTCCCCGAAACAATGGCAGCCGCAGGCGGCCAGAACATCTTCGGCCGTGCGCAACGCCCCGCATGGGTCACGTCGTGGTGCCGGGTCACGAAATAAGCACTCTGGAAGATGCCGACAAGCCGGACCACTGCTTACCGTACGCGTTCGAGGTATTAAGTGGTGGCGGGCCGCAGAAACAGCTGTCGACCACCCATTTCGCTCATGAATCAGCGGCGCGAACGAATTTGAAGCCGCATTTACCAGGATGGGGGAGAACATGCCCGTACGGGGCGGAAAGATTTCCGCGGTGATGGCCGCGGTGATGCTGGTGTTGGTGGCTGGGTGTGGGGACGGCAACTCGGCCGGCACCGACGCCAAGGCCGAGACGCCGGCCCCGGCGACGCCGAAGGCGCCCGCCGACCTCAAGGACCTGCTGACCAACCCGCACGACGACGCCAGCAAGGACGAGGTGCTGACCTTCGACTTCAAGCAGGTGGCGGAGAAGTCACTGCTGGCGCCCCCGAAGGGGATGGCCTTCACTCCGGACTCCTGCGTCAACTACGTGACCATCGGCGACGCGGCCGGCACCCCGCTACAGACCGCGGCGCCGGCAACCATCGCCGGCCTGAACGGGTTCATGCAGTTCAACACCGCCAGCCCGGTGGGCAAGGACCACAACCTGGGCCACGACAACTTCTTCGCGCACTTCGTGGTCGAGCTGCCGGAGGGGCCGAAGCTGGACGCCATGCACAAGGCGGCGACCGCCTGCAACAACGGCGACATCACGCTGGACGGCAAGACCCCGGGCAAGCTCAGCAACGTCAACTTCGAGACGCCATCGCTGGCCGGCGCCGAGGTCAAGGGCCTGGTCCAGCGGATCACGTTCCCGCCGCAGAAGGACGCGGCGGGCACCAAGATCCTTGAGACGTACTACGGCGGCGTCGAGCCCAACGGTGGGATCGACCGCTTCAAGCACATCGTGATGGTGGTGATGGGCAACGTGCTCTACTACGGCATCGTCACCGACATCGAAACGGCGAACAAGATGGCGGCGAACTTCCACCGGTTGGCCACCGCGCGCGGCATCGTCTGAGCTACGCACTTCCGTGCCCACGCCCGTTCCGGGCGTGGGCACGGTCGTGTTTGCGGCGCGAGGAGTCCTCCGCCATGAACGAAAGACCGGGGCAACACAGAAGATGCCCTCCCCCGCCGCCTAATGCCACCATTACGTTGTGGCCGATTAGAAGAAGACCGGTCGGCAGAACGTTTTTCGCCAGCTGGTCCGGCATCATTTGTCGGCGGCTATGAAGCGGCATTGGCGGAGTGTGAGAAGCACCAATCACGATTCCCCACCGCTGACAGTTTCCCCGGTTTCGCTCGACAGGCAGGAGAGGTTAGCCGTGGGTTCCGAAATTGGAAATCGCGTGGTGGTGCTCGGCGGGAGCATCACGGCGCTGTTCGCCGCCAGCGCGCTCAGCGAAGGCTATCGAGAGGTCGTCATTGTCGATCGCGACGACATGGTCGACGTCTGGGACGCGCGCCGAGGCGCACCGCAGGGCCGTCACATCAACGGCCTCATCGCCCGCGGCTCCCGGGCCATGGAAGACCTGTTCCCCGAGATCACCGCCCAGATGGTCACCGCCGGATGCCCGCTGACCGACCTGGCCGGCACTGTCAAGTGGTACATGAACGGCAGGCCACTGGCCCAGACCCGGGCCGGCCTGACCTGCGTCGCGGCCCGACGGCCGATCATGGAGGGACACGTGCGGCGGCGCGTCGCCGCGCTGAAGAACGTGACCTTCATGGAGCGCACCGACATCACCGGCCTGGTGTTCAGCTCGGACAAGTCCCGGGTCATCGGGGCGCGGGTGCAGCGCCAGGGCGAGGGCAACAGCGAGGAGATCCTCACCGCCGACCTCGTCGTCGACGCCACCGGCCGGGGGTCGCGCACCCCGGTCTGGCTGGAGGCGCAGGGCTACCAGCGCGTGCCCGAGGAGGGCACGAAGATCGGGCTCGGCTACGTCACCCGGCACTACAAGCTGCGGCACGACCCGTTCGGCACCAGCCACTCGATCATCTCGGTGGCGTCGGCGGACAACCCCCGGGGCGCCATCTTCACCAAGTCCGACGGCGGCAGGGTAGAGCTGACCACGTACGGCATCATGGGCGACCACCCGCCCACCGACCCGGAGGGCTTCAACCAGTTCGTCAAGTCGCTGTCCGCCCCGGAGATCTACGAGGGCATCTCCGACGCCGAGCCGCTCGACGACCCGGTGCTGTTCAAGTTCCCCACCACGCTGCGCCGGCGCTACGAGCTGATGTCCCGCTTCCCCGACGGCCTGCTGGTGCTCGGCGACGCGGTCTGCACCCCGAACCCGGTGTTCGCCCAGGCGCAGACCCTTGCCGCGTTGCAGGCGCTGGCGCTGCGGGACCTGCTGCGCTCGGGTCAGGCCCCACAGGCCAAGGACTTCATGCGTACGGTCGGGCGGATCATCGACCCGGCCTGGGAGATGACCGAGGCGATCAACCTCAGCTTCCCCGACGTCGAGGGCAAGCGCACCCGCAAGGTGCTGATGCTGCACGCGTACATGAAGCGACTGCACATGGCGGCCACCAAGGACGCGAGCCTCACCGAGGCGTTCATGCGCTCCGCCGGTCTGGTCGACCCGCTGGAGGCCCTGCTGCGCCCGGCCGTGGTGTGGCGGGTGATGCGTCACTCGCGTGCCGAGATGCCGCTGTTCGGCGGGCGGTTCTGACCCGCCGGTCACCCCGGCACCTGTCGTCCTCCCGGCCGACAGACGACGGCACGATGGACCTCGCCCCCACCGGGGGGCGAGGTCCTTCCGTCGTCATGGCGGCTCGCGTGTCGAACCAACCCCGACGGTCGCCGCTAGCACGTATCCTCCGACGAGGCGTCGACCGGGACGCCCCGGCCCTGGCGCGCCCGGCTACGTACCCGGCCGCCCCGCCGGCCGCCAGCGACAGCTCGCCCGAGGGGGACCATGACCACCCGCAAGCCCAGCGAAGCCCGCATCCGGACCCGGATGGCCCGCACCGGCGAGAGCTACCCGACCGCGCGTGCCGAGCTGTCCGGTGCCCGGACAGCGCCGCGGCCGGTGACCGACGCCGGCTGGGCGCTACGCGGTGGGCTGCACGCCGAGACCTCCAACGTGACGAACATGCTCACCCACCTGGGCGCCGGCTCCAGCGACGCGGAGCTGACCGAGGCGATGCTGCTCGGCGTCGGTGGTGGCCTCGGGGCCGGCTACATGCTCTGGGAGATCAAGGGGCAGACCCCGAACCTCTTCCTGGGATTCCGCTACCGGTGGACCTTCCACGACTGGGCCGAGCGCACAATGGACCGGCTCGGCGTGGGCTACCAGGTGAAGACGACAGGCAGCAGCAAGTCCGCGTCCACCGCGCTGCACGAGCAGCTCGCCGACGGCACCCCGGTCATGATCGCGCCGGACCGGCAGCTGGTCGGCTACTGGCACCTGCCCCCGGAGCCCGCGCTGGCCGGCCGTGGCCGTCCGGTCTTCTCCGGCGCCCGGCGCAGTCCCGTGGTGGCGTACGCGGTCACCGACGACGGCATCCGGGTCGACGACCGCAACCTCGCCCCGCTCACCGTCGACGCGGACACCCTCGCCGACGCGCGGGCCCGGGTCAGCTCCACCAAGAACCGCATGATCGTCGTGGACTCGGTGCCGGAGACACTCCCACTGGCCGACGCGGTGCGCGCCGGCATCGCCGACTGCGTGGCGCACCTGGACGCCAAGGCCGCCACCGTCGCGTTGCCGGCGTGGAGCAAGTGGAGCCGACTGGTCACCGATCCCCGCAACGCCAAGGGCTGGCCCAAGCTGTACGGCAAGGCGGGGATGGTCACCACGCTGCTGTCGGTCTGGGAGCACGTCGAACCGGCCGGGCTCACCGGCGGCAACCTGCGCGGCCTCTACGCCGACTTCCTGGACGAGGCGGCGCCCCTGCTCGGCGACTCCGCCGACGCGGCGGCCGACGCGGCGCGGCTGTTCCGCGACTCCGCGCGGCTGTGGCACGACGTGGCCGAGACGGCGCTGCCCTGGGACGTCCCCGAGTACGCCCGGCTCCGGGAGTTGGTCGCCACCATCTCCGCCGGTGTCGCGGCCGGCGACTCCGCCGTCGCCGAACGCGCCGAGGCCGCCGACACGCTGTGGGACCTGATCGGCGAGTACGACCGCAAGCTCCCCGCCGAGCCGGACCTGGCCCGGCTGTCCGAGCAGATCCAGGCGGTCTACGACACCGAGCGCGAGGCGGTCGGGGCGCTGCGCCACGTGCTGAGGTGAGCCCTCACCTGTCGCGCAGCACGTCGCGCAGCCCGCGCAGGTCCTCGAAGGAGTCGAGGTCGTCGACAAGCCAGCCGTTGAGGTCGTACTCCCCCAGGCACTTGTCGACGAACGCCTTGTAGCTGTCCAGCTCGCCACCGATGATCTGGGCGTTGAGCAGCTCGACCCGGGTGTTCTCGTGGTTGCCCGCGTAGTTGCGCTCGTACAGCTCGTGCCGGCCACCGAACTCGGAGCCGACCGCGTCCCAGAGCAGCTTCATGATCTTGACGCGTTCGACCGCCTCGACCCCGCCCGAGCCACGAACGTACTTGTCGAGATAGGGGCGCAGGTCGGGGTTGGCGAAGTCCTCGGCGCTGGAGTTGACGTAGATGAGGCCGCTTGCCACGTCCTGCATGATGATCTCCCGGACGCGGGCGTAGCCGACCTGCATGAACCAGCGGTACGCCATTCCGTACGCCGGATTGGGCAGGACCGCGCCGTTGTGCCACGGCACCGGGTTGCGGGCGGCCGCATCGGAGAGCCCCCAGAACAGGTTGCGCCACGCGAGCACCTCCCCCAGCCTGCTCTGCACGCCCCGGAAGTCGGACGTTCCCGTGGTGTCCAGGGCCTTGGCCAGCAGGCCGGCGATGAATTCGAGCTTGACGGCGAGGCGCGTGCAGCCGTGGAAGGTGAAGCGCTCGGTGAAGCCGGACTTGCCGGCGAACATCTGCACCTTGCCGAGGTCGCCGTAGATGAACACGTTCTCCCAGGGGATGAGGACCTTGTCCAGCACCAGGATGGTGTCGTTCTCGTCCAGCCGTGACGAGAGCGGATAGTCGAACGGGCTGCCCATGACCGCGGCGGTGGCCGAGTAGGACGGTCGGCAGATCAGCTTCATCCCGGGGGCGTCCATCGGCACGGTCGCGACGAGGGCGAACTCCCGCTTGCGGACCGGCAGGCCGTAGTGGGCCAGGAAGTTGTGGTGGGTCAACGCCGACGCGGTGGCGACCACCTTCGCGCCGCTGACGATCACCCCGGCGTCGGTCTCCCGTTCCACGTGGATGAAGACGTCGGCGACCTCGTCCGGCGGCCGGGACCGGTCCACCGGCGGGTGCACGATTGCGTGGTTCCAGTAGAGGACCTTCTCCTGCGCCTCCCGGTACCAGCGGCGGGCGTTGTCGGCGAACGGCTCGTAGAAGTCGGCGTTGGCGCCGAGCGTGCCGAGGAACGAGGCCTTGTAGTCCGGGCTGCGCCCCATCCAGCCGTAGCTCAACCGGGCCCACGCGGCGATGGCCCGCTGGTCGGCGACGAGGTCCTCGGCGCTGTGCGGCGTGGTGAAGAACCGGTGCGTCCAGCCCTCGCTGCCGGTGTCGGTGGGCGTGGTCAGCACCGGACGGGCCCGTGGATCGTGCAGGGCGTCGTAGAGCCGGGCGGTCATCCGTACCGGATTGTGGAAGGCGGGGTGCCGGGTGACGTCCCGTACCCGGTCGCCGTAGAGGTAGATCTCCCGACCGTCCCGCAGCGACTCGACGTACTCGTCGCCGGTCATCGGGCGGGTCCGGCGGACGTCGGCCGTCGGTCGGTCTGCCAACTCGGTCATGGGTCGCCTTTCGCCGGGCCGGGCAGGCCATCGGGTCCGATCGGACCGGGCAGCCGTCACGCCGGCCTGGCCCGCATTCAGCATGGTGAGCGCCGGAGGCTGGGACAAGGCGGTACGCGGCACAGCGCAACCGGGAAGACGCCGGGCCGTGGCGGCCTCCGCCCGGACCCCTCGTGACACGGCAGCCCATAGAGCGATGACTTTTTCGGGGCGCTGCCGTCTCAACAGTGAGCCGCGGGACAGCGCGGCCGTAATCGAGAGGACCAAGAGCATGACAACAGTCGACGGGCAGGGGGGCGCAGCCGCCACCCCGGCCGTGGCTCCTCGGGCCACCCGGCGGGAGTGGTTCGCCCTGGCCGTGATGTGCCTGCCCACCATGTTGACGACGGTGGACCTCAACGTCATGTTCCTGGCGTTGCCACACGTCACCGCGGACCTGGGGGCGAGCAGCACCGAGCAGCTGTGGATCTCGGACATCTACGCCTTCCTGATCGCCGGTTTCCTGGTCACCATGGGCACGCTGGGCGACCGGGTCGGGCGTAAGAAGGTCCTGCTGTTCGGCGGCGCGGCGTTCCTCGCGGCGTCGCTGCTTGCCGCGTTCGCGACCTCGACGATCGTCCTGATCATCGCCCGCGCGCTGCTCGGCGTGGCCGGCGCGACGCTGATCCCGTCGATCCTCGCCCTGCTGCGGACCATGTTCAAGGACCCGAAGCAGATGGGCGCCGCCATGGGCGTCTGGGGCACGTCCCTGATGGCCGGTGTGGTGCTCGGCCCGGTGGTCGGCGGCCTGATGCTGGGCGCCTTCTGGTGGGGCTCGGTGTTCCTGCTCGCCGTCCCGATCATGGGCCTGCTGCTGCTCGCCGGCCCGGCGCTGATCCCCGAGTCCAAGGACCCGAGCGCTGGCCGTCTGGACCTGTTCAGCGTGGCGCTGTCGCTGCTGGCCATCCTGCCGTTCGTCTACGGCCTCAAGGAGCTGGCGCGCGACGGCTGGGCGCCGGTGCCGCTGATCTCCCTGGTGGCGGGGCTGGTCTTCCTCGTCGTCTTCCTGCGTCGACAGGCCCACCTGACCCACCCGCTGCTCGACCTGAGCCTGTTCAAGATCCGCGCGCTCTCGACGGCCCTGACGATGGCCCTGATGATCGCCTTCGTCATGGGCGGCGCCGGTCTGATGGGCAGCCTCTACATGCAGATGGTCGAGGGCCTCACCCCGGTGCGGGTCGGCACGCTGCTGCTGATCCCGTCCGTCGTAATGATCGTCGTGGGCAACCTGGCGCCGGCGATCGCCCGCAAGGTCCGACCCGCCTACGTGCTCGCCGGTGGCTCCCTGATCGCGGCGCTCGGCATGGTGGTGCTGACCCAGGTGGGCAGCACCGCCGGGTTGACCACCCTGCTTGTCGGTCTCGGGATCGTCTACGTCGGTGGTGCCTCCATCGGCCCGATGACCCCGTTCCTGGTGATGTCGTCCACGCCGCCGGAGAAGGCCGGCGCCGCCGGTTCGCTCTCCTCGGCCGTCGGCGAGCTGGGCGTCGCCCTGGGTGTGGCAATCCTCGGCCTCATCGGCACCGCTACCTACCGGGGTCAGGTGAGCGTTCCGGCCGACCTGCCGGCGGACGCGGCGGCCACCGCCAAGGAGAGCATCGCCGGCGCCAACGTGGTGGCCGAGCAGGTCGGCGGCTCGCCCGCCGGCGCGCTGCTCGACTCGGCCCGGGAGGCGTTCACCAGCGGCCTGAACACCGTCGCGCTGGTCTGCGTGTTCCTCTTCGTCGCCCTGGCCGTCGTGGCGTTCTTCGGGCTGCGGCACGTGCCGTCGCTCGGTGACATGCCGATGCCCGGCATGCCTCCGAAGGAGACGGAGCCCACCTCGGACGCCGCAGTCCCGGCGCAGCCGGTGCACTGAGCCACCGCGTCGCCGATCCACCGCGGCCGCTCCGGTCACCCCTCGCGGGGGCCGGAGCGGCCGGTGTGACTCCTGGGCATCCGCCCGGCTGCCGGCACGCCTGTCCGACCACGGCCCACCGTGGGTGTCGGCGCCTGTCCGACCACGGCCCACCGTGGGTGTCGGCGGACGCAAGCCGCCCCGGGCCGACGCACGGCCCGGGGCGGTTCACGGCGACGGGATCAGGCGGCCGGCGGCACCGCCGTGCCTGCCCGGGGCGTGGCGGGCGAGGGGTTGCCGGGCGGAGCTGCCGGGCGCAGCGGCGCGTGCCGCAGCACCCGCAGCACCATCGCCGGCCGCATCAGCGCCTGGGGCGGATCCATCAGCCCGGCCACACGCATGAAGCCCTCGGTCACCCGGGCGTCCCTGGTGGCCGCGTACTGCACCCGGGCCATGTAGGCGTTGCCGACCCGCACCTGCAGGGTCCGTCGCCCCTGCACGCCCGGGAAGTCCAGGTCACCACCCGCGGAGATGTCCCACGGAGTGTCGATCACCCGGGACATGTCGGCCATGAACTCGCCCGTCCGCGGCGGTCGACCCCGCCGCAGGTGCTCGCGCAACGTCAGCGCCTCGATGGACGCGACGCTCATCCCCTGCCCGTAGACCGGGTTGAAGCTGCATACCGCGTCACCCATGACGAGGAGGCGGTCGGGCATCCGGGTCAGCCGCTCGTAGCGACGCCGGACGCTCGCCGGGAAGGTGAAGGACACCGGGTCGTCGAGCGCCTCGGCGTCCCGTACCCCCTCGTAGACGTCCGGCACCGGGAGCGATCGGGCGAAGGCGAGGAACCCCTCGTGGTCGGTCGGCGGATGGTCGCCCAGCACACCGGTAAGCGACAGGATGCAGACGTCACGGCCGACCTGGCCGAAGAAGGCGCCACGGGGGTGCGCGGGCGAGGCGACCGGGTTGATCGACTGCACGCCCTCGAACATCTCCGGACGCAGCCGGTAGTGCCGGGTCGTGTAGGCCAGCCCGACCTTGACCCGGTCCTCATCCGGCCGCCGGTAACCGAGCTCCGCCAGCCACGCCGGTGTACGCGAGCCGCGCCCGGTGGCGTCGACCACCAGGTCCGCCTCCAGCTCCTGTGGCTGGGCGTCCACGGCGCGGGAGCGCACCCGGACGCCGACGACACGCTCCCGATCGTCGGTCGTGACAAGGCCCAGGACGTCGTGCTGTTCCAGGAACCGCACGTTGGGCAGGGCCGCGACCCGGCTGCGGACGTGGTGCTCCAGCACGGGTCGCGGCGCGGTGACCGAGACCAGGCCGGTGTGAGCGGGGCGGATCTTGCGGGCGTTGAAGAACCAGCGCATCTCGCCGAGGTCCCCGGTCGGCACACCCTCGGCGGTCAACTCGTCGGTGATGCCGGGGAAGAGTTCCTCCATGTTGAGGTGACCACGGGCGTGCAGGCCGTGCGCGTGCACCGTGTGCGGTGCGCCGCGCCGGGGCTCGCGTACGCCCAACAGCGTGTCCCGGTCGACGACCAGGACCTCGCCGTAGGACTCGGCCAACACCCGGGCGGCGAGGACGCCGGCCATGCTGCCGCCCAGCACGACGGCGCGTCTACCGATCTCACTCACTGCGGCAACCTCCTGACGACGACCGTTCCTCGGTCGGCGACGACGTGGCCCCTATGGCCCAGCGGTCGCCGCGCGCCGGCCACTGCGGTCAGCGTCACCGTCACCCGATACCTGTCGCATCCTTTGCCGTGCGCTGCGGCTGACGCCCGGCGCCAGCGCGCCACAAGTTGGCTGCCTGGCACCGCCGCCGTGCTACGGTTCTGGCCGACCGTCATCGAACAGTTGCTGTCGGGAGCGGGGCACGATCTGTGAGCCGTGTCAGTGTCAACTCCACCCAGTTCGAGGCGCGCCCGTCGATGCCCGTCGACGAGGCCACCTTCGCTCGTCTGGTCGAAGGTCACCGCCGTGAGTTGCAGGTCCACTGCTACCGGATGCTCGGCTCCTTCGAGGACGCCGAGGACCAGGTCCAGGAGACCTTCCTGCGCGCCTGGCGCAAACGGGACACGTTCGAGGCCCGGTCCACCTTCCGCGCCTGGCTCTACCGCATCGCGACGAACGCCTGCCTTGACTTCCTCAACCGCCACCCCCGGCAGCCCCGCGCCGGCCGCGGCCCCGTGCTGACCGATGGCGCTTTCCGTCCCACCACACCGGACGAGGTGTACTGGCTCCAGCCCTATCCGGATCGGCTGCTGGAACCGGCCGCGCCTGCCGACGCGGAGCCCGACGCCGCGGTGGTCGCCAAGGAGACAATCGAGCTGGCGTTCCTTGTCGCGATCCAGCACCTGCCGGCCCGGCAGCGGGCCGTGCTCATCCTGCGGGACGTCCTCGGCTGGCCCGCCGCCGAGACGGCCGAGCTGCTTGAGGTGAGCGTCGCCTCGGCCAACAGCGCGCTGCAGCGGGCCCGGGGCAACCTCAAGGACCACCTGCCGCCGCACCGCAGCGAGTGGGCGGCCGCGGACGACGCGACAAGCGAGGAGCGTGCGCTTCTCCAGCGCTACATGGGGGTGCTGGAGCGCGCCGACACCGGTGCGATGGCCGAACTGCTGCGGGAGGACATCCGGATCACCATGCCGATGTCGGTGCCGTGCGTGCCGGGCATGCCGGACCCGGCCTGGTGGGGCCGGTCGTCGTTCCTGAACAGCCTGCGCGACGTCCTCGACCCGGGCTCGCCCGCCTACCTCGGCCAGTGGCGCAGCGTGCCGACCCGGGCCAACCGGCAGCCGGCGGCGGCCCACTACGTACGCCGTCCGGGCGACACCGCCTTCCGCCCGCAGGTGCTGGAGGTGCTCCGGATCGCCGACGGCAAGATCGTGGAGATCACCGCCTTCGAACCAGACCTGTTCCCGGCGTTCGGCCTGCCGGCAGCTCTCTGACCCCGCCGCCTCCGCGTGGGGCGACGATCACCGGCGCCCCGATCCGGGTGACCTCCCCGGCTCACCGCCGCCCGCTGGGCATTCGGGGAGATGCGGGGCAGGTCCAGCCTCTGTGATCCTCGGGTTGACCGGCCGCGCAGACCGCCGCCCGTCCTCGGTGGAGCAGCCCCGCGCCGTACCCCCGCGAGGCCAACCGGGACCGTCCGCACCACCCAGCCATCATTCCAAGGAGGGTGCTTTGCTCACCACCGATGTCCCGACGACCGAGGACCTCGTCCGACGCGCCTCCGACCTCGTGCCCCTGTTGCGCGGGCACGCGGCCTGGTCCGAGGAGAACCGCCGCGTCCACGACGAGACGATCGCCGCGCTTGCCGACGCCGGCATCTTCAAGCTGCGCCGGCCCGTCCGGTACGGCGGCTACGAGGCGGACACCCGGACGCTTGTCGAGGTCGCCTCGGAACTGGGCAGGGGTGACGGCTCCGCGGCCTGGGTCGCCTCGGTCTACTGGATCCCCACCTGGATGGTGGGCCTCTTCCCGGACCACGTGCAGGACGAGGTGTTCTCGACTCCCGACGTTCGGGTCTGCGGCACGCTGAGCCCCAGCGCCACGGCCACCACCGTCGACGGCGGCATCGTGGTCAACGGCAAGTGGGGTTTCATCAGCGGCGCGCCGCACGCCCACTGGCAGGAGATCGTCGCGGTGCAGTTCAGCCCGCAGGGCGAGCCGATGCCGATCGTGGCGCTCGTGCCGATGTCGGACCTGCAGGTCATCGACGACTGGCACACGAGTGGCCTGCGCGGGACCGGCAGCGTCAGCACCGTCGCCCAGGACCTGTTCGTCCCTGCCGACCGGGTGCTGCCGTTGGGCGCCATCGTGCAGGGGCAGGGTGTGTCGGCGGCCAACGCGGGCTCGCCCATCTATCGCTCCCCCCTGCTGCCGGTCGCGGCGGCGTCCTCGGTCGGCAGCGTCGTCGGCCTGACCCGGGCGGCCCGTGAGGTGTTCTTCGAGCGGCTGCCCGAACGCAAGATCACCTACACCGACTACGACAGCCAGCAGGACGCGCCGATCACCCACCACCAGGTGGCCGACGCGGTGCTGAAGGGCGACGAGGCGGAATTCCACGCGCAACGGCTGGCGAGCCTTGTCGACGAGCGGGCCACCGGCGGCGCGCAGTGGACCCTCGAGGAGCGGGCTCGCGCCCGGGCCGAGCTGGGCGCGGTGTGCCGGCGGGGCAAGGAGGCCGTGGACGTCTTCGCCCTCGCCAGCGGCGGCTCGTCGGTCTACAACGACGTGCCGATCCAGCGGATCGCCCGGGACGTGCAGGCGATCAACCTGCACGCGCTCATGAACCCCACCACCAACGCGGAGCTGTACGGGCGGATCCTCTGCGGCCTCGCCCCGAACACGCTCTACCTCTGACGTCCCACGCCACGACGGAAGGATCCCATCCCGTGACCACGAACAGCCTCGTACCGGACGTGTCCGCTGACGACCAGGCCGCCATCGCCGCGGTGCCCGGACGCATCGTGCAGGCGTGGGCGGCGCACGACGCCGACGCCTTCGCCGACGTGTTCACCGCCGACGGCACCATGATCCTGCCCGGCCAGTTCCAGAGGGGCCGCGACGACATCCGTGACTTCATGGCCAAGGGCTTCGCCGGGCCGTACAAGGGCACCCAGGTGACCGGTCAGCCCTTCGACATCCGCATCCTCAGCACCAACGTGGCCCTCCTGCTCACCGACGGCGGCGTCCTCGGCCCAGGCGAGACGGAGGTGCCCACCGAACGCGCCATCCGCGCCTCGTGGCTGCTGGTCCGCACCGGCGACGGCTGGCGACTGGCCGCGTACCAGAACAGCCCGCGCGACGCCGGCTGACCCGGCCCATAGACGGCGCCGGTCGGATCCCCCTCCGACCGGCGCCGTCGCCGTGTCCCACCCATCACAAGTGCAGCGAGGAGAGGGAACGTGCGGATTCTGGTCACCGGCGGCACCGGCTACATCGGGTCGCACACGGTCGCGGCACTGCACCGCGCCGGGCACACGGTCCGGCTGCTGGTCCGTGACCCCGGCGCGGTGGACGACGCGCTGGGACCACTCGGCCTGTCCGGGCGGGACGTGCGGACCGTCGTCGGGGACGTGACCGACGCGAGGTCGGTGCGGCGGGCTGTCGACGGCTGCGACGCGGTGCTGCACGCCGCCTCGGTCTACTCCTTCGACACCCGCCGGCACGCCCGGATGCGGGAGGTGAACGTCGACGGCACGGAGGTGGTGCTCGACGCGGCCCTCCGGGCCGGCGCCGACCCGGTCGTGCACGTGTCGTCGTTCGTCGCCCTGGCGCCGACCGGAGGCCGTCCGCTCAGCACCCACCTGCCGGTGGGCAGGCCCCGAGAGCGGTACATGGCCACCAAGGCCGCCGCCGAGGAGGTCGCCCGCCGGCACCAGGACGCCGGGTCGCCTGTCGTCATCACGTACCCGATGGCGACCCTCGGGCCCCACGACCCGCACGTGGGCGACCAGCTCGCCCGGCTGCGGGCGTTGCTGCGCGGGCAGCTGCCCATCTGGCCGGGCGGCGGGTTCCCGGTCGGTGACGTCCGCGACGTCGCCGACCTGCACGTCGCGGCGCTGCGCCCCGGGTCGGGGCCGCGCCGCCTGCTGGCGCCGGGCCGGTACCTGTCCACAAGAGAGCTCGTCGCGACGGTACGCGAGGTCACCGGGCGCCGACTGCCGGTGGTCTACCTGCCCTCGGCCGCGGTGCTGCCGGTGGGCGCGGCCACGTCGGCGCTGCAACGCCTCTCGCCCTGGCACATCCCTGTGGAGTACGGCGCGGTCTACACCTGCCACTGCGACGTCCGGACCGACAGCGACACGCCCGCACCGAGCCGCCCTGCCGGGGAGACGATCCGGGACGCGATCCGGTGGCTGCACCGCAGCGGCCTGATCAGCCGACGGCAGGCCGGGCGGGCGGCACAGCCGGTCTGACCGGCCACACAGACGACGCCGGCGGTGACCCTCGCGGGTCACCGCCGGCGTCGTGGTGCCGGGGTCAGGCGCCGTCCCGCCCGCCCAGAACGTCGACGAGAGTCTGCCGGAAGGTGGTGACCATCGACCGGACCGTGCTCTCGACGAACAGGTTGGTGGTGAAGCCCACGCTGCCGACCAGGCCGCCCTCGGGGGACGCCTCCAGCCCGAACAGCACCCCGTCGGGGATCTGCGAACCGACCGAGGCCGACACCATCCGCCGGCGCATCGCGGCGAAGTGCAGGTCGCCGTGCTGCTGGCCGAACATCATGTCCGGCGACTGGGTCACCTGGAGCACACACGCCGCGGCGTTCGGGCCGATGGCGTCGTTCATGACGTCCGGCGCCTCCTCCAGGATCTGGATGAACGGCAACTCGTGCGCGTACGCCGCGAGACAGGCCGCCCGGGCGCGGGCGATCACGTCCCGGAAGTCACCGGCACCGGTCAGGTCGACACGGATGGGCAGGAAGTTGTAGAACGAGCCGACAGTGTTCTGCACCCAGGCCGGGTGACGTCCGGGGGTGAAGGTCGGCACCACCAGGTCCGTCTTTCCGGTCTGCTCCCGCAGCTGGGTCAGGTACGCGGCCAGCAGCACCATGAACGGTGTGCTGCGGGTGGCCGCCGCCAGGTCAGCCGTGGCCCGCCGGAACTCCTCGTCGAACAGGAAGCGGTACCAGGAGGTGACGAAGGGCTCCTCGGACCGGGTGCGGTCCGTCGGGACGGCGACCACCTGCGCGCCCCGCAGATTCTCCCGCCAGAACTCCCGCGCCCGGCGCACCTTGTCGCCGGCCTGGCTCTCCTGCTGCCACCGCACGTACTCCCGGTACTGCCGCATCTCCGGCAGCTCCGGCGGGCGGCCCTCCTTCCGGGCCGCGTAGAACTCGGCCACGTCACGCAGCACCAGGTGCACCGACCACCCGTCCACCGCGGTGTGGTGGGCGGCGAGGACCAGCACACCGTCGTGGGCGTCGAACCGGCCGAGCACCGCGCGCAGCAGCGGCATCTCGTCGATGCCGAACACGTCGGCCTCGATCTCGTTGACCAGGTCCTCGGCGACCAGGTCGCGGTCCCGTTGCGGCCCGGCGCGCAGGTCGCGCACCTCCAGCGGGACCGCGGCCGGCGGGCACACCCGCTGGTACGCCTCCGACCCCTCGCGCACTATCGACGTGCGCAGCGTCTCGTGCCGCATCACCACGTCGTCGAGGGCCCGTCGCAGCGTGTCGATGTCCAGCTCGCCGGTGACCCGCCAGCCGCCCACGATCGTGTACCGCGGCCCGAACGGCCCGGTGTGGTCGCCGTGGTCGATGTGGTGCAGGAACTCCTGTTGCAGGGAGAGCGGGACACGGGTCGGGGTCTGGGCTGCCGGGTCACCGGCCGGCGTCGGCGGTGGCAGCAGGGTGTCGGTCATCGGGCTCCCTTCCATCAGCCGGCCGGCTGCTGTGGCGACGACCAGTGCAGGCCGTCGGCGGAGGGCACGAGCCCTCCGGCGCGTACCGGGACGTTCTCGTCGGTGCTCTCGCCGAGCTCGGCCTGGATCTGGATCCGGGTGCCCTCCTTGGACACCGACCGGGCCAGTGTGGAACTCAGCAGGTCACGGTCTTCTCCGGCCTCCTGCACCGGCTGCGCCACCAGGTCGGCGAGCTCGTGGTACGCCGCGTCGCGCCCCCGGGCGTACGCGCCGGAGGAGACGAGAGCGGCCTCGTTGGAGGAGCCGCCGCCGACGAGTTCCACGAAGGCTTCCATCTCGGAGACGGTGTTGTTGGTGACCTTCTTCGCCTTCCAGAAATAGGAGCTCTCGTCCTGGTGCATGTCGTAGAAGGCGACCAGGAAGTCGTGGAACCGGGCGTACTCGCGCCGGTACCGCACCTCGAACTCCTCGAAGCAGGTCGTCTCGTCGGCCCCTCCCCGCAGCGCGGTGTTTATCGAACGGGCGGCGAGCAGGGCGCTGTAGGTGGCCAGGTGCACGCCCGAGGAGAAGACCGGGTCGATGAAGCACGCCGCGTCGCCGACCAGGACCAGCCCGGGCCGCCAGAACTTCTCCTGGATGTACGAGTAGTCCTTGCGAATCCGGACCTCGCCGTACGGGCCCTCGGTGACCCGGTGGGCGTCGGAGAGGTAGTCGGCGATCATCGGGCACTGCTGGATCAGATCGAGCAGAGCCTGCTCCTTGTCGCCCCGCGCCCGGTCCAACGCCTCGGGCATGAGCACCACGCCGACGCTCGTCAGCTCCTCGGTGAGAGGGATGTACCAGAACCAGCCGGCGTCGAACGCGACGGCGAGGATGTTGCCCCGGTTCGGGGCGGGCATCCGCTTGCCCCCCTCGAAATAGCCGAACAGGGCCAGGTTGCGGAAGAACTCGGAGTACCGCCGCTGGCCGCCGACCCGGGTGTGGATCCGGCTCTTGTTGCCGGAGGCGTCGACGACGAACCGGCTCCGCACCTCGCGTCGTACCCCGTCCGGGCCGGCGTAGAGCACGCCGTCGACCCGGTCGGTGTCCGCGTCGGTGAGCACGTCGACAACCGACGTCTCCTCCTGGACCTCGACGCCCTTGCGGCGGGCGTTGTCCAGCAGGATCTGGTCGAAGCGCATCCGCTCCACCTGATAGGCGGTGGCGGCGTCACCGGCGAACTTGGCGGAGAGGCCGAAGGAGAAGGTCCACGGCTCGGGGTTGGCGCCCCACCGGAACGTGCCGCCCCGCTTGGGCATGAAGTTGGCCTGGCGCAGGTCCTCCTCGACGCCGAGGATGCGACAGATGCCGTGCACAGTCGACGGCAGCAGCGACTCCCCGATCTGGTAGCGCGGGAACCGCTCCTTCTCCAGCAGCAGCACCCGGTGGCCCTGCATGGCCACAAGTGTGGAGATGGTGGAGCCGCAGGGCCCACCGCCGACCACCACCACGTCGTAGTCGTACTCGTTGTCGGTCATCAGATCTCCCAACTCGGCGTACGCACGCGCTCAGCGCAGGTCGACATCGCTCTGCCCGATGGCGGCAACCAGCTCGCCCCGGCTCAGCGCGGCGCCGACCTGCTCGATCTCGTCGGACATGAAGCGGTCCCGGTCGAGCGTCGGTGCGATACCCCTGACGAACTCGTACGCCGCCGCGGCGGCGGGGCTGAGCCCGGCACGTCGCTTCGAGATGTCCACCGCCTGTGCGGCGGCGAGCAGCTCCACCGCCAGGATGTACTGGTTGTTGCCGAGCACCCGACGGGCGTTGCGGGCGGCGATCAGGCCCATGCTCACCACGTCCTGGTTGTCGCCGTTGGACGGCACGCTCTGGGTGCTCGCCGCACCGATCGTGCGGTTCTCGGCGACCAGGGCCGTGGCCGGGTACTGCGCACCGGCGAAGCCACTGTTCAGACCCGGGTCGCCGGTGACCAGGAACTCGGGCAGACCGTAGCTGAGGTGCCTGTTGAGCAGCCGGTTGGTGCGCCGCTCGGACAGGACGCCGAGCTGGGTGAGCGCGATCGTCACGAAGTCCATCGCGAACGCGATCGGCTGCCCGTGGAAGTTGGCCCCGTGGAAGACCTCGTGCCCCTCGAAGAAGAGCGGGTTGTCGTTCGCCGAGTTCAACTCGATGTTCAGCTTGTTCGTGGCGTGGTACAGGGTGTCCCGTACCGCGCCGAGGACCTGCGGAATGGCCCGCAGCGAGTACGCCTTCTGCATGTAGACGTCGGTGCGCTGGACGTCGACGCCGTCCTGCTTGCCCTCCTGGAGCTGGCTGCGCAGCTGGCGGTGCTCGACGGTGAGCGCGCTGCCGCGCATCAGGGTCCGCATGTTCGCCGCGCTGTCGATCTGGCCCTGGTGCGGTCGGGCGATGTCGTGCCCCTCCGCCAGGAACGGGCTCGTGGATCCCTGCAACGTCTCGATCACCAGGGCGGTGACGATCTCGGCCTGCCGGACCTGGTCCATTGCCCTGCCCACCACGAGCGCGCCGAGGCCGGTCATGGCGGAGGTGCCGTTGATGAGTGCCAGGCCCTCCTTGAAGCGCAGTTGCATCGGCTCGATGCCGTGCTCGCGCAACACCTCGCCGGTGGGCACCCGCTTGCCGTCGCGCAGCAGGTAGCCCTCACCGATCACGGTGCAGGCGATGTGCGCCAACGGCGCGAGGTCACCGCTGGCGCCGAGCGAGCCGATCTCCGGGATGGCCGGGGTCAGACCAAGGTTGAGGTAGAGCGCCAGCCGCTCCAACAGCTCCGGACGGACCGCGGAGTGCCCCTTGGACAACGCGTTGAGCCGGGCGGTCACCACTGCCCGCGCCTCGTCCTGGGCGAACAGCGGACCCACCCCGGCGGCGTGGCTGCGCACCAGGTTGGTCTGCAGCTCCACCTCCTTGGCCGTGTCGACCAGCATGTAGATCATCTCGCCGTAGCCGGTGGTGACCCCGTACACCGGAACGTCCTGGCGCACGATGTCCTCGAACAGCATCCGACTCTTGCCCGCCCGGGCCAGCGACGACGCCGCCACCTCGATGGGCGCGTCCTCCTCTGCGACCCGTCGCACCCCGGGGATGTCGAGGTCCTCGCCCGTGATTGCCACCGCCTGCGTGGTTCTGGCCAACGTCAATGCACTCACTCCATCGCGTCCGTGACAGCACTCAGGTCTGCCGATTCCGGGGGTATCGAACGGTCGTGGGCCACGCGCGCCGCCTCGATCAGGGCGGCCATGCCGGCCAACGTGTTGTGGGTGAAGCAGTCCCGCAGCGCCACCGTGACGCCGAGGCGTCGCCGGATCCTCGCCACGAGCGGTGGGACGAGCAGGGAGTGCCCACCGGCGGCGAAGAACGTCGACTCGGCGTCGAACCGCCCTCCACCGAGCAGGTCCGACCAGATCTCGGCCAGCGCCTGCTCCACCGGGCCGGTCGGTGCCCGACGGTCCGTCGACGGCCTCGGTGCGGACAACCGGCGGCGATCCACCTTGCCCGCCACCGTGCGGGGCAACCGGCCGGGCACCGACTCGAAGGAGACGAGCACCATCGCGGTGCCGAACCGCCGGCGCAGGTGCGCCCGCCACTCGCCGACACCGGCGAGCGGGCCGCCGTCGGGCCCGCGACGCGGTACGACGTACGCCGCGAGCCGGACCACCAACCCGTCGGTGTCGGTCACCGGAACCACCGCGCACTCCGTCACCCCGTCGTGCGCGGCCAGCGCCGCCTCGACCTCGGCCAACTCCACCCGTGAGCCGAGGAGTTTGACCTGCTGGTCGCGGCGCCCCCGGAACTCCAGGAGGCCGTCCCACCGCCGCCGCGCGAGATCACCGGTGCGGTACCACCGCAGGCCTGTGCCGTCGTCGTCGAGGTGACCGGAGGGAGGCCGGAAGGCCGGCCCAGGCCCGTCGGCGCCGACATAGCCGTCGCAGACGTGCCGGCTGCGCACCACGATCTCACCTGTGACGCCTGTCGGGCAGGGCCGGTCAGCCTCGTCGAGGACCAGCACCTGCCGCCCGGGAATGGGCCGGCCGATCGGCACTGTCGCCGGCACCGGGCCGGTGATGTCGTGCCAGGTGGCCGCGATCGTCTCGGTCGGGCCGTACATGTTCGTCAGCCGGGTCGCTGGCAGGGCACGGCGGAACCCGTCGACGAGTTCGCCCGACAACGCCTCGCCCATCAGCACCAGCCGGGCCAGGCCGTTGGGCCGGTCGGCCGGTTCCCGGGCCGCGACGACTGCCAGCAGCTCCCGGGCGAAGCTCGGCACGGTCTGCAGGAAGGTGATCCGCTGCCGCACCAGCCAGTCGACAAACTTCTCGGGGTGTACGCGGATCCGCTCCGGCACCGGGTGCAGCGTGCCGCCGCCGACAAGCGTGGCGAACACCTCGCAGATGCTCGGGTCGTGCTCCGGCGTGACCCACTGGGCCACCCGGGCACCAGGGCCGAGCTCCAGCGCGTCGGCCATCCACCCGACGAACTGGGCCAGCGCCAGGTGGGTCTGGGCGATGCCCTTGGGCCGGCCGGTCGAGCCCGAGGTGTAGGCGACGTAGGCGGTCCGCGAGCCCGGGTCGGTGACGCTCGGCAGGCTCGGGGCGACGGCGACGGCGGCGGCGGCGCTCGTCTCGCCCGGGAGGGCTGTCACATCGATCAGCCGGCCGTCGAGTTCGTCCCGGAACCAGCGGGCCAGGTCGTCACCCGGATCCTCGCCCGCCCGCAGGAGGCAGGCCGGCAGAAGCTCGGCGAGCACCGCCCTCCCCCGCTCCCCCGCGTCGCCGGCACCGAACCAGACCAGGTGACCGCCGGCGCGCAGGACGCCCAGCGACGCGGCGAGCTGCCACGGACCGGGTGCCATGCGAACGACGACAGGCGCGCCGACGACTGGCAGCGCGCTCAGGTGAGCGGCCACCGACGCCGCGCGGCGCTCCAACTCGTCGTACGTCAAGCGCTCGTCGGCACCGGCCACCGCGACCGCCTGCGCGATCTGCGCGGCGTGCCGGGCGATGCTCTCGTACACGGTTGGGGGGTCGACAGTCGTGGCGTGCGGCGCCGGGTCGACAGCCGCCGGCTCGTCCAGCGGCAGCCGGTCCAGGGGCGTGTCCGGGGCGTCGAGCGCTGCCGACAGCAGCGTGCGGACCTGACCGAGCACGCCCGCCGCCGAGCCCGCCTCGAACCGGTCCCCCCGGTATCCGAGCGTGCCGGTGACCGACGGCCAGGTCCGGCGAACGGTGAGCACCACATCCGCGACGGTGGGACCGCCGTCGGCCACCGTCGCCGCCCGGGTCCGGGCACCGGCCAGCCGCAGCTCGGCCTCCGAGGTGTTGACGGCCAGCACCACATCGCAGAACGGCACCCGGCCCGGGTCGCGGTGCACGGGCAGCGCCCCGACGAGCCGCGCGAACGGCAGCTCGCCGTGGGCGGTGGCGGCCCGGAGCACGGCTGCGGCACGCTCCACCGTCTCGGCGAAGGTGGGGCCGCCGCTCAGGTCGCCCACCAGCACCAGCAGGTTGTCACAGGGGCCGACGAGCCCGGTGAACTCCTCCGGGAGCACCGGCACGGGCAGCACCACGCTGACCCGGTCCTCGTCGCCGTACCGATGCAGGACGGCCTGGAGGGCGGCCAGCAGCACCACCGTCGGGCTGATCCCCCCGGCCCGGCAGAACGTGGCGAGCCGACCGGACAGCTCGGTGCCCCAGTCGAACGGGACCAGGCCGGCGGGGAGCGACGACCGGGCACCGGGGTCGACGGGCAACGTCACCGGCGGAGGCGCCGGGGTGAGGGTGTCGGTCCACCAGTCCAGCAGCCGTCGGCCGGCCGGCCCGGCGACCAGCTCGCGCTGCCAGCCGGCGTAGTCGGCGTAGCGCGGAGCCGGGGGCAGCGGCACCGGACGTGCCGGCGCCTGCCGCACGCCCGCGGCGTAGCAGGTGGACAGCTCGTCGACGAGCACGGAGACCGACCTGTCGTCGGCCACGGCGCGGTGCAGCGCCAGCACCAGCCGGTACGCGGTCGCGCCGGTCCGCACAAGCGTCAGTCGCGCCAGCGGGCCGTCGGTGGCGTGCTCCGGAGCGGCAGCCGCCGCGGCGCAGACACGATCGGCACGGCGTTCGTTCTCGGCGCCGGCCAGGTGGGTCAGGTCGACGTGGACGAAGGCACCCTCGGGATCGGCGGTGAGCACCGGCATCGGCCTGTCGTCCGCCTCGGCCAGCCGGGTCCGCAGCACCTCGTGCCGGTTCAGCACCGTACGCCACGCCACCCGCAGCGTCTCCGCGTCGACAGTCCCGTCGACCTGCCAGGTCCGGACGATCCGGTGCACCCCCCGGTACGGGGCAAGGTGGTCCAGCAGCCATATGCCGTCCTGTGCCCAGGACGTGCCGACCGGGCCGGCACCCGTCTCGGGCGTACCGGCCAGCGTCGTGTCCCTGCTCATCGCCACGGTCGAATCGTGGCACGTGACAATGAAGACGGTCTTCTCAACAAATGCGATACCGAAAATAGAGCACACCGATCGGTGCGGGAATTCCATCGTCGACGAAAACGCCTGTCGCCGCCCTCCGGTCGCGCAATCGCAAGGATGCGCAGGCCTGTCGACCACCCGCAACATGGGAGCGCGGTACGTCGTGACTGCCGCAGTCCGGTACCCGTGACCGGCCGGCCACGGGTACCGGACCCGGCCAGGAGGGGAGCACTGCGAATGACGGATATCAATCAGGACAACTCGCTACAGCCGACCGTCGAAAAGCGTGTCGCGGCGATCTGGAGCGATGTTCTGCGCATGCCACCGGATCGACCGGAGGCGACATTCTTCGAATTGCAGGGGCAGTCCATCTCGGCGGTTCGCATCATCACGCGCATCGAGGACGAACTCGGTGTGGTGGTGGACGTCGGGCTCCTCTTCGAGGATCCGGACCTGGCCGCCTTCACGGCGGCGGTCGTGGCCGCCAGCCGACCGGCGCAGGACGCGCCGGCGGCGAACCCCGCCTGACCGCCTCCGGCCCGACGACGCGGATCCGCCCTCGGGGGTGGATCCGCGTCGTCGTGTCCGGGCCGGGATCCACACCGACGCCCGCGCGCGAACATGCCGCTCCGGCTTGGTCGAGGACGAGCACCGAGTCAGCACGCCCGGACGCCGACGCGCGCCGACGCTCGCGCACACGCAGGCGACCCCGGCCCTGGCGGGCGCGGGGTCGCCTGTGTGTGCCTCAGCGGCGTCGGGCGATGGTGAGTCCATCCGCGATCGGCAACATGACGGCCTCGAATCGCTCGTCGGCGGCGAGCGTGGCGTTGAACGCGCGCAGCGTCTGCGCGGCACGGCGGGGCAGGCCGGGCTCGGCCAACTCCGGGGCCAGCACGTACCCGTCGAGCAGGACGTTGTCCGCCAGCAGCAGGCCGCCGGGCCGCAGCATCGGCACCACCGCCTCGTAGTAGGTGGGGTAGTTCATCTTGTCGGCGTCGATGAAGACCAGGTCGACGACCGTGTCGGCGGGCATCGACCGCAGGGTTCGGGCCGCCGAACCGAGCCGGAACTCGATCCGGTCGGCCACCCCGGCCCGCTCCCAGTGGGAGCGGGCGATGCCGATCCACTGGTCCGTGACGTCACAGGTCACCACCCGGCCGCCAGGGGCGAGCCCGCGGGCGATGGCCAGGGCCGACAGCCCGGTGAACGTCCCGATGTCCACCGCCGTGCGCACGTCGACGAGCCGGGTCAGGATGGTCAGCAGTGCGGCCTGCTCGACCGGCACCATCATCCCGGCCGCCTCGCCCACCTCGCGTGTGGAGTCGACCAACCCGCTCAGCGCCGAATCCGGCGGTGAGCTGGACCGCACCAGGTAGTCCCGGACAGCCTGGTTCACCGGCACGTGCTTGACCTCGGCGAAGCCCGCGCCGCTCACCGGAGCGTCCCCGCGGCGTTCTCCGCCGTGACCCGCATCGGCAGGCCGCCCCGGATCCGGAGCGACAGCATCGGTTCGGGGATCACCCGGTACGCCGGGTCGCCGGTGAGCCGCAGCTCCCGCGCGACCATGGCGACCACGAACGTGGCCTCCATCAGCCCCAGGTTGTTGCCGACGCAGAACCGGGGTCCGGCGCCGAACGGCACGTACGCGTAGCGTGGCCGGCCGCCGGACCGGGACGGGTCGAACCGATCGGGGTCGAACCGCTCCGGGTCCTCCCAGAAGTCCGGGTGGCGGTGCAGGGTGTACGGGCAGATCAGCACATCCGCGCCGGCCGGCACGTCGTACCCGCCGATCTCGTCCGGCCCCTGGGCGATACGGGAGAGCATCCACACCGGCGGGTAGAGCCGCATCGCCTCGCTGATCACCTGGCCGATGAACCGCAGCCGGGCCAGGTCCTCGAACACCGGCAACCGGTCGCCGAGCACCTCCACCGCCTCGGCGCGGACCCGCTCGCGTACCTCGGGGTGCTGGTCGAGCAGGTGGAAGGTCCAGCCCAGCGTGCTGGCCGTCGTCTCGTGCCCGGCCAGCAGCAGGGTGACCAGTTCGTCGCGCATCCGCAGGCGGCCGACCTGTGGATCGGCCTCCTGCCCGGTGGAGACGATCAGTCGGGTCAACGCGTCGTCGCCCGCCTCGCCACGGGCCCGCCGCTCGGCGACAAGGGCGTCGACGATCCGTTGCAGGTCCCTTCGGGCGCGCCGGAACCGGAGCTGGTGGGGCAGCGGCAGCCAGGTCGGCACCGAGCCCATCGTGACCATCTCGAACATGGCCTGGTCCTGCATGACCTCGAAGGAGTGCCCCACCGAGCGGTGCCCGCTGAGGTCACTGTCGAGAAGGGTGCGACCCAGCACCCCGAGGGTCAGGCCGGTCATCTCCTGAATGATGTCGACGGGCGCGCCGTCGCGGTGCTCGCGCAGTCGTCCGACCAGCCGGTCGGCCTCCTCGACCACCACGCCGGCCTGCGCGGCGATGCGCTTGGCCTGGAACGCCGGCTGGATCACGCGGCGCTGCTTGCGCCACAGCTCGCCCTCGCTCGTGAGCAGGCCGTCGCCGAGGGCCCGCCGGGCCTGGGCCAACCCGACGCCCTTGTGATAGTTCTGGCTGTTGTCGGCAAGGACGTGCTTGGCGTGGTCGGGGTGGTTGAAGAAGTGCAGCGTCTTGAAGCTCGGCCCGAGCCGGACGGCGTCGCCGTAGCTCGCCGCCGTCCGCATGAGGCCCAGCCGGTCCCGGCCGAGCTGCCAGAGCGTGCGCAGCATCGCCGGGCCGGTCGGACCCGCCGGTACGCGGCGGATCGGTGTCGTCGTCATCCCGTCACCCCTCCTCGGGCCGTTGCGTGCCACGCGGGCACGCCGTCGGCCGGGTCGGCTCGGTCGGGGGTGAGCTGGCGGAACCGGCCTTGGACGAACAGCACGCCGTCCCCCTCCGGCTCACGGCGCGCTGCCAGCAGGTTGCCCACGAAGATGGTGTGGTCGCCGCCCTCGTAGGACTGCCACAGCTCGCACTCGAAGTGCGCCAGCGCTCCGGTGATCAGTGGCGCGCCGGTGACCTGGCCGGCGAACCAGTCGACGGCGTCGAACTGGGCGGCGCCCAGCGGGCGACGTCGGTTCGCGAAGTGCCGGGCCACCGGCTCCTGGTGCGCGGCCAGCACGGAGACCCCGAACTGGCCGCGCTCCAGCAGACTGCCGTGCATGATCGCCTGCTGGTCGACGCAGACGAGCACCATGGGCGGGTCGAGGGACACCGACGTGAACGAGTTCGCCGTCATCCCGTGTGGACAGTCGCCTCCGACGGTCACCACTGTCACGCCAGTGGCGAACGAGCCGAACGCTCGGCGCAGCTGGACGGGATCGGACGGCTCGACGACGGACTCTGATTGGACGTTCACGTGTACCTCCCGTGTGTCGCTACGCCGTCCGTGCCCGGTAGGGACCCAGTGCCCGGGCCAACGAATCCGGAACCCGGGTAGGGCTGGTGCGGCTGTTCGGCCCGCGCATGCAGGCCACCCGTTGCCGGCCGCGGGCGACAAGCAACTCGCCCTCGGCGTGCAGCCGGACGTAGTCGAAGCTGAACTCGATCTGGGTCTGCGTGAGCTCGACCAGCCGCATCCGGATGGCCAGTTGGTCGAAGGCGGTGATCTCCGCGAAGAACTCGCAGTCCACCTTCAACGTGAACAGCTTCAGGTCGGCGCGCAGGTCGTCGAGGACCTCGGTCGCCTTGTGGTACAGGAACATCTCCCGGCACCGTCCCTGCCAGCGCAGGTAGTTGACGTAGTAGACGTTCCCGACGAGGTTGGTCTCCTCGAAGCCCACCGTGTGCCGGTACTCGTAGTAGTCCTCCATGTCACGACCAGCCATCGGTGAGGACAGCCAGGAGGACCGGCGCGGCCGTGTCACCCACGGTCGTGGCGAGGGTCGCCACCCGCACCGGGCCAGAGGCGAAGACCACCCAGCCGTCGCGCTGCACAGGGGTCAGCGCCACCGGCGCGTGCTCCGGCAGCCCGACCTGACGCAGGCAAGCCAGGACCGCCTCGATGCGGGCGCCAGCGACGTCCCGGTCCTCACCGGAGCCGTCCACCAACTGATCGAGCAGCGCCGCCGGCCGGCCCAGGACCGCCGACCACTCGTCCGCCGAACGCGCCGGCACGTGCCGTACGTCGCAGCCGACCTGTGCGGTGGCCGCCACGGCGAGGCTGAGGCCAGCGCCGTGGCAGACCGCCACCGAGCGGTCGCCGACCTTCTCCGGACGTCTGTCGCTGTCGTAGCGCAGCGACACGGCGTGCCCGAGGGCACGACCGACCGCCAGGGCGTCCCGATCGCCGTCGCCGCCCTCCGCGTTGGGCTCGACGGCGACGGCCACCGTGGCGCCGATCAGGTCACCAAGGGTCCGTTCCAGGTAGGAGCCGAGCAGCGGCGCCACCCAGGGGCCCCTGCCGTCCTTCTTCCGTACGGCCCGCAGGTGCAGACCCTCCCACCGCTCGACGACCTCGCCCGAGCCGGTTCGCAGCGCGATGTCGTAGACGTAGGTGTCGCCGTCGCGCTCCCGCTCGGTGGCGCAGTAGCGCAGCGAGCCTTCGGTGCCCAGCCGCGGCCCCGCCGGGTACAGCCGTTCGATCGCCACCGGCAGCAGCGTGGCATCCGGCACACACACCTGGTTGCCGTGCATGAGCGCGTCACGGACTCCCGGGTCACCGAGCAGGAGGGTGCTCGGCAGGTACGCGCTGAACCAGTCCGTACCGGGCTCGGCCGCCAGGTCGGCGTCGACGTCCCGGGCGGCGGCCCTGTGGAAGCCGCGCAGCCGTTGGAAGCGCGCCCCCTGAAAGAGGGTGCCGCCGTACAGGTCGCGGGCCGGGTCGAGCGGCACCGGCGGCAGGTCGTCGGTGACCTGCTCCGGCGGTCCGGCCGGCACTGGGGTCTCGGCGAAGCGCAGCGTCGCCTCGAAGTGGTCGGCGGCGAACCCGGTGTCCGAGGCGCGGATCACCGCGCGGACGGTGTCGTCGGCGGTGACGAGCACCGCGATCCGGATGGTGGTGCTGCCGTGCGGCGGCACCACGATCGGCCGGCGGAACCGGGCCTGCTCGATGACAGGTGTCTCGTCGCGGCCGGTGACGGCCATGGCCGCCTGCGCCATCGCCTCCATGCCGAAGACCGCAGGGAAGAGCAGGTTGCCGTCGAGGAGGTGGTCGGGCAGGTACAGGTCACTGCCGGCGGTGAGCTCGACATCCGTGACCAGTTCGACCCCGTGGTAGCGGACCTGGGGCCGGTCCACGAAGCGCAGCAGGGGCAGCTCCGGCTCCTCGAATCGGAGCGTGTCGAGGCCGTCGGCCCGGCCGCTGGCCACCACCACCGGCGGAGTGTCCGGGTCGGTGACGAGCCGGCGCAGCAGCGCCACGCCCTCGTCGGGGGTGATCGGGGTGATGCCGTCGCGGGTCAGCGACTCGACGACGGACAGCCGCTCCCCCATGCCGACGCCCGACCAGACCGACCACTCCAGACAGATGGAACGGCAGCTCGGGTGGGCTGCGCCGAATCGGCGGGTCTGCTCGGCGAGCCGGTCGTTGGCTGTGGCGTAGTGCGCCTCGCCCCGTAGACCGGCCCGGCCGATGATGCTGCCGAAGGTCACCAGCAGCTTGAGCCGGTCGGCGTCGACCGCCTCCAGCACGTTGGTGAGCCCGCCAACCTTTGGTGCGAGGGCCCCGTGGAAGTCGTCCATGCTCAGGGAGGTGAGCGCGGCCGGCTCGTTGCGTCCGGCGCCGTGCAGCACGGCGGTGACCGGGCCGAGAAGGCGCTGGGCCTCGTCGACCGCGGCCCGGACCGCCACCGGATCGGTGACGTCGGCCTGGAAGTACCGGGCCTCGACCCCGGAGGCGGCGAAGCGCTCCAGGTTGGCCGACAGCTCGGCGTCGCCGGCCAGGTCGGACCTGCCCAACACCACAAGTCGGGCCCCTGCGTCGACGGCCAGGGCGAGGGCGCACTCGGCGGTGATGCCCTTGCCCCCACCGGTGACCAGCAGCACGTCGCCGGTCGTGAGCGGGGCCTCGGTGCGGCCCGGCGTGATCGGCAGGGCCCGCAGGACCTGCTCCCGCCGGGTGCCCGAGGTGTCGTAGTGGACCTCGTGGTAGCTCTCGGTCGCGACGACCTCGGCAAGCACCCGCTCGACGGCGTCGGCGTCGGGCGGCAGGTGCACCACAGTGGTCCTGATCTGGGGGGCCTCCAGCCGCAGGGTGCGGGCGAGCCCGCTGGCCCCGAAGCCGTGCTGCACCACCACGAAACGGTCGGTCGTGCCGCCGGCCAGCACCGCCCGGGCCCCCTGTAGGGCCGGTTCGAGCTGCTCCGGCGGGCAGTCCGCCGGCAGCCAGACCAGCACGCCGCCGCCCACGCCGCCGTTGGCGAGCGCCTGGCGGACCTGCTCGGCGCGTGGATCGGTGAGCGCGCCGAAGAGCTGCCACCTGCCTGCCGGTTCGGCGGGCCCGGGCACCGGCGGGGGCGTCTCGGCCAGGTCGACCGCGAACGCCCGGATGAATGTCGCCACACCGGCCACCGATGCCGGCTGCGTCGCATCCTCGACCAGGCCGGTGCCGATGAGCGTCTCCAGCGCCTCGGCGACCTCCCGAACGGTCGCCGTGGCGATGTTCGTGGGCAGCCGTGACGGGGGTACGCCCAACCGCTCGGCGGCCTGGTTGACCACCTGGCTGACCGTGATCGAGCTGAGGTGCAGGTCGTCGAGGAGTCGACTGTCCTCGCTTACCATGTCCAGTGGCAGCTCCGCCCGCTCGGCGACGAGCTGGCGCAGCGTCAGGGACGCCGACTCGCCGGCGGGCACCTCACCGGGCAACTGCGCGGCGACCTCGGCGGCCCGCTGCCGCGACTCCGGCAGCGCCACCTCGGGCACCGTCTCGCAGGGACTGGTGAAGAAGGTGAACTTGTCGACGTCCTTCAGCGGCCGGACCAGCCGGCCGTCGAAGAGCTGCGGGTGCACCCGGGCGGCACCGACGACGTACGCCGCCGCGGCCACCCGCAGCACACTTGCCATCGTCTCGTCATCGGTGTCGAGTGCCACCGTCGGCACCGACACGTCGGTGCGGGCCAGGTCGGACAGGATGCGTCCCGGGCCGACCTCGACGAACAGGTCCACCTCCTTGGCGGCCAACGCGACGGCCTGCGTGAACAGCACCGGATCGGTGATCTGGTTGCGCAGCAGGGCGGCGAGGTCGGTGTCCGACGCCAGCTCGGTGCCGGTCACTGTGGAAATCACCTGCCGGTGCAGAGGGTCGAACCGCTCACCGGCGAGGTACCCGCCGAACGCCTCGGCCGCCTCGGCGACGAGCGGCGAGTGGAAGGCGTGCGAGACCCGCAGCCGTTTGCCGGCCACACCTGCCGCCTCGGCGCGCGTCAGCACCTTGTCGACCGCCTCGACCGCGCCGGAGACCACTGTCTGCCGCTGACTGTTGTAGCCGCCGATGACCACTGGGTCGTCGCCGAGGAGCCGGCGTACGGTCTCCGGGTCGGCGGGGATACCGGCCATCGTCCCGTCGGGGCGGCCGTGCTCGGCCATGGTCCGGCCCCGCGTGGCGGCCATCCGCAGCACCGACGACAGGTCCATCGCCCCGGCCCAGTGCAGTGCGGTCAGCTCGCCGAGGCTGTGCCCCACGGCCACGTCGGCCTCGATGCCGAGCGCGGAGAGCACGCTCAGTCCGGCGACCGAGCCGGTGACGATGCGGGGCTGGGCGACCTCGGTGGCCACCACGTCGCCGGTGGGCAGCGCCGCCTCGGTGACGATCCGCTCGGCCTGGGTGAACCGGCGACGCAGCGCCTGCGCCGGCCGGCCGCGGCCGGTGCCCTGCCCGGGGAAGAGGAAACCGATCCGGGCGGAGCCGCGGGCGTGACCGAGGAAGGCCCTGCCGTCCACGGCGTACAGCCGGGTCTCCCCGGCCTGTAGGGCCGCGTGCACCCGCAGCAGCTGACGCTCGGCGTCCTCCGGCGAGCGGGCCACCACGGCGGCCCGGTAGGGCCGGTCGCCCAGCTCGCGGTAGAGGCCGGCGGCCAGGTCACCGAGCTGCGCGTACGACAGCTTGATCACCTGCGTGGCGAGGGTGCCGATCCGTTCGGCCAGCTCGGCCGGCGTGTCGGCGTCCACGGCGAGCAGCTCGACGTTCTGTGCCCGGGACGCCATCGTGCGGGTCCGGGCGTCCGGCCTGCGGCGTTCACCGTCTTCGCCCTGGACGACGAGGTGGGTGTTGATCCCGCCGAAGCCCATGGCGGTGATGCCGGCGCGCAACTGCGCGTCGGCCGGCCACGGCTCGGCGGCGGGCAGCACCCGCAACTTCGCCTCGGCCGAGGTGAGCACATCGTGCGGATCCTCGCAGCCGATGGTCGGCGGCAGCATCTGGTGGTGCACCGCGAGGACCGCCTTCAGCAGGCCGGCTACCCCGGCGGCCGCCTTGGTGTGCCCGATCATCCCCTTGATGGAGCTGATCGCGGCCGGTGTGCCGGAGGCGCCGGCGAGGCGCCGGGCCTCGGTGAGCGCCCGCAGCTCCGTGGCGTCGCCCACCTCGGTGCCGGTGCCGTGCCCCTCGAACATGGCGACGGTCTCGATGCCGAAGCCGGCGCGCTCGTACGCCCGGCGCAGCGCCAGTCGGTAGCCCTCCTCCTCCGGCCGGGTGATGCCGCCCTTGCCGTCGGAGGAGACCCCCCAGCCGGCGATCGACGCGTAGATGCGCCGGCCCTGCGCCACCGCGTCCTCGTGTCGCATGAGGACGACCATGCCGCAGCCCTCACCGGGCCAGAACCCGTTGGATCCCTGGTCGTAGAGCTTCATCTCACCGCGGGCCAGAGCGCCGGTCTTGGCGAAGCCGATGATCTCGAACGGGTCGATCGAGAGGTCGACGCCGCCGGCCACGGCGACGTCCAGCTCGCCGTCGACAAGGCCCCGGCAGGCGGTAAGCACCGACAGGAGCGACGAGGAGCAGGCGCCGTCGACTGTGTAGCCGCCGCCCTTGAGGTCGAAGTAGTTGCAGATCCGTCCGGCGATGGTGTTGGACAGGCCGCCGGCCAGGGTGTCCTCGTCGATCTCCGGGAACGGCGCCTTGTAGCTCTGTTCGAGGGTGGCGAGGAAGTCGCCGAGTTGCTCGTCGTCCCAGCCCTGCTCGCGCAGGGCCGCGCCGACGGTCCGACGGACGTACGGCCAGCGCAGCCGCATCACGTTGGCGCGGGCGAACTCCCCGGTGAGGGTGTTGCCCACCACCACGCCGGTCCGCTCGCGGGGCAGGTCCTCGCCCATCGGGAAGCCGGCGTCGCCGAGTGCCGAGGCGGCCACGTCGAGGGCCAGCCAGTGGGTCAGGTCGGTGGAGCGGTAGGTGCTGCCGGCGATGCGGAACTTCACCCGGTCGAACTCGTACCCCTCGATGACTGCCGCGTTGCGCGCGTAGAACCGGTCCGGGGCGCTGCGGTCGGCGTCCCAGTAGTCGGCCAGCCGCATCCGCTCGTCCGGCAGGCGGCGGAAGGCCCGCCGGCCGGCTACCGCGTTCTCCCACAGTTCCCCGGGCGACGCGGCGTCGGGATATCGGCACGCGAGGCCGACGACGGCGATGCGACTCATGCCGGTACCGCCTCTTTGTGCGAATTGGGCTCCGTGGCGAGAGTGCCGGCGTCGGCGCCTGCCTCGGTGCCGGTGGTGGCGGCGATCGGGGCGGGTTGGCCGTCGTGGGTTTCCTGCCCGGCGGCGGCGGCTTCCCGCTGCTCGCGGACCTTGTTGGAGATGTGCAGCGCCCACAGGTACATGCCACGGATGAGGCAGACCGTCGCGGTGGCGAAGAACAGCCCGTAGGCGATGCCCGCGCCGGTGATCACGCCGTAGACGGCGGCCACTCCGGCGCCGAAGGCGAACTGCGAGGCGGGGCTGGACGGGCTGGTGCCCGGGTCGGTGATCATGTAGTTCGTGAACAGCACGAACGCCACGCTTGTCATCATTCCGAGGGCACCCAGGATGGCGGTGTCGAGGATGAGCCCGCGCACCACGGCCTGGAGCGCGAACACCGACAGCCAGCCGAGGATCAGCCACATCCGGTTGGTGAGCTTGGCGTTGAGCATCGTCCCGGCGGTGATGATGATGGCTGGGATCAACCAGTCGCCGAGCGCCGGGGTGTGCTCGGTGAAGTGGTACGGCGGGGCGATGCTGGCCCACGGGAACAGGATCAGGATGACCGCGATACCGAAGTTCGACGGGTTCATGTAGTGCCGCAGCCGGCCCCGGACGGGAGCCCGCAGGATCCACTTCGCGGAGATCGCGACGGTGACCCCGAACATCATCACCCAGACCCGGTCGTTGACGTAGGTCAACATGTTGACGGCCAGCGAGGTGATGTGTGCCGGTAGCAGGAACTCCATGAACCCGCGCTTGCCGCCGCCGAGGAAGCGCGGCGCGCGCCCCTCGGCCCGGGCGCCGATCGCCTCGAGCACGATCTCGACGGTGTAGCCGGTGGCGAGCGCGATGAAGGGCCACAGCCAAGGCTGCTCGAAGCCCAGGTAGACGTAGCCGACGATGTTGAAGATCGTGATCGACATGGCGAAGCGGCGCAGCGCAGTCGTGATCTTGGCATCGTGGCGGATGGGGATGGTCTGGGTCTCGGCCATGTCCGTTACCTCTCCTTGGCCTGCGAGCCGAGCTGCACGTCGTGCCAACCCGGGTTCAGCTGAAGGTCCTGCTTGCGGATCTGTCCGGTTCGGTCGCGCCAGCAGAGGGTGACCTTCACCGGCCCGGTGACGTCGGTGCCGAGCCCGATGTGCACCTCGTTGCTGCGCTTGCCGGAGTGCCCGCCGCCGCCGTCGACCTTGGAGACGAGCGTGCGGCCGTCGGGCGTGGTGACGGTGACCTGGGCGCCGACTGCCGGCGAGCCGCGGCCGGCCGAATCGGCGGACTCGTGGGTCAGCCGCAGGCCGAGGAAGGCGCCCGCGTTCGGGCTGGTGTTGCGATAGAAGATCGGCTCCGCCCACTGTCGGGCGACCGCCAGGTCGAGCCGGCCGTCCCCGTCGGAGTCGCCGGTGGCCAGCCCTCGGGTCGGCACCGGGATGTCCAGCCCCAACTCGGGTGCGATGTTGACGTATCGACCGTCCTCGCCCCGAACGAAGAAGTGCAGTCGCTGGTTGCCGCCGACGTCGTCACCGGCGCGCACGTTCGGCCACCACGCCGGGTGGCGGACCAGCGTGTCGTTTGTGGTGGCCAACTCCTGGAGCTGGGGCCAGCGGTTCACCTCACCCCGGACGAAGCCCGTGGCCTGGGCGATGGCGAGCCGGCCGCCGTTGTCGAAGTCGCCCATCTTGATGTCCCAGCCCCAGCCCGACCAGGCCAGGCCGAGGTCGGCGCTGCGGTCGTAGAACGGGGCGTTGCCACTGCTGAAGCTGGTCTTGACCTCCGCGTGGTCCTTGGCGGAGTTGATGAACGCGTAGTTGCTCTCGTGGATGCCGAACGGCGTGGTGATGTTGCTGACGAACAGGTCGTACAGGCCGTCGCCGTCGATGTCGCCGAAGTCGGCGCCCATCCCCTTGAACGAGTCCTTGCCCAGCACCTTCGACTTCGGGACTGTCGCGCTGCGTACCCCGTCGACAAGGGCGAACTCGATGTTGCCAGGCGTGGATCGGTTGTAGAGCAACCGGTCGGGGCCGAAGTCGTGGGCCAGGTACAGCTCGGGCAGCAGGTCGCCGTCGATGTCGGCGGCGGAGGCGCCGAGGGCCCAGCCCTTCGAGACGTCCCGGGGGATCACGTTGTTCACCAGTTGGAAGGCGGCGGTCGGCTCGGTGCCCGCCGCGCCGCTGGTCCACCGGAAGACGTAGTCCTCGCCGCCGTTGATGCCGTTGGACATCGAGTCGTTCATCTCGACCCCGCCCTTGACGGTGTCGTCGAGGACCGGGCTGTGCGGGAAGTAGTTGCCGATGTAGATGTCGACGTGGCCGTCACCGTCGAAGTCGTCGATCGCCACGGCGTTCGTGTTCCACAGCGGGCCGTTGTACTCACCCGCGCCGACACCCGGCACCAGCTCGACCGGGCGGTAGGCGGTGGTCCCGAGGGCGAGCGGCCCGCCCCGGGCCAGGAAGAGGATCGGCGTACGGCCCCAGTAGTAGACCAGCAGGTCCATCCGGCCGTCCTCGTTGAAGTCACCAGGCGCGCAGCCCATCGGCGCGGTGATCCGACTGATCGGCAGCGGCGCGGCGTCCAGCGCGAACGGCTGGTACCGCTGCTCGCCCTTGCCGGGTGTCGGGGTGACGATGGTCTGGTCGGTGCGGGGATCGGTGAGGCAGAGGTCGTTGGCCAGGCCGTCGCCGTCCAGGTCGTTCATGGCGATGCCGGCACCCACTGAGGAGATCCAGGCGTCGATGTGGGTGTAGGACTTGTTCACCTTGCGGATCGACTGTTGTACGGCTCCGGAGGGAAGCGCGATGCCCATGGGCTCGAACGCGTACCGGGACGACAGGTCCGTCCGCTCCGCCGCGGACGAGCTGGGCAACCGGACGGCGAAGAACATTCCGACCACGAGTGTGAGGCCGATGATCCCGGCCAGCTGCCGGCGCAGCAAGCCAAACGTCGCTGACATGAACTCAAGACCTCCCGTTTGGTGACGGAACTCGTCGGAGTGACGCCACCGCGCGTCGCGGTGGCGTACCGGCCCGGGCCGGTCGGTTCACGGGCCGCCCGGCTCTTGCTGTCTCGCCGGGCGGCCGCCCGACCGGAGGCGGTCGACGTGCGACCGGGCCGGCGACCGGGGGGACCCGGACGGGGCTCGGCGCTGTCGCTCGCCCTGCGGGGGGCGTGTGAGCAGATCCTCACAGGACGCCCGAACGCGGGCTACTCGAAAATTGCTGTGCCGTGCCGTTCCTAGAATTGATGACACATTCAGATAATGTGTCCCAGAGGGCGGGACAGGGTTTTATATAAAGACCTACACGGGCACCGGCAATAGCTTTTTGGAATTACTCCACAGAAGCGTGCACAGTCCTGTCGAAATGCCGACGGATGCTGGCCCGCCATATCTCGTACGGCGGGGTCGGCCCCCCGTCGTCTGCCCCCGGCGCGGTGTCGTCGGCCAGAGCGACGGCCGCCTGCACCGACAGGTCGGTCAGGGCCGCTGCGGCCACCGCCGAGTGCGGGGGCACGAAGCCCGCGTGCACCCGCGCCCGCATGGCGAACACGCTGCCCAGCGCCAGCTCCGGCGCGTACCGGCCGGCACGGCGGCGCAGGGTCTCCAGGTCCGCCGCACCGCACCCGCCGGCGAAGGTGGCGGCCAGCCCGACGCCGCTGTAGAGGTCCGCCCGGCGCTCCGGGGCGAAGCGGCACACGGCGGCGTCCACGTCGTCCACCCGGGCGCCGTGGATGAACCACAGGGCCCGACCGATCCCCTGGTCCACCGCCCGGCCGAAGTAGTCCGGCCGACCCTGCCAGGCGTACGGGGCGGGAACGCTCTGCCCGTCGACCCACTTGCCGGCGTCGAAGTAGGCCAAGTCGAAGCCGTAACCGTCCACGGCCAGCCAGGTCATCGTCGGATGGAACGGGCCCGGCTCCAGGTCGGGCACCACCTTGCGCCACAGCGGCCGGGGCAGCCGCGCCATCGCGAAGCCGATGCCGATGTAGGCCAGGAAGAGGTGCGGCGCCCCCGGGCCGCGCAACAGCTCACGGGTACGTCGCCGACGGCCGCTCCCCATCGCGTCCAGCACTGTGAAGGCCATCGCGACGCCCTCGTACGCGAAGCCACGCATGCCCTCGTCGACCAGCTCGACCCGGTGCTGCACCTCGGTGAGGTCCCGGGCGTCGATGCCCCACTCGAAGCCACACACGACGGACCGGGGAATGGCCTCCAGCCGCGCGGTGGCGGGCGTCGGCGGCCCGGGGAAGCCTCGGCGGGCGAAGCTGACCTCGCTCAGCGCGGGTGCCAGCGCGAGCCTGCGCAACGAGCCCAGAACGGTGGACATATTTCCTCCCGGACGGAGTCGGACAGGACGGACGCCCGCCGCCGGCGGTGTGCCGGCGGCGGGCGGGGGTCACGACGGCTGCGGTGGCGGAGCAGGGTCGAGTGGAACCCAGGCCACCACCCGCCGGGCTGCGGTCATGCTGGCCCAGGAGGTCAACTCGACGAGCGCGCGATCGTCGGCTCCGCCGGCACGCACGCCGGCCACCACCTCGTCGTCGACCTGGTAGGCCGCGAACGCGGTGAGCAGCGCGAGTCGGCCCGCGGGCCGGTCGGCGGCGGGCAGGTCACCTACCGCGTCGCCGACCCACGCTCGGCTGAGCCCGGTCGGCTGGCCGTCCCAACTGTCGAGCCGGGCGGTGACCAGCTCCCGTACCGATTCCGGCACCGATCGACGCCCGGCGGCGTCGACAGCCGCGCCGCTCCGGGCGAGCGCGTCGGCCAGGATCGGGTGACCGGCGGTCCAGCCGAGGTCCGGTGGCGGCGGCGCGGACGGCAGCAGCTCCAGCGCGGCGCCGGCCGGTCGGTCGCCCCGCGCACCCCGGGCCATCAATCGGCCGAACACCTTGCGTACGCCGCCCCGGAGCGCCCCCGGCACCGCGGGCGGGATCGGCGAGGGTTCGAGGAAGATGTTCACCATTCGGTTGAGGTACTGGAAGGCAAATGCCACCCCGAGCAGTTCGACGGCCTCGTCGCGGTCGACCGGAGGCGCGACCTGCCCGGCCGACGTCCGTGCCGTGCCGGCCCGTGCCCAGTCGGCCACGCGGGCCAGCCGGGCGTCGGCCGGCGCGTCGCCCGCCGGTCGGAGCAGGCCGTCGAGCGTCGCCGAGTGCACCTCCACGCAGTACGGGCAGGAGTTGACCGCCGACACGGCAGCCGCCACCGTCTCGCGGGTGGCGCGGTCCACCCGGCCGGCGGCGACAAGGGTCTCGCGCAGCGTCACCCAGCACGCGGCCAGCACCTGCGGCGCGGGCGAGTGCAGGCTGACCGGTGGGGCGAGCATGCCGAAGTCCCGCTCCACCTGCTGGTAGACCGCGGCCACCCGTCCGTCGGCCCGTTCGACAGGCACCGGGGTGACCCGGCGCACGTGCGCCCGGGAGGGGCGGCGGGCCACACGGGCGTACAGACCGCTCACCGCCGCCGCGTTCCGCTCACCAGGGGCAGCATCGCGTCGCGGCTGCTTGTGGCCCCGTCCGGCGCGGGGGCGCCGTAGCGGACGTTCACGCCGCGGGCGCGGGCCGCCTCGACGATGCCCGGCACTGCCCGCTCGGCAAGCGCGGCGATGGTCATCGCGGGGTTCACGGTCAGTCCGGCGGGCACCGCGGAGCCGTCGGTGACGAAGATGCCGGGGTGGTCGCGCAGCTCGTGCCGGTCGTCGAGCGCCGAGGTCGCCGGGTCGTCGCCGATCCGGCAGGACGCCAGCGGGTGCACCGTGTACGCGCCGACCACGTCGTTGGTCCACGGCATCACCCGGGCCAGCCCGTCGCGTTCGAGGATGTCGCGCACCTCGGCGTCCGAGAGGGCCCACCCGCGCAGCGTGTTCTCGGTCGGGTCGTAGCGCAGCGAACCCCGTCCGAGCATCTGCTGCGACAACCGCATCGAGTTGCCGGTGGACGGCGGCGTGCCGAACACGCCCTCGTTGTCGTCCTCGCTCATCGTGAAGACGGTCAGCCAGGACTGCCAGCTGCGCAGCAGTTCCTTCTTCTCCGCACCGAACCAGGAAGGCCCGACGGCGTCGGGCACCTGGGCGAGGATGGTGCCGAAGCCCGGCGGGAAGTACAGCTGTTCCAGGGAGTACCTCTCGTACTCGGGCAGGGACCCGTCGAGCCGGTCCCAGGTGGCCACGGACGGGCCCTTGCCGATCTGGTACGCCTCGTAGGGCACGCCGTCGGGCCGGGTCAGGCCGAGCACGTCGCGGACGCGGTCCTCGTTGAGGATCGCCGTGTTGAGCCGTTCGCCGTTGCCGGAGAAGTACCGCCCGACGGCGTGCGGCATGGCACCGAGGGTCGGCTCGGACCGCTGGAGGATGACCGGGGTGGCCCCGGCGCCGGCGGCCAGAATCACGATCTTGGCGTCGATCGTGCCCGCGCCCACCTCGACCCGGTAGTCGACGTCGTCGAGGACGTTGTAGTGCACCCGGTAGCCGCCGTCGTCGGTGCGGGACAGGTGCTGCACCTCGTGCAGCGGCCGGATCTGCGCGCCGTGCGCCACAGCGGCCGGCAGGTAGTTGAGCAGCAGGGACCGCTTGGCGTCGAACCGGCAGCCGGACATCATCCAGTTGCAGTTCGTGCACTTGGCCGCGTCGAGCGCCACCGGCACCGCGTTCGCCGTACGTCCGGCGTGGTGGCAGGCCGCACCGAACAGCCCGCCGGAGAACGGCACGGTGTCCCAGGTCGTCTGGGTGACGGGCAACGCCTCGGCGACCCGGTCGTACCACGGCTCAAGGGATTCCCGGGAGATCGCGGCCGGCCACATCCGGTGGTCGAAGCGCCCCCTGCGGTCGAAGACGAACCGGGGCGCGCGGGGCATCGCGGCGAAGTAGACAACGCTGCCGCCGCCCACGCAGTTGCCGCTGAGCACGCTCATCCCGTCGCCGATGACGAAGTCGAAGATCCGGGTCGACGACGTACCGAACTTGAAGTCGTGCTGGAAGTCCTCACCGGACAGCCACGGGCCGCGCTCCAACACGACCACCCGCGCGCCACCGGCAGCGAGGTGGTACGCCGTGATGGCGCCGCCGAAGCCACTGCCGATCACCAGGACGTCGGTGCTCTCGGAACTCGTCATGCGGGGCTCCCGGAGGGGGTCGTGTCGGGGTGGGGCTGGGCCAACTGTCGGCCGTAGCTGTAGGTGGGAAACCGCCACAGCCCGTCGGCGTCCGGCGGGCGGAAGCCCATCGTCGTCAGGCCCGCGTGTCCGGCGACGAGCGCCTCGACGGTGTTGGTGTGCGCCCCGGCGTCGAAGGCGATGGTGCTGAACATGGCGAGGCTGGTCCACGCCTCCCGCTCCGGGTGCGCCCGGTCGGTCAGCCGCTGCACGAGCAGCACCCGGTCCGGATAGTCGAGCGAGACGAACGGCGGGACCTCTGGATCCAGTGCGATCCCGACCCCCGCCGCGTACTCCCGGGCGTGCTCGTTGAGACCGTCGGCCAGCATGTCCAACGCCGGCGCCATGCCCCCCTCGACGGAGCGGAGCACCTCCAGCGCACCGGAGGCCACCGCGCCGCCGCCCTGCGAGACCCCGGCCACGGCCCGGTCCCCTGGCCATCGCCGCTCACCGGGCAGAATCGTGTCGGCATACGCTTCCAGCGACATCGTCCGTGCCTGCGCTGTCTCGGTTTCCCTGGGCACGGGCATCACCTCCGACGATCGATTGAATTGACAGGAAACGCGTTGCAGGCATGCGTCCGCGCAATGTCCGGTCGCCCGCGAGAAACGCTGCGGCATTCCCCCGTCATGACGCAATCCAATGGTCTAGGTGTGCCGCTGCGCCCGCATCTCGCGCTTTGCTGTGCACGTCGACAAATAACGCAACCGGGAGGACGCGCGACGACATTCGCGGCGCAGCGGATAACCGCCGCACAACTGGATGCGCGACGGCCATCCGGGCGGTCGATCAGCCGGCCGCGGCAACCGCGACGGACAGCTCCGCCGGCGTGCCGCGCAGACCCGCCACGCAGGTGGCCACCCGCCAGGTGCCGGCGGTGAGCAACACCCAGCGGTCCGGGGTGTGCCTGTCGTACGTGAGCGGCGTGACAGCCGTGATCCCGACCTTGTGCAGCGACTCCACTGCCGACCAGACACGTGTCGCCGCCGTGGACAACGACTCCCCCGTCTCGGCGGCGATCAGCTCGGCCAGGGCGAGGTGCCCGCCGAGCAGTTGGCGCCACTCGTCGCGCGAACGCGGCGCGACGGCTTCGAGGTCACAGCCGACAGGCGTGTGCGCGGCCACCGCCAGGGTGTGCGCCGCGCCGTGCGCCGCCGACACCCAGCGTCCACCACCGACCTCGGGCCGCCCGTCGGGCCGGTAGCGGACGGTGGCGTGCGGGCCGAGCAGCCGGGACACGGCAAGGGCGGTGTGCTCCCGGCGCCGCTCGCGGTGCAGGCCCGGTTCGAGCACCGTGGCGGCGTCGACGCCGACCAGCTCGGCGAGCCTGCGGTCCAGGTACGGCCCGAGGACGTGCGCGGGCCACGGGCCGGGCGGCCGGGCGCCTGACACCAGCCGCAGCCGCAGCCCGGTCCAGCGTTCGACGACCCGCCCTCCGGCGAGCATCTCCAGGTCGAACCGGTGCACGTCGCGGTCCCGATCCCGGCGGACCGCATACAGCGTCACCTGCTCGTACGGGCCGGCGCCGGCAAGCCAGATCCGGTCCACACCGAGCGGTCGCAGCGTCGCGTCGGGGGCCAACCCGTGCAGGGCGTGCAGGATCGCGTCGCGCAGGCCCGGGTCACCGAGGAGCAGCGGCTCGGGCGGAGCCGCCCCGAACCACCACGTCGCGCCGGCTCCGGCGAGTTCGGCCACGCAGCCGGAGGCGGTGATCTCGCGGTACCGCAGCACGCGACGCAGCCGGCCGTCGGAGCGGAGCGGAACCTCGTGCACCTCACCCGCGGGTTCGGGCCACTGCGGCGTCGACTCGACGCGCCGCGCGGGGGGCACCGGCAGGGCGGCGGGGACGGGCACGGTGGCCGCCCGGTGCCGCATGACAGGTACCGGGTCGGACACCCTTGCGGCGCCGCGGTGCCGCAGCCGGGCGCGGACGTGCTCCACCTGCCCTCCCGGACAGGCGCTGTGCAACGTCACAGTGGCCGTGCTCGCCTGCGGGCCGGCCAGCGCGGTCAGCCGCAGCTCGACGGCGCGGTCGCGGGGCACCACGAGCGGCTCGCCGAACTCGACCGCCTCGAACACCGGAGGTCCGGCGTGCCCGGTCAGCGCCGTCCAGCCCTGAGCGAGCGCCTCAAGGGCGCACGCGGCCGGGAGCACCAGCGGGGCGTCGCCGCCCGGGTCGTCGAGGTATGGGTCCTCCCCCGGCCCCAGCGTCGCCGAGGTCACCAGCAGCCGACCCGGCTCGTGGACGAGCACCGAGGTGGTGAAGCGCGCGGCCGGTGCCGCCGCACCTGATGCCGTACGAGGCCCCGTCGTGATCCGCTCCACCGTGCCACCTTCCCGACTGGTCCACCTGTCAGGCGAAGTGCGCCTGGATCCGTTGACGCCAGATCTCGTACGCCGGCACGGCTCCGTCCGCGGGGAGGGCGTCGCGCTCCCGTTCGGTGAGCGTCGCCGCCTCCTGCGGGGTGCAGCCGCAGAAGACACCTGTTGCGAGGTGCGTGTGCTCGGTGGCCAGGCCGGCGTGCAGTCGCGCCTGCGCGGCGAATGTCGCGCCCTGGGCCAACTGCGGCCGGTACCGGCCGGCGTGGACGTACAGCTTCTTGAGCTCGTCGGGGTCGGCGCCGCCGGCGTAGGTCGCGGCCAGGCCCATGCCACTCCACAGGTCACCGTGGCGGGACTCGTCGAAGCGGCTGATCAGCTCGGCCGCGACGTCGGGGTCGGCGCCTGCGACGAACCAACTGGCCCGCCCGATGCCCTGGTCGATGGCGTGCGCGGGGTAGTCGCCGGGCACGTCCGAGGGCCAGGCCACGGCCTTGATCTCCTGGCGGCGCACGAAGCGGTCGGTCTCGAAGTAGGCGCGGTGGAAGCCGAGGCCGTCGAGCACCAGCCACCGCAGCAGCGGGTCCGGCGCCTGGACGGCGCGCCAGCGCCACCGGGGCAGTTTGGCGTACGCCCAGCCGATCCCGACGTAGGCCATGTAGACGTGCGGCGCTCCGAAGCCGGTCAGGAAGCGGCCGGTGCGGTCGCCGCCGAGGGCGACACCGTCCAGGATGGCGTATCCCATGGCGGCGCCCTCGTAGGCGAATCCGCGGAACTGCCGCTCGATCAGCTCCAGACGCTCGATGTCGGCGTCGTCGCGGGCCTCGACCGCGGCCCGGAAGCCGGTGAGGAAGCTGGCGCCGACGGACTCCAGCCGGCGGCGGGTGGCCTCGTCCTTGACGTGGAACCCCCGCCGACTCATCGTCGTCTCGGCGGTGTCCGGCGTCATGAGGTTTGCGCGGAGGGTGCGCCACATGCCTGCCATCGGCTCTCCCCACGGAAGACGGACGCCTGTGGCGTCCGTGTCCTTGTCCGGTGAACCCGGATGAGCCGAGGCTAGGGGCAGCGGGGGGCGATCGCCTACTTCCTGGTTGCTCTGCGCGATCTCCTGATCACTGTAAATCACGGCCCGTATTGATGACACCGACACACCGGCCGGTAATCGCCGGTCGAGGGCTGGTCGAGTGACGGCACAAACAGAGAAGAAATACTGTCGCCGACTGGGGCACACTCGGAAAGTCTATTCGACGTAGATCATGCGCCACAGGACTTGCCGACGTATTGAGCTCAGCTTTACTGACCTCTCGCGACGGTCGCAGCAGTTTCCGTACCCACGTCACGCATCGATGCACACAAATTGGTAAATGTGCGGACAGTCGGTCGGAACACCGTGTCGCGGACCGTCGAACAGGCACCCGCCCCGTGACGACTATCAGGAAGAGGGTACGACGTGACCCAGGCACCCGACGTGATCGCCGATCTCACCGCGGAGAGCGAGGCCCTCGACGCCCTGGTCTCGGAGCTGGACGCGGACCGGTGGGACACCCCCACCCCGGCGCCCGGCTGGGCGATCCGACACCAGATCGCCCACCTGGCCGCGACCTTCCGACTCGCCGGCCTGGCCGCCGCGCAGCCTGCCATGTTCCAGCAGGTGACCTCCCGACTCAGCGACGACTTCGACGCCAACGTGGCGGCCGCCATGGCGGAGTTCGTCGTCGAGCCGCCCGCGGTCCTGCTGTCCCGTTGGCGCGCCGAGCGGGCCACGGCCGAGAAGGCGCTGGCCGCGGTGCCGCCTGGTCAGCCGGTGCCGTGGCTGGTGCGCGCACTGCCGGCGCCGGTGCTCGCGGCGGCCGGGATGATGGAGGTCTTCGGGCACGGCCAGGACGTCGCGGACGCCCTGGGCGTACGCCGCACCCCCACCGACCGACTCGGCCACCTGGTCGCGTTCGCCGTCCGGACCTGGGACTTCGGGTACCTGGCGCGCGGGCTGACGCCGCCGGACGCCGAGTTCCGGTTCGAAATCACCGCGCCCTCGGGTGCGACCTGGACGTTCGGTCCGGAGGACGCCGAGCAGCGGATCAGCGGCCCGGCCGAGGACTTCTGCCTGCTCACCACCCGCCGCCGGCACCGCGACGACCTGGCCCTGCGCGCGGTCGGCAGCGAGGCCGACCGCTGGCTGGACATCGCCCAGGCGTACCGGGGACCGGCCGGCTCCGGACGGGCGCCGGGTCAGTTCGCCCGAACCCGACAGCCATAGCACCCGGTTGACATGGATTTCACCCGACACAGCGTCGGAAATCCGTCCGGCACCATTGCGTCCCATTGACGGGACGACGGAACGCCCCATTTCCACCAGCCCGACCAGGTCGCCAACCGACAAACCGGATCGAACGGTCCGACATTGCCCGGCAACACATACCAATGTCATCGCATACGGGGCAAGCGTCCATTTTCGTCGCCCCTGGCCAGTCTCCTAACGAAACTGTATCTCCACCTGGGAAAATAGGTGTATTGATTGCCGGTCCGGTGCCGGCTAACATAAGCCCACCGTCGCCAACCATTTCCCTATGTCTATCCCTGTCGGTTCTTAGACCCGCAATTGCCGCCGGCTTAACAACCCGGCGGCACGCGGAACGCGTATCGCCACACGCTAGAGCTGACAGGTCGAGTCACCGCCACGAAATCCTGCGTCACACGCGTACCAACCATCGGATTGGGGGATGCGATGGAAGACTCTATCCAGAGAGCCGTCGGTCGAGTAATCAGGTCAATTCGGGAGGATCTTGCCGAAGAGCACACCGTGGACGGCATGGCCAGGACCGCGATGTTCAGCAAGTTCCACTTCACCCGGATCTTCCAACGGACCACAGGCATCTCTCCGGGGCGCTTCCTCATGGTCATGCGGCTGCACCGCGCCAAACAACTCCTGCTGTCCACCTCGTTGAGCGTCACCGAGATCACCCATGAGGTCGGCTACGCCAGTGTGGGCACCTTCAGTTCCCGGTTCAGCAGCAGCGTCGGTGTCTCGCCGAGCACCTTCCGCAGACTGGGCGGGGTGACACCGCAGGTTGCCGTCGACCTACGACCGACTGCCCAGCCTCCGGTCGCCGCGATCCGCGGCACCGTGCACGCTCCCGAATCCGACCACGACACGGAGCGCACCGTCTTCATCGGACTCTTCCGCGACCCCGTGCCACTCGGGCGACCGGCGAGCTGCACCGTCCTCGAACGCCCCGGCCCCTACCGGTTGGAGAGCCCACCGCCGGGTCAGTGGTATGTCCTCGCCTACTCCAGGCTCCGTGAGGAGCAGAACTACTGGTCGCCGACGCGCCCCACCTTCGAGGACCAGGACGCCCTCATCGGCGCGCACGGTCCGCTCACCATCTGCCGGCGTCCGGGTTCGACAGAGGTCGACCTGCACCTACGACGCATGACGCCGCTCGACCCGCCGATCCTGCTGGCCCTTCCCATCCGCTGACCCGGCACGCCGCCGGTAGCCGCCCGACACCGTCGGCCAGGGCTGCTCAGCCACGGCCGACTCGGGAAAGCCCCGTCGCCGTACGACCTCACCCGCGCGGAGCGTCTGCGCCGAGCGCGTCAGCCGACACTCGCTGACCGACGATCCGCCCGACGTCGAGTCGTACCACGGCCAGGGCCGAAACCTCGCGGTCGACGACGCCCGCAGCCGTCGCCCACACCCGTTGGGCAGCCGGGGACCGTCGCGGCCCGCGACAGTGGCCCGGTCCGTCCGTAACTCCGTTGGAGCGGCGGTGACCGTCGCGGCCAACCTGCCGGAGATCGGCTCGACGAGGGCGTCGACGATAGGTGTGGAACATGCACGACAACCACCTCCACGATCGCCGTTTGTTGTGATGTGCTCGCTGTCGTGGGACTCCGGCCGTCAGGGTCGTGCGAGGGAGGCTCTGCTGCTATCTTCATTGCCCAACGTCAGTTTTTAATCCGCACTGAGTGGTTGTAGGCAGCGCCGCGTCAGCGGCAGCCCGGGGACTCGCCCAGACACACCCCCGGTCGTGGCACCTCGGGTCTGTCGTAGCCGTGGCCCGCCGTGGGCAGGTCAGACCCGCGGCACGTCTGCCGCTCACGGATGCGGCTAGCTCCCGCACCACGGGGAAACCAAGGGGCTGGATGGTGGACAACTTCAGTGGACCGTCGCCATCGGCGGTGCGGCTCGGCAGACGTCAACGGTTGGCCCTCGGCGCGCTCGGCGCCTCGTTCCTGATGGTGACAGTAGACAGCACCATCGTCTATGTCGCTATCCCGAGCATCCAACGTGGACTCGGCCTGTCCACGGGGACAGTGCAGTGGGTCATGTCCGCGTTCCTGATCAGCTTCGGCGGCATGCTGTTGCTCAGCACCCGCTTCGCCGACATGTTCGGCCGCCGACGGCTCTTCACCGCAGGCCTGGCGCTGGTGACCGCCGCCTCGCTGCTGTCGGCCGTGGCCTGGTCCGGCGGTGTGCTGATCGCGGCCCGTGTCCTACAGGGCGTCGGCGCGGCGCTTGTCGCGACGACCGCGCTGCCGCTGCTCGCGCTCTCCCTCGGCAACGGGCCGGCCCGGTCCCGCGCGCTCGGTCTGTGGACCCTGATCGGGGCCTTCGGCGGCACCTCCGGGCTGCTGCTGGGCGGGGTGCTCACCGACGGGCCCGGCTGGCGCTGGGTGTTCCTGCTGAACGTGCCAGTGGGTATCGCCGCCGCGCTCCTCGTCCCACTCCTACCCGCCGACAGGTGCGCTCCCTCGGGACGTCCGCTGGACGTGGTCGGCGCGGCGATCCTGGTCAGCGCCCTCGCCCTGTTCGGTTGGACGATCGTCGGCGCGTTCACCCCCAACGGCTCTGCCGTCGCCGACCTGCTGCGGTTGGCCGGCGCGATCATGCTGCTCCTGCTCTTCCTGACCGTCGAGTCACGAGCCGCCCGTCCGCTGGTACGCCCCGGACTGCTGCGATCCCGCACCCGACTTGCCGGCCTCGTCGTGCTGTTCGCCGCCGGCACGATCGTCGACGGCGTGTTGCTGCTTATCGCCCTCTACAGCCAGGAGTCGTTGGGTTTCTCCGCGAGCCGCTTCGGCATCCTGATGGTCGCGCTGACCCTGCCATCGGTCATCGGCTCGTACGCCGGTCAGGCCGTGGCACTGCGGCACGGGCTGCGGACGGTCGCCATGGTCGGCATGGCCATGGTGTGTGCCGGCCTGCTGGCGCTGACAATGGTCCCTGGCCCACTGGCCGCCGGGCACATCCTCAGCGTGCTGCCGGTCATCGGCGTGGGCACGGGAGCCGCCTTCGTGGCCGCGCAGATCGCCGTGACCCTCGGCGCCACCGACGCCGACTCGCCCACCACCTCGGGCCTGACCGACGCCTCGTTCAGCATGGGTGGGGCCATCGGGCTCGCCATCGTGTCGGCCGTTCTCGTCGCGCACCAGACGGCGGCCGGAGCACCGGCGGCACCGGAGCGGGTGGCGGACGGCCTGCACACCGCGTTCGCCGTCGCCGCCGGCCTTGCCGTGGTCGGGGCGCTGGCGGCGCTGCTGCTCCGACACGGTGGCAGCCATCCGGCCCGACGGGTGGACGCGTGAGATGCGGCAATTCCCACAGCTCCCCCGGCCGAAGGGGCACTACGATAACTCAATGTCTCGACGCGGGTACGGACAGGACTGCTCTATCGCACGCGCTCTCGAGATCGTCGGCGAGCGCTGGACGCTACTCATCATCCGCAACGCGATGGTGGGCGACTGCCGCTTCGACTCGTTCCTCAGCGACCTGGGGATGGCGCGCAATGTCCTCGCCCAACGCCTCAACACCCTCGTCGAGGCGGGCATCTTCGAGCGGGTGCCCTACAAGCACCGTCCACTGCGGCACGAATACCGGCTGACTCCCCGGGGCCGGGAGCTGGCGCCGGTGCTGACCGCGCTGATGCAGTGGGGCGACAAGCACAGCGCCGGGACCGGGCCACCGGAGCGGGAGAGCGTCCACACCACCTGCGGCCACCCCGTCGAGCTGGTGATGGTCTGCGCGTCGTGCGACGGGCCGATCCCCGTGGGTGAGGTGACCACCCGGCCGACCACATCGTCGCCCACCGTGCCGGTGCCCCGCACCACAGTGGACGACGCGCCTCCGGCGGCTCTCGTGTCGGTCCCGCCCGCCGGCTCCTGACCCCGCGCTGACGGCGCGACGAGCCGCGCAGAGAAGCGGCATCGGAGCACGTCGGCATCGACCGGGAGGGCACCTCCGGAGACGTCGGCGACGCGTCCCGGGGCGGAGAATTGTGGGACGCATCCGCCGAGGAGGTCGCCCCCGTGGTCCTGTCCGCCGCTCCGGCACCTCTGGCCCACCATCAGCTCCTGGTGTTCCTCGCCGCCATCACCGTCCTGCTGCTGCTCGCACGTCTGCTCGGCGCGCTCGCCGAACGACTCGGCATGCCCGCAGTGGTCGGCGAGCTGCTCACCGGCGTCATTCTGGGCCCGTCCCTGCTGGGGCACCTCGTCCCGGGGATCACCGGATGGCTGCTACCCGACGACTCGGCGCAGATGCACCTGCTGGACGCCGTCGCGCAGCTCGGCCTCCTGCTGCTCGTCGGCGTCACCGGAACCCACGTCGACCTGACGGTGGTGCGCCGCCACCGGCGGGCGGCCACCGCCGTGGCCGTCTGTGGGCTGCTGATCCCGCTCGCTCTGGGCATCGGCCTGGGTCTGCTGATCCCGGCCTCGGTGTCGGACACACCTGACGCGCAGCGGTGGACGTTCGCGCTCCTCGTCGGGGTGGCGATCTGCGTCTCCGCCGTACCCGTTATCGCCAAGACGCTCTCGGACATGCGTCTGCTGCACCGCGACATCGGTCAGCTCACCCTCGCCGTCAGCGTCATCGACGACGTGGTCGGGTGGCTCCTGCTCTCACTCGTGGCCGCCGCCGCGACGGTTGGCCTGACCGCCGGTACCGTCGGCCTCGCCATCGGGCATCTGATCGGGTTCGTGGCGTTCGCGGCCACCGTCGGCCGCGTCCTGGTCCGCCGCGTCATGGAACGCGCGGCCCGCTCGGGCGACTCCGGTTCGGCGGTGGCCTCGGCCGTCATCATCGTGCTCGTCGGCGCGGTCATCACACACTCGCTGGGCATGGAGGCGCTCTTCGGCGCGCTTATCGCGGGGATCCTCATCGCCACCACCCGGTCGGCCCAGGTGCTCCTCGCGCCGCTGCGGGCGATTGTGCTGTCGGTCCTGGCGCCGATCTTCCTCGCCACCGCCGGCCTGCGGATGGATCTCACCGCGCTGGTGGAGCCAGCCGTGCTGCTGACCGGGCTCGCCATGCTGGTCGTGGCAGTCGTCGGCAAGTTCACCGGGGCGTTCCTCGGCGCGTGGATCGGCCGGCTCGACCGATGGTCGGCGGTGGCCCTCGGCGCGGGGATCAACGCCCGCGGTGTCATCCAGGTGATCGTCGCGCTCACCGGCCTGCGCCTCGGCGTCCTGAACACCGCCATGTACACGGTCGTCGTCCTTGTCGCCATCGTCACCTCGCTGATGACACCACCGCTGATGCGGTACGCCACCAGGCAGATGGCCGAGGGCGAGGAGGAGCGGCTGCGCCTGCTCGAACACGACACCTGGCGGGGCCGAAGTCCGGTGGCGGCGGCACCGCCCGCCGCGACCGACGGGTCCCCGCCCTCCTGAACCCCTTCCGGAGTACGGCGGCAGCCGCCGGGCTGCCACGTCACCGCGTCACCGCGTCGCCGGGTCGCCGGGTCGCCGGGTCGCCGGGTCGCCGGGGAGAGCACGATCGGAGAAACGCCCCCGACGGGCCGGGTGGGAGCATTGTCGCGCGGCGGTCTCGCCGCCCCACACGGGCAGTCGTCTGAGCGGAGGCGTCGTCCGACTGGGCCCACCGCGCACGGGCGGAAAGGGTTGACGACCATGGCGCACATTGATCTCGGTGTCGACGAGAAGCAGTTTCCCGGCATCACCGGCCCCATGCGATACCGCCCGGAGACGGCGAAGCCGCTCAACGAACTGGCCGAGGTGCTGCTGCGCGCACCGCACTCGCTCCCGGCCGGCGAGCGGGAACTGATCGCCGCGTACGTCTCCGGGCGCAACGAGTGCACCTTCTGCTGCGCATCACACTCGGCGTTCGCCGCGGCGCAACTCGACGAGGGCATGACGCTTGTCGACCAGGTGCGCGCCGACCTCGACAACGCCCCGATCTCGGCCAAGCTGCGGGCACTGCTGCGCATCGCCGGCGCCGTCCAGATCAGCGGCCGCAACGTCACCACCGAGCTGGTCGCCGACGCCCGCGCCGAGGGCGCCACCGACCTGGAGATCCACGACACCGTCCTGATCGCGGCGGCGTTCTGCATGTTCAACAGGTACGTCGACGGTCTCGGCACGTTCGCGCCCGTCGGTCCGGACGCCTACGCCGAGACCACGCGTCGAATCATCGAGGTCGGATACGGATCGGCGATCCCCGCGTAGCCCGCCGCCACCCCGGTCAGCTGAGCCCCAGCACTGATCGGCGTTCCCGCGCAGCCCAGCCCTCAGGCGGGCAGGGGTCAGGAGGTCGCGGCGGACCGCTTGGTGGGGTCGGCCGCGGTGGTGCCCCGCGTGGGGCGGCGAGTCAGGACCTGGGGGCCGGAAGCCGTGATGGCTACCGTGTGTTCGGAGTGGGCGGTGCGGGAGCCGTCGGCGGAGCGGATCGTCCAGCCGTCCTCGTCAAACTTGATCTTGTTGGTGGAGCGGCAGAGCCAGGGCTCGATGGCGATGGTGAGGCCGGGGTCGAGTTTCAGGCCACGACGGGGGCGGCCGTCGTTGGAGACGTGCGGGGCCTCGTGCATGGTGCGGCCGATGCCGTGGCCGCCGAACTCGGCGTTGACGCCGTAGCCGTAGGAGCGGGCGACCTCGCCGATCGCCGCGGAGATGTCGCCGAGGCGGCCACCGGGCTGGGCGGCGGCGATGCCTGCCTCCAGTGCGACCTCGGTGGCCTCGATCAGCTTCTCGTCGGCCGGGTCGGGGGTGCCGACGATTACCGACAGCGCGGAGTCGGCGACCCACCCGTCGATGCCGACCGCCATGTCGATGCTGAGCAGGTCACCGTCTCGCAGGACGTAGTCGTGCGGAAGGCCGTGCAGCACCGCGTCGTTCACCGACAGGCACAACACGTTGCGGAAGGGGCCCCGACCGAACGACGGGGCGTAGTCCCAGTAGCAGGATTCGGCGCCGCGTTCGGCGATCCGGCGGCGGGCGTGGTGTTCGAGGTCCATCAGGTTGACGCCGACCGCGGCGACGCCGCTCAGCTCGGCAAGCAGCTCGCCGACGAACTGGCCGGCCACCGACATCCGGCGGATCTCCTCGGCGGACTTGAGCTCGATCACGACAGCCTCCCTCTCCGTTAGCGGTATTTTTATACCACGCCAGTTCGGCGGCGCACCGGAAGGACTATCCTGCAGGCATGGTTCGCCAACCCCTCACCGCCGAACAGATCGCCGCGGGTCAGCGCCTCGGAGCCGCCCTCCGGACCGCGCGGGGCGGCCGCAGCCTCGTCGAGGTGGCGTTGGCAGCCGGCATCTCCCCCGAGACGCTGCGCAAGATCGAGGCGGGCCGCCTTCCCGCGCCGGCGTTCGGCACCGTGGTGTGCCTCAGCCAGGCCCTCGACGTCCCGCTCGCCGAGCTGGCTGACATCTGGATGGCCGACATGCCCATCGGCCAGTCGTCCTGGAGGCCTGCCGCCCAGGTGCTCCGCTAGGAGCGGGCCCCGGAGCTCAGCTTCCGGCGGAGCCCCGGATACGCTCTCAGGACTCAGCCGAGGGTGGCCGCACCCGGGCGACGCCCCGGTCGAGGACGACCCGGCCGGCGCCGTCCACGACCTGGAAGGCAGCGCCGTGGCGGTGGCGCCAGACGCGGATCGTCAGGGTGTCACCCGGATACACGGGTGCGGTGAAGCGCGCGTCGACGCGACGCAGCCGAGCCGGGTCCGATCCGGCCACCGTGTGCAGCAGCGCACGCCCCGCGTAGCCGTACGTGCAGAGCCCGTGCAGCAGCGGCCGGGGCAGACCGGCACGTGCGGCGACCGTCGGATCGCTGTGCAGCGGATTCCGGTCACCGCTGAGCCGGTAGAGCAGGGCCTGGTCGGCGGGCACCGGGTAGCGGATCTCGTGGTCGGGCGGCCCGGTGGGGGCCAGCCAGGCGGGCGCGGGTGCACGGTCGTCGCCGAAGCCGCCGGCGCCGATGACGAAGAAGCCGGCGACGGCGGTGGCGAGCGGGCGGCCCTGGACGTCACGGATCCGGGAGACGACGCGGACCAGGGCGCCGCTGCCCTGGTCGTACACGGCGGTGACGGCGGCGGAGACGCGGGCCGTACCGGCGGAGGGCAGTTCGCGGTGCAGCCACAGGGACTGTTCGGCGTGGCGGACGGCCGCCGGGTCGCCGAGCGGGGGCGGATCGGCGGCGAGCAGGGCCGCGAACGTCGGTAGGACCGCGTGTGGGTGGCCGGCGGAGTTCTCGGTGGTGAAACGCAACTCGGCGGCGGGGTCGCGCTGCCCGGCGCCGACGCCGAGGGCGTAGAGCAACGCGTCGCCGCTGATCCACCGCCGCTCGGCGGTGTGCCGCCAGCGGCGTAGCGCGTCGGGGCAGAAACGGTCATCGGGCACTTCGGGGCCCGCGCTGGGGGTCATGAGCAACCTCGATCGTGAGGGGGATTGTGTCCAACCGCTGGTCAGCGGGCCGTGATCCCTTGACGGTGTGCGCGGCAGCACAGTACCGTCCCACATTGAGCAACACGGACCACCATATGAGCCAGTCGGAGACTGAGGTAGCCATGAAGATGCGAACGTTGCGGGTAGCGGCCGCGGCTCTGCTGATAACGGTCTCCGGCGCCGCGTGCGCCGAGAACCAGACGGTCGACGAGGCCGGTGGCGCCGCCACCGGACCGTCCGCCAATGTCACCTTCGGGGTGGGCGTCGACCCGGCGTACTCCCCCATCTACCTGGCCGACCAGGACAAGCTCTTCGCCGCGGCCGGCGTCAACGTGACGGTGACCCAGTTCCAGGAGGGCACCGGCGGCCTGGACGCGATCCTGGCCAAGCAGGGCCAGGTGACCGCCAGCACCGAGTCCAGCCTGCTCAACCGGGCCACCCGTGGCGACATCAAGGGCCTGGCCGTCTTCTCCCAGTCGCCCAGCTTCATCAAGCTCGTCGCCCGCTCCGGCATCAACGACGTCGCTGCCATCAAGAAGTACGGCGTCGTGCCCGGCACCGTCAACGAGTACGCCACCAACAAGGTCCTCGCGGCCAAGGGCATCAGCCGTGACGCCGTCGAGTTCGTCAAGGCCTCCCCCGCCGAGATGCCGGCGCTGCTGCAGCGCGGCGACGTCGACGGCTACATCATGTGGGAGCCGTGGCCGTCGCGCGGTGTGGCGAACGGCGGCAAGGTGCTGCTCACCAGCGGCGACATCGGCTACGTCTACAACCTCGTGATCGGCGTCGACGGCGCCTGGTACGAGGCGAACAAGGACGCCGCCAAGAAGGTCGTCGACACCGTCGGCAAGGCGTGCGAGCAGCTCACCGCCGACGCCGCCAAGGCCGGCGCGGTCACCGAGAAGGCGATCAAGGTCCCGGCGGCCGAGGCCCAGAACCTCCTGCAGGGCGTGGAGTGCAAGGTCCGCGACTTCACCGACGAGGACCTCCAGCGCTACACCGAGATCGCCAAGTTCCAGCAGGACAGCAAGATCGTGGAGAAGGCCGCTGACCCTGCGACGGTGATGGTCAGGGGCGTGGCGTGACGCCCCACGGCACGCGTACGGCGTCCCCGACCGGCCGGTCGTCCTCGACCGGCCGGGGCGGGGACCCCGTCTCCCTACGCGACGTCGACATCCGCTTCGGCGATTTCGACGCGGTGCGTGGCGCGACACTCGACATCGCGGCGGGCGAGTTCATCTGCCTGCTCGGGCCCTCCGGCTGCGGCAAGTCCACCCTGCTCAACGCGGTCGCCGGGTTCGTCACCCCGGCCAGCGGCGAGGTTTCCTGCGGCGGCGCTCCGGTCACCGGGCCGGACGTGGCGCGCGGCGTGGTGTTCCAGAGCGCGGAGGCGCTGTTCCCCTGGCTGACCGTCCGGCAGAACGTCGCGTTCGGCCCCCGGATGCGGAACATGCCGAAGGCGAAGCGCACCGCCGTCGAGGACCGCTACCTGGCGATGGTCGGGCTCAGCCACAGCGCCGACCGGTTCCCCAGCCAGCTCTCCGGCGGCATGCGGCAGCGGGCGCAGCTCGCCCGCGTGCTCGCCAACGAGCCCTCCGTCATCCTCATGGACGAGCCGTTCGGGGCGCTGGACGCCCAGACCCGGCTGGTCATGCAGGTCGAGCTGGACCGGATCTGGCGCGACACCGGCGCCACCATCCTGTTCGTCACCCACGACATCGGCGAGGCGATCCTGCTCAGCGACCGCATCGTCACCATGACCGCCGGCCCCGCCGCCGCCATCAAGAACGTGTACCCGTGCGACCTGCCCCGGCCGCGTGACCTCACCGACCCGGCCAGCGCCGCCCTGTTCCGGCAGCTGCGCGAGGACATCGGCGAGGAGGTGGCCCGGACCCTGCGGGCCCAGGGGCTCGACGACGGGCACGACGGCCGGCCGACCAGCGACCAGAAAGGGGCGGGACGATGACCGTCGACGTGCGTACGGACCCGGCGCCCACCCCCGTCGGACCGCGCCACCCGGCACGCCGGCGAACCATGCGACCCCAGCTGACCCGGGTCGGGCTGTCGGTGCTCTCGGTGGCCCTCGGCATCGCCGTCTGGGACCTGGTGAGCCGCAACTACACGGCGTTCTTCCTGCCGTCGCCGATGCTGACCTGGAACGGCGCGGTCGACCTGATCCGCGACGGCACCCTGTGGGCCTCGATCAGCGCCTCGTCGACCCGCATCCTGACCGGCTGGGCGCTCGGCGTCGTGATCGGCGTGCCGGTGGGGCTGCTCATGGGGTGCATCCCCTGGCTGCGACTGATGCTCGACCCGTACATCCAGTTCTTCCGGTTCGTGCCACCGATCGCCTTCGTCACGCTGGCGATCATCTGGCTCGGCCCGGGCGAGGCGTCCAAGGTCGCGCTGATCTTCTACACCACCGTCTTCATCGTCGCGCTCAACACCCTGGCCGGGGTGCTGGCCGTCGACGATCTGCGACTGCGGGCGGCCCGCGCCCTGGGCGCCTCGCCGCTGCAGAGCCTCGTGTCGGTGGTGCTGCCGTCCACAGTGCCGCACGTCGTCACCGGCGCTCGGCTCGCCATGGGCAACTCGTTCCTGACGATCGTCTCCGCGGAGATCGTCGCGGCGCAGAGCGGGCTGGGTTCGCTGATCTGGACCGCCCGCAACTACGCCAAGACCGAGTGGGTCTTCGTGGGCATCCTCGCCCTCGGCCTGCTCGGCTACCTCTTCGACTGGATCTTGCGGACCGTCACGCGTACCACGCTGCGCCGCTACGGCGTCACCTTCTGACGGTCCCCCTCCCACGAAAGGCACCCCCCGCATGCTCTGCATCGGCGTCGATATCGGCGGCACGTTCACCGACGTGATCGTCTACGAGCCGGCCACCGCACGGCTCGCCGAGGCGAAGACGCTGTCGACGCCGCACGACCCCGCGGCCGCGATCTTCGAAGGACTCGCCAAGCTCGGCGTCTCGCTGGACACGGTGGACCGCTTCGTGCACGGCACCACGCGGGTGACGAACGCGTTGTTGGAGGGGTCCGGCGACCCGGTCAGCGTGGTCACCACCGCCGGCTTCCGCGACGTACTGGAGATGGGCCTCGGGCACCGCCCGCAGCTCTACAGCGTCAAGGAGGCGGCCCGCCCGTCGCTGGCGCCCCGCTCGCTGCGGCACGCGCTGCGCGAGCGGGTCGCCGCCGACGGCTCGGTCACCGAACCACTCGACCCCGGCCACCTGGACGAGGTGCTGGACCGGGTGGCAGCCGCCGGGCCGGGAGCCGTCGCGGTCTGCCTGCTGCACTCGTACCGCAACCCCGCCCACGAGCGGGCCGCCGCGCAGCGGCTCGCCGAACGCCACCCGAACCTGGTCTGCACGGTCTCCTCCGACGTCGTGCCGGAGCAGGGCGAGTACGAGCGGTTCGCCACGACGGTGCTCAACGCCAGCGTCCGCGGCGCCGTCGCCGACTACCTGCGCGGGCTCGGCACCGCCCTGGCCAGCGCCGGGTATGTGCACCCGCTGTCCATCATGACCAGCAGCGGCGGCGTCGTCTCCACCGACGAGGCCAGCCGCCTGCCGATCAACCTGGCGCTCTCCGGCCCGGCGGGCGGTGTCGCGGCCGCCGTCCACGTGGCGGGCCTGGCCGGACACTCGAACGTGATCACCTGCGACATCGGCGGCACCAGCACCGACGTCTGCCTGATCAAGGGCGGCTCGCCGCTGATGACAAGCGACGGGACGATCGCCGGGTACCCGAACCGCACCTTCCAGGTGGAGATCAACACGATCGGGGCGGGCGGCGGTTCCATCGCATGGCGCGACCTCGGCGGCGAGCTGCGGATCGGGCCACGCAGCGCGGGCTCCACGCCCGGCCCGGCCTGCTACGGCCGTGGCGGCACCGAGCCGACCACCACCGACGCGCACCTGCTGGTCGGGCACCTCGACCCGCAGGAGAGCCTGGGCGGCGAGGTGCTGCTGGACCGGGCGCCGGCGGCGGCTGCCGCGGCGGCGCTCGCCGGGCAGCTCGGGCTGGACGAGATGGAGCTGGCACACGGCATCCTGCGGCTGGCCACCATCAAGATGACAAGCGCGATCAAGGAGATCTCCGTGGCCCGCGGGCACGACCCGCGCGACTTCGTGCTGATGCCGTTCGGCGGGGCCGGGCCGATGCACGCCACGGCGCTCGCCGACGAGCTGGGCATCCGCCGGGTGCTGGTGCCGCCGGTGCCGGGCAACTTCTCGGCGCTGGGGTTCGTCACGGCCCGCGCCCGGCACGACTACGTGCGTACCGTCCTGGTGGGCGCCGACGAGCCGGGGCTGGCCGCGGCGCGCGAGGCCGTCGCGGAGCTACAGGACGCCGCCCGGGCGCAACTCAAGGCGGAGGACGGCATCGAGGCCGACCAGGTGTCGTTCGCCCTGACCGTGGGCATGCGCTTCCGCGGGCAGAGCCACGACCTGGCCGTCGCGGTGGACGACCTGCCCACCCGGGCCGAGGACCTGGTCGCGGCCTTCCACGACGCGTACGCCGAGCGGTACGCCTACGTGCGTACCGGCCACCCGGCGGAGATCGTCAACTGTCGGCTCACCGCGTTCGGGCCCAGCCCGGAGGTGCGCTTCGCCGCACCGTCCGCCGGCAGGGCCGAGCCGGGCCGAACCCGGCTGTACGGGCTGGACGGCTGGGTGGACGCCGCGGTGTGGCGACGGGCCGAACTGGCCCCCGGCGACACGGTGACCGGCCCGGCCGTGGTGCGCGAGAACGGCAGCACCACCGTCGTCGGGGCCGGCTGGCGCGGCGCCGCCGACGAGCACGGCAACCTGCTGCTCACCCGGGACTGACCCATGTCGCACCTCGCTCTCGACGCCGTCCTGCTCGACGGGGCGACCCGGTGCCCGGACCGGCCGTTGTACGCGTTCGCGGAGCTGGACCGCCCGGTCACGCACGCCGAGTTCGCCGAGCTGGCGGGCCGGGGCGCAGCCGTCCTGGCCGCCCAGGGGATCGGTCGCGGTGACCGGATCGCGGTGTGGTCGGAGAACAGCCTCGCCTGGCTGACGCTGCTCGCGGCGGCGGCCTGGCGCGGCGCCGCCCTGGTCACGCTGCACCCGGGCCTCACCGCGGCGGAGCTGGCCGAGGCGGTGGCCCGGGCCCGGCCGCGCCGGCTGTTCGTGGCCGCGCGGATCCGCGACCGGAACGCGCCCGCCGAGGCGGCCGCCGCGCTGGCCGGTACGCCGTACGCGCCGGACGGCATCCACACGCTCGACGACGACGGCGGTCGGGGCGCGCTCGCGGCGCTGACCGGCTGGGCCGACCCGGCACCGGCACCGACCGGTCACGCCGATGCCGTGCTGAACATCCAGTTCACCTCCGGCTCCACCGGCCCCGCCAAGATGGTGGCGCTGAGCGCCCGCAACCTGGTGCGCAACGCGCAGTGGACGACCCAGGCGGCCGGGCTGCGCCCGGCCGACATCCTCGCCTCACCGCTGCCGCTGGCGCACGCCGCCGGGCTGAGCAGCGGCGCCGTGCTCGCCCTGGTCACCGGGGCGCTCTGGGTGTCGACGCGGCGGTTCCGCTCGGAGACGGTGCTGGACCTCATCGAGCGGCACCGCTGCACCGTGGTGCAGGCCGTCCCGACGATGGCCACGATGCTCGCCGACCGGGTCGAGCGCGAGCCGGGCCGGTGGGACCTGTCCTCGCTACGGGTCGGCTTCCTCGGCGGCGCGCCGTGCCCGCCCGCGCTGCGCGAGCGCACCGTGCGCGTGCTGGGCCTGGACCGCGCCGCCGTCGTCTACGGCCAGACCGAGGCGGGTCCGACCATCAGCGTCGACCCGGGCGACGGCAGCTGCGCCCCGGTCGGCCTGACCGTCGGCCGGATCGTGCCCGGCCTGGAAGCGGCCGTGGTGCGGCCCGGCACCCGGCACGCCGTGCCGCCGGGCGAGCCGGGTGAGCTGCTGGTCCGCGGCGAGTCGGTCGCGGCCGGGTACGTCGACGACCCCGACGCCACCGCCGCGGCCCTGACCGACGACGGCTGGCTGCGCACCGGCGACCTCGGCGCGCTGACCGCCGAGCGGGTGTTCACGCTCACCGGCCGGGTCAAGGAGCTCATCATCCGTGGCGGCGAGAACGTCAGCCCGGCGGAGGTGGAGGCCGTGTTGCTCGACGACGCCGCCGTCGGCCAGGCGTGTGTGCTCGGCGTGCCGTCGGCGCGCTGGGGTGAGGAGGTCGGCGCGCTGCTGGTCGCCGCGCCCGACGCCCGGCTCGACCCCGAGGTGGTGCTCGCCGCCGCCGCCGGGCGGCTGGCCCGACACAAGCTGCCCACACGGGTACGCGCGGTCGCCGGGCTGCCCCTGCTGCCGTCCGGCAAGGTCGACCGGCGCGCCGCGCTGGCGCTGTTCGAGGGGGAGAACTGATGCACCTGGGGTCCTGTTTCCTCGACTCGCTGACCGTCACCAGCTTTTTCGGCAACGCCGAGATGCGGGGGGTGTTCAACGACCGGCAGCTGATGCAGTCCTGGCTGGACGTAGAGGCCGCGCTCGCCCGCGGTCAGGCGTCACTCGGGATCATCCCGCACTCCGCCGCGGAGGCGATCACCGCGACGGCCCGGCTGGAGAAGCTGGACACGGCGGCGCTGACCTCCGACGCCGCGGACACCGTGCACCCGCTGGTGCCGTTGGTGCGCGCCCTGACCGCGGCGTGCCCCGGCGACGCGGGGCGGTACGTGCACCTGGGCGCCACCACACAGGACATCATGGACACCGGGTTCGTGCTGCGTGCCCGCGCCGGCCTGGACATCGTCGGACGCCAACTCGACGAGCTGGTGCGGCTGCTGCGCCGGCTGGCGCTGCGGCACCGCAGCACCCCGATGCCGGCGCGTACGCACGGGCAGCAGGCGCTGCCGACGACGTTCGGGCTGCGCTGCGCGGTGTGGCAGAGCGAGTTGCAGCGCCACCGCGACCGGCTCCGGGAACTGCGCGCCCGGCTGCTCGTGACGAGCATGGGCGGGGCGGCGGGCACGATGGCCGGGTACGGGCCGCAGGCGTTTGCGCTGGAGCGGATCGTCGCCGAGGACCTGGGCCTGGGTGTGGCGGACACCCCGTGGCACGCCACCTCGGACCGGTTCGCCGAGTGCCTGATGGTGCTGGGCCTGGTGGCGGCCAGCGGCGAGAAGCTGGCCCGCGAGGTGTACTTCCTGGGCCGCACCGAGATCGGCGAGGCGTACGAGCCGCAGCGCGCGACCCAGGTAGGCAGCAGCACGATGCCGCACAAGCGCAACCCGATCCGCTGCGAGGCGGTGATCGCGGCGGCCGGCACGCTCCGTGCACAGGTGCCGCTGGCCCTCCAGACGATGGTCGCGCAGGACGACCGGGACATGGGCGTCGGCATGACGTTGTGGAAGCTGCTGCCGGAGTGCTTCATCCTCATCGGCGGCGCCCTGGAGCGCCTGGTCGAGGTGTTCGGCGACCTGGGCGTCAATCCGGACCGGATGCGCGCCAACCTTGATATCACCGGCGGGCTGGTGCTGTCGGAGGCGGTGATGCTGCGGCTGGCGGGCACGCTGGGCCGCGAGGAGGCTCACCACCTGGTGATGCGGGTGGTGCGCGACAGCCTGGAGCAGGACCGCCCGTTCGCCGACGTGCTGCGCGCCGACCCGCAGGTCGCCGCCGCCCTGCCCGGCGAGGACGTCGCCGGGCTGCTGGACCCGCTGTCGTACGTCGGTCACGCCGCCGCCCTGGTGGACCGCGCCCTACTCACCTCGGAGTCACCATGATCACCGAACCGTCCTCCGGGTCTTCCGTGCTGCTCGACCGAGCGGGCCGGCTGGCCCGGATCACGCTGAACCGCCCGCATCGGCGCAACAGCTTCGACCTGGCGATGCTGGCCCGGTTCGAGGACGTGCTGCACGAGGTGGGCCGTGACTCCGAGGTGGAGGTGGTGGTGCTCACCGGCGCTGGGTCGGCGTTCTGCGCCGGCACCGACCTGGACGAGCTGGCCACCCTGGACGCGTCCGCCACCATGCACGTGCAGCGCCGTACGGCCGAGCTGGTGGAGCGTTGGTACCGGTTGGAGCAGACGACGGTGACCGCGTTCAACGGTCCGGCGATCGGCTCCGGCGCGGTGCTCGGGCTGGCCGCGGACGTCCGCGTGGCGGCGGAGAGCTGCTTCTTCACGTTCCCGGAGGTCACCTTCGGCATCCCGCTGACCTGGAGCGGCATGGCGATCTTGGCCGACCTGGTGGGTGCGGACCGGGCGAAGCGCTGGCTGCTGCTGGGTGACCGGATCGACCCGGCCGAGATGCTGCGCCACGACCTGGTCACGGCGGCGGTGCCGGCGGACGAGTTGGGCGCGGCGTGTGACGCGGTGGTCGATCGGCTGCTGGCGGTGTCGCCGGTGGGCCGGTCCATGACGAAGCGGGCCGCGCGCCTGGCCGGGCCGCGGTTCGAGGCCGCCGCGAACGACTCGTACCTGGGTGCCCTCAGCGTCGCGTTGCGACCGGCCGGCGCCTACCCGAAGGGCCAGCAGCGGTGAAGGTGTACGAGTTGCTGGCCGACGCGCTTGTCGCACACGGCGTCGACACGGTGTTCGGCCTGCTGGGCGACGCCAACATGTTCCTCGTCAACGACCTGGTGGACCGGCACGGCGTGCGGTTCGTCGCTGCCCGCAACGAGAACGCCGCCGTGATGATGGCCGACGGGTACGCCCGCGCGTCCGGGCGGTGCGCGGTGGCCACGGTGACCCAGGGGCCGGGGCTGGCGGTGGCGGGCGCCGCGCTGACGATCGCCCGCCAGGCGGGCACCCCGCTTGTGCTGGTGGCGGGCGACACCCCGCCCGGCGACCCGGGGCACGTGCAGAACTTCCCGCAGCAGCCGTTCGCCCTGGCGACGGCGGGCCGCGTGGTGCCGGTGGTGGGCGCGGCGGGCGCGGTCCGGGACGTCGCGGCGGCGTTCCGGCTGGCCGAATCGGCCCGTGGGCCGGTGGTGCTGAATGTGCCCATGGACCTGCAGGACGAGGACGTCCCGCAGGACGTGCCGCCGCCCGTCGCGGTGGTCCGGCCGCGCCCGTCGGGGCCGCCGACCCCGCACCCGGACGACGTGGTGATGCTCGCGGAGCGGCTGCGGAAGGCGGAGCGGCCGGTCGTGCTGGCCGGCCGGGGCGCAGAGGCTGCCGCGGCGGCGGTACGGGAGCTGGCGGACCGCAGCGGGGCGGTGCTGGCCACCACGCTGATGGGAGCGGGCGTCTTCGCCGACCACCCGTACTGCCTGGGGGTGGCCGGTGGGCTGGCCCGGCCGCTGACCCGGCGCGTGCTGGGCGAGGCGGACCTGGTGCTGACGTTCGGGGCCGGGCTGAACCGGTGGACGGCGGACCACGGCCGGCTGTTCGCCCAGGCCGAGGTGGTGGGCGTCGACATCGACGCGGCGGCGCTGGGCGCCCGTTGGCCGGTGGACGTTCAGGTGGTGGGTGACGCGGGGGCGGTGGCCGCCGCGGTGGCCGCCGCGCTGCCGCCGATCTCGCGGCCACAGTGGCGCTCGGCGGAGCTGGCGCGGGAGGTGGCCGAGGCGGACCCGTTCGCCGGGCTGGTCCCGTTGCGGACGGCCGACCGGATCGACCCGCGGGCGTTCCTGCGGGTGTGCGCGCGGCGGTTGCCGCGGCACCGCACCACTGTGGTGGGGGTGGGGCACTTCGGCGGCTGGCCGAACCTGCTGCTGGACTCACCTGCGGTGGACCGGGCGCTGATCGCCCCGTGGGATTTCGGAAGCATCGGTGTGGGGCTGCCGTTCGCGGTGGGCGCCGCGGTGGGTCGTCCGGATCGGCCGGTGGTGGCGTTCGAGGGCGACGGGAGCCTGCTCACCGGGCTGGGTGAGCTGGACACGCTGGCCCGTACGGGCGCTGCGGTGCTGCTGATCGTCCTAGACGACGCGGCGTACGGGGCGGAGGTGCGCAAGCTGCGCCCACGCGGGGTGGATCCGGCGCTGGCCCGCTTCCCTGAACGCGACCTCGCCGCCGTGGCGCGGGCACTGGGCGTGCCGTCGTGGACGGTGACGGACGAGGCCGGTGCCGACGCCGCGTTCGACGCGGTGCTGCCGGTCACCGGCCCCGCCCTGCTGCACGTGCGGGTGCACCCCGACGCCGTGCAGGAACACTTCTGAGCTGGTCAGTGCCCCCAGATCGCGCCCACGCCGTGGCCCATCTGACGCGACAGCTCGTCGGCGGTCCGGACGGCGGCGGCAGCCAGTTCGGCGACGCGGGCCTCGTCGAGGCGGAAGATCGGCCCCGAGACGCTGATCGCGGCGGTGACGTGGCCGAACTGGTCGCGCACCGGCGCGGCGACGACGCGCAGGCCCTCCTCGCTCTCCTCGTCGTTGAGCGCCCACCCCTGCTCGCGGGCCTGGTGCATCCGCTCGGCGAACGTGTCGAGGTCGGCAACGGTGTTGCGGGTCAGCGGCGTGAACTCGGTGTCGGCGAACAGGGCACGGATCTGCTCGTCGTCGTGGTCGAGCAGCAGCGCCTTGCCGGCCGCGCTGCACCACAGCGGGATGCGCCGGCCGAGGCGGGAGACGAGCTGCACGTTGTGGGTGCCGTGCTCGATGTAGATCGACAGCGCGTCGAGCTCGTCGCGGATGGACAGGTTGACCGACTCGCCCTGGTCCTGCGCGAGCTGGTGCAGCAGCGGCCGGGCCAGCGCGTGCATGTCGAGCCCGGAGAGGAAGCGGGCGCCCAGCTCGAAGACGGTGACGCCGAGCCGGTACGCGCCGGTCTCGTCGTTGCGTTGCAGGAAGCCGGTGTCGGCCAGGGCCCGGAACAACCGGCTGGCGGTCGACTTGTGCAGTCCCAGCTCGCGGCTGACGTCGCTGACCTTGCGTTCGACGCTCCCGCTGCGGAAGGCCAGCAGCACGCTGAGGGCGCGGTCGAGCGCCTGGGTGCCGGACTCCCGGGTGACGGGCTCCTCCGCAGCTGGGGGCGGTCCTGCGGCCTGCGACATCTTGCTTCCCACTTTCTCGCTTGATAGTGTTTCATAATATAAACCACGGACCACAATGTGGTCCACGGGAGGCCAGAGCCAAGCCACTTGGCACCACGAGCCGGAACACATGAGGCGTCGCATGACCAAGACGTTGAACCCGATCGACCTCGAGATCGTCACCGAAGGTCTGATCTCGATCGTGCGCGAGATGCGCCAAACGATCTTCCGCACCGCGCACTCCCCCGTCATCGCGGACGCGCAGGACTTCTCCTGCGCCTTGTTCGACCCGAAGGGTCAGATGGTCGCCCAGGGGCGCGACATGCCCGGGCATGTCATCGCCATGCCGGCCTCCGTCGCGGAGATCTTCGCCGACTTTGCCGACGAGATGCGCCCCGGTGACCTCTACATCGTCAACGATCCGTACCGCGGCGGCAGCCACCTCAACGACGTCACCCTGATCACCCCGGTCTTCGTCGACGACGAGCTGTTCCTCTTTCCCTGCGTACGCATGCACTGGGCCGACATCGGTGGGATGACCCCCGGCAGCGTCTCCGGGCAGGCCACCGAGATCCTCCAGGAGGGACTGCGCATCCCGCCGATCAAGCTGATCGAGCAGGGCCGTCCCAACGCCGCCGCGTACGCCATCCTTTTCGCCAACGTGCGGATGGCCGACGAGCGACGCGGTGACCTGGAGAGCTGCATCGCCGCCTGCCACACCGCCGAGCGCCGGCTGCGCGAACTCGTCGGCCGATACGGCGCCGAACTGCTGCTCGACAGCGTCGCCGCCAACATGGACCGCACCGAGCAGCGCCTGCGCGACCGCATCCGCGAGCTGCCCGACGGCGTCTACCGCTACGAGGACTACCTCGACCTCTACACCGACGGCCGGTACGACCCCGCGCTGGTGCGCTGCGTCCTCACCGTCGACGGCGACGAGATCGACGCCGACTTCCGTGGCTCGTCCACACAGGTCGCCGCCGTCGTCAACTCCTCGCGAGCGATGACCGTCGCCGGCGTCTTCATCGCCGTCAAGAGCGCGCTCGACCCCGGTGGTCTGGTCAACCACGGCGCCTTCCGCCCGCTGCGCGTGCACACCGAGCAGGGCACCGTCGTGCACGTCGCCTACCCGGCCCCCGCCAACGCGCACAGCGAGGTGCGCAAGCGCGTCATCTCCGCCGTCATGGCCGCGTTGAGCCAGGTCGCACCCGACCTCATCGCGGCCGACCAATTCGGAACCACCTTCCAGAACCTCATCGGCGGCGTGGACCAACGCACCGGCCGGCCCTACCTGTACTACGACTACCCCGCGGGTGGCAACGGTGGATTCCTCGAATCCGACGGGCCGAGCGCGATGAACCCCGTCGACCTCGGGGACATCTCCACCATCCAGTCCGTCGAACGGCTGGAAACCGAGATCCCGATCCTCATCGACGCGTCCGAACTGCGCCTCGGCTCGTGCGGCGACGGGACGCGCCGCGGTGGGCTCGGCAGCCGGCGCGAGACCCGGCTGCTCGCCAGCACCGGCGCCTACTCCGTGCAGACCGACCGCACCACGGTGCCGCCGTACGGTCTGCACCACGGCGGCCCCGGCGCCCCCACCGTCACGTTCGTGCGCCGTGCGAGCGGCGAGCGGGTCGACTTCGCGACCCCCGGCAAGGTCGCCGGCTTCACCATGCGCGCCGGCGACGTCCTCGTCATGGAGTCCGCCGGCGGCGGCGGGTGGGGTGACCCGCTCGACCGCGAACCCGCCGAGGTCGCCGACGACGTGACGCAGGGATACCTCAGCGCCGCCGACGCCGAACGCCGCTACGGGCTGCGGCTCGACGACGACGGCCGGGTCGACCTCGGCGCGACCGCGGCGACCCGGCAGGAGATGCGCGGGGAGCGGCGGTGGCTGCGCGTCACCACCACCGACCGTGAGCCGTACGCCGGTGAGCGCGGCCGGCGCCGGATCGTCTACGTGGCACCGGGCGCGGGCCTGGCCGAGGGCGCCCTCGTGGAGATCCACGGCACGCACCCCGCGCCCCTGCGGGCCTGGGTCCGGCACGACGCCGGCCTGGCCGACGACCAACTGGCCCTCGACGACGACGGGCTGCAGATCCTCGGCGCCGAACCCGACGAGCGCACGTTCGTGCGGGTGCTGGCCGACCGGGGCACGACCGGGGAGGGACCGGCATGAGCAGAGTCTTCCGGGTGCCCGTGGCGCCCGCCCGTCCGGGCGGCGTCGGCCGCACCGGCACCACCGAGCGGCTGCCGCAGGAGGCGCCCGCCCGCGCCGGCATCGTCGCCGGGATCATGAGCCCGCACCCGCCGCACCTGATCTACGCGGAGAACCCGCCGCAGAACGAGCCGCGCTCCACCGGCGGCTGGGAGGTGCTGCGCTGGGCGTACGAGCGGCTGCGCAAGCGCATCCGCGAGGTGCACCGCCCGGACGTGCTGATCGTGCACGCCCCGCACTGGATCACGATGGTCGGTCACCACGTCAACTGTGTGCCCAACCCGCGCGGCGTCTCCGTCGAGCCGATCTTCCCGCACCTGTTCCGGTACTCCTACGACTTCCGCTCCGACGTCGAGCTGGGCGAGGCCATCGCCGACGAGGCCAGCGACCTCGGCCTGGTCACCCGCAAACTGCGGGACCCACGGGTACGGGTGGACTACGCCACGATCGGCGCGCTGCACCTGGTCAACCCCGCCTGGGACATCCCGGTGGTGTCGCTGTCGGCCAACAACAACCCGTACTTCTACTCCGACGCGTCGCTGGAGGAGATGGAGGTGCTGGGCGAGGCGACCCGCCGGGCCGTGGAGCGCACCGGCCGCCGCGCCGTGCTGCTGGCCTCCAACTCCCTGTCGCACCTGCACTGGCACGAGGAGCCGGAGCTGCCGGAGGACATGGAACGCGAGCACCCGTACAACAACCACCAGTACCGCTGGGACATGAAGCTGCTGGAGGCGATCCGCCGCGGGCCGACCGCGCCGCTGCGCGAGTTGATCCCCGAGCACATCGAGGCCACCGCGTCGGAGACCAAGGCGGGCAGCCTCACCTGGATGCTGGCCGCGATGGGCTGGCCGCAGATACCCGGCGACGTCATGGGCTACGGCACGATCATCGGCACCGGCAACGCGGTCGTCGAGTGGACGCCCGAAGGAGACCGCCGTGCCTGACACCGGGATCATCGCCGGGGCGCTGCTGCCCGGCATGCCGCACCTGTTGGCGGAGAAGCCCGCGCAGTGCTGGGCCGACCTGGCCAGCGCCGCCCGCGACGTCGGCGACCGACTGCGCCGACTCAAGCCCGACGTGGTGCTGCTGCTGTCCACGCAGTGGTTCACCGTCCTGGGCCACCAGTTCCAGTGCGACCCGAACCCGCGCGGCGAGCACGTCGACGAGAACTGGTACGCCTACGACTACGGCCTGCTCCGCTACGACCTGCGCTTCGACGTGCCGTTCACCGAGCGGTGGGCCGACCAGGTGCAGAAGGACGGCATGCAGGCCCGGCGGACCCGCTACGACGGCTTCCCGATCGACACCGGCACCATCGTCACCTCGGCGCTGCTCGACCCGGGCCGTGAGCTGCGCTGGTCACAGGTGTCGTGCAACCTGTACGCCGACGCGCAGACGCTCGCCGACGTCGGCGCGGCCGGCGCCGCCGCGGCCCGCGAGGCCGGCGTACGCGCCGCCGTCGTCGTGGTCTCCGGCATGTCGTCCGGCCTGATCCAGCAGTGGATCGAGCCGCACGAGGACCACATCGGCGACCCCGCGCACGACCGCTGGAACCGGCGGGTGCTGGACCTGCTGACCGCCGGCAAGGTCGACGAGGCGCTGAAGATCCGCGAGGACTTCGCCCGCCAGGCGCAGGCCGACAGCCAGTTCCGCGCGCTGGCGTTCGCCGCCGGCGCCGGGGCGGCGACCGGACCGGCGCAACTGCACGGGTACGGACCGCTCTGGGGCACCGGCGGCGCCGTCCTGTCCTGGAACCTGCCCTAAACACTGGAAAAGGAGAAACCATGCGGAACATGGCTGCCGGCTTCGTCGAGGCCGAGGGCTACACCGCCATCTTCGACGCGGTCGATGCGATGGTGAAGGCCACCGAGGTCGAGGTGACCCGCGTCGTCCGCCTCGGCGGCGGCATCGTCGCCGTCGCGCTGCGCGGCGACCTGGCCACCGTCGAGGAGGCCGTCGACATCGGCGAGGCGACCGCCAAGGCCAAGAGCCGGACGGTCCACTCCATCGTCTTCGCCAGCCCCTGCGACGCGGTGTCGGCGCTCGCCGTCGACCCCCGTCTCGTCGGCAACTGACCCGGTAAGGAGAACAGCACATGCCTTCTGACATCGCCATCGGCATCGTCGAGACCCGGGGCGTCGTCGCCCTGTCCGCCGGAATCGAAGCCATGATCAAAACTGCGGACGTCCGTTGCATCGCCGTGGAGCGGGTGACCAGCGGCTACCTCGCCGTCGCCGTGCAGGGCACCCTCGCGGCCGTTCGACAGGCCGTCGCCTCCGGCGAGGCCGCCATCCGGGCACACGGCGACCTGCGCAGCTCGCAGGTGTACCCCAAGCCCCACCCCACCACTGCCGCGCTGCTGGAGGACCCGGAGGCCTCCCGGATCCGCGAGGTCATGGCGAGCCTGCGGGGAGACGCCTGATGATGCTCGGCGAGGTCATCGCCAAGGTCTGGCCGGACAAGATCCTGCCGGCGTTGCAGGGCCGCCGGCTGGTGCTGGTCCGGCCCCGCACCGACGGGCCCGACCTCGTCGCGATCGACCCGCTCAACGTGGGCGTCGGCACCGTCGTGCTGGTCGCCACCGACGAGGCAGCCGCCGCGGCGACTGGTGAGCCGACGGCCGACGCGGCCATCGTGGCACTCGTCGCCGACTCCACGATCGAACGATAAGGACCGCCATGACATCCGGGCGTACCACCCGCTGGCCGAGCGGCCTGATCGACGGCCGTCCGAGCGGCGACCTGCTGCTGCCCAACTACGTCGGTGGTGAATTCGTCACCGGCGGCACCCCGTTCGCGAAGGTGTCGCCGGTGACCGGCGAGACGATCCTGCACGTCGCCGAAGCGGACTCCGCCACGGTGGACGCGGCGGTGGCCGCCGCACGGGCTGCGCTGCGCGGGCCGTGGGGCGCAATGGGTGAGGGCGAACGGGCCGTCGTACTCCGCCGGGTCGCCGACGAATTGGAACGCCGCTTCGACGACCTCGTCGCGGCCGAGGTCGCCGACACCGGAAAGTCGGTGTCGCAGGCCCGCACCCTGGACATCCCGCGTGGCGCCGCGAACTTCCGCGCGTTCGCCGACGTCATCACGGCCACGCCGACGGAGTCGTTCACCACCGTCACGGCGGGCGGTGGGCGGGCGCTGAACTACGCGGTACGCAAGCCGGTCGGCGTGGTGGCGATCATCGTTCCGTGGAACCTGCCGCTGCTGCTGCTGACCTGGAAGGTGGCGCCCGCGTTGGCGTGCGGCAACGCCGTGGTCGTGAAGCCCAGCGAGGAGACGCCCTCGTCGGCGACCGTGCTGGCCGAGGTGATGGCCGCGGCCGGCGTACCCGACGGGGTGTTCAACCTGGTGCACGGCTTCGGTCCCGGCTCGGCGGGCGAGGCGCTCACCCGGCACCCCGGTGTGGACGCGATCACCTTCACCGGCGAGTCCTCGACCGGCTCGGCCATCATGCGTTCCGCCGCGGACGGCGTGAAGGCCGTCTCGTTCGAGTTGGGCGGCAAGAACGCCGGGCTGGTCTTCGCGGACGCCGACCTGGACGCGGCAGTCGAGGGCTCGGTGCGGTCCAGCTTCACCAACGGCGGTCAGGTGTGCCTGTGCACCGAGCGGCTGTACGTGCAGCGGCCGGTCTTCGACGAGTTCGCGGCCCGACTGGCGAAGCGTGCCGAGGAGTTGGCGTTCGGCTGGCCGTCGGAGGCGGCGACGATGACGATGCCGCTGATCTCCGCCAAGCACCGGGAGAAGGTGCTCGGCCACTACGAACTGGCCCGCGCCGAGGGTGCGACAGTGCTGGCCGGCGGTGGTGTGCCGGTGTTCGGCGACGATCGCGACGGCGGCTCGTACGTGCAGCCCACCGTCCTGACCGGACTTGGGCAGCAGGCCCGCACGGTCCGCGAGGAGATCTTCGGGCCGGTCTGCCACATCGCGCCGTTCGACGACGAGGACGAGGCGTTCGCGCTCGCCAACGACAGCGAGTACGGCCTGGCCGCCACCGTGTGGACCCGCGACGTGGGCCGCGCGCACCGGGCCGGGGCGCGGCTCGACGCCGGCCTGGTCTGGGTGAACACGTGGTTCCTGCGGGACCTGCGCACCCCGTTCGGCGGGGTGAAGGCGTCCGGTGTGGGTCGTGAGGGTGGCACGCACTCGCTGCACTTCTACTCCGAACTCACCAACGTCTGCGTGGACCTCGGATGAGCGCCGACATCGAAGCCGCGGCGGCGGCGCTGCGCGAGGCGTACGCCACCGGGGTTGCCCGGGCTCCGCTGCGCGACGACCTACTGCCGGCCGGCGACCTGCGGACCGCGTACGCCGTGCAGCAGGCACAGGTCACGGCCTGGCTCGCCGAGGGCCGCCGGCCGGTCGGCGCGAAGGTGGGCCTGACGTCGCGGACGGTGCAGGAGGCGTTCGGCGTCTTCCAGCCCGACTTCGGGGTCCTCTTCGGCGACATGGCCGTCCCGGACGGCGCCGACGTCGACCTGCGCGGCCTGCTGCAACCGCGCGTCGAGGCGGAGGTGGCGTTCGTGCTCGGCCGGGACCTCTCCTACGAGCAGGTCACCGTCGCCGACGTGGTGCGGGCCACCGACCATCTGCTGCCCGCCATCGAGATCGTCGACTCGCGGATCGCCGGTTGGGATATCTCCATCGTGGACACCGTGGCGGACAACGCCTCCAGCGGCAGGTACGTGCTGGGCACCACCCCACGCCGGGTGCGCGACGTCGACCTGCGGCTGTGCGGGGCGGTGCTGGAGCACGGTGGCGAGCCGGTCTCCGTCGGAGCCGGGGCGGCGTGCCTGGGCAACCCGCTGCACGCCGTCGCCTGGCTGGCGGCGACGCTCGCCACGAACGGTCGGCCGCTGCGCGCCGGGGACACGGTGCTGTCCGGCGCGCTCGGGCCGATGGTGACGGTCACCCCGGGTGCCGCGTACGAGGCTCGGATCTCCGGCCTGGGCAGCGTCCGGGCCTGCTTCTCGAAGGGTGACGCATGACCACCGGCGTGGCGGTAATCGGCTCCGGCAACATCGGCACCGACCTGATGATCAAAGTGCTGCGGCTGTCGGAGTCGCTGCGGATGGTGGCGATGGCCGGCATCGACCCGGCCTCCGACGGCCTGGCCCGGGCTCGCCGCCTCGGCGTGGCCACCACCGCGAAGGGCGTCGACGGGCTCGTCGCGATGCCGGAGTTCGCCGATGTCGGCATCGTCTTCGACGCCACCAGCGCGGGCGCGCACCGGCACAACGACGCGGTGCTTCGCCAGCACGGCATCCGGGTGGTCGACCTGACCCCGGCCGCGATCGGCCCGTACGTCGTACCGCCGGTGAACCTGGATGCCCACCTGGGCGAGCGCAACGTCAACATGGTCACCTGCGGCGGCCAGGCGACCGTGCCGATCGTCGCGGCCGTCGCCGCGGTCGCGCCCGTGGCGTACGGCGAGATCGTCGCCTCGATCGCCTCCCGCTCGGCCGGGCCGGGCACCCGCGCCAACATCGACGAGTTCACCGAGACCACGGCCCGTGCCATCGAGGTGGTCGGCGGGGCGGGCCGCGGCAAGGCGGTGATCGTGCTGAACCCGGCCGAGCCGCCGTTGCTGATGCGCGACACCGTCTACTGCCTGTGCCCGAACGTGGACGCCGACCGGGCGGCGATCGCCGCGTCGGTGGAGGCGATGGCGGCGGCGGTGCGGCAGTACGTGCCCGGCTATCGGCTCAAGCAGGACGTGCAGTTCACCGAGGTGGACGCGCACGTGCCGGCGCTCGGCGGGCACTTCACCGGCCTGCAGGTCGCCGTCTTCCTGGAGGTCTCCGGCGCGGGTCACTATCTGCCCGCGTACGCCGGCAACCTCGACATCATGACAAGCGCCGCGCTGCGCACCGCCGAACGGATGGCCTCGTCGTGACCGACCTCTACATCCAGGACGTCACCCTGCGCGATGGCATGCACGCCATCGGGCACCGCTACACGGTCGGGCAGGTCACCGAGATCGCGGCGGCGCTGGACGCCGCCGGGGTGGCGGCGATCGAGGTGGCACACGGCGACGGCCTCGCCGGATCCAGCGTCAACTACGGCCACGGCGCCGCGACCGACGCCGACTGGATCAGCGCTGCCGCGTCCGTGCTGACCCGCGCGAAGCTGACCACGCTGCTGCTGCCGGGCATCGGTACGATCGCCGACCTGAGGGCCGCCCACGATCTCGGCGTCACAAGCGTGCGGGTGGCGACGCACTGCACCGAGGCGGACATCTCCGCGCAGCACATCGCCTGGGCCCGGGAGAACGGCATGGACGTGGCCGGGTTCCTGATGATGTCGCACATGGCCGACCCGGGCACCCTGGCGGCGCAGGCGAAGCTGATGGAGTCGTACGGGGCGCACTGCGTCTACATCACCGACTCCGGTGGCCGGCTCACCATGGCGGACGTGGCGCAGCGGGCCGACGCGTACCGGCAGGTGCTCGACCCCGCGACGGAGATCGGCATCCACGCGCACCACAACCTGTCGCTGGGGGTGGCGAACAGCCTCGTCGCGGTCGAGCACGGGGTGCGCCGGGTGGACGCCTCGCTGGCCGGGATGGGCGCCGGGGCGGGGAACGCGCCGCTGGAGGTGTTCATCGCGGTGGCCGAGTTGAACGGCTGGCAGCATGGCTGCGACGTGTTCGCGCTGATGGACGCCGCCGAGGATCTGGTGCGCCCGTTGCAGGACCGGCCGGTGCGGGTGGACCGGGAGACGCTGTCGCTGGGCTTCGCCGGCGTCTACTCGTCGTTCCTGCGGCACGCCGAGAGCGCCGCGGGGCGTTACGGGGTGGACGTACGCACGATCCTGATGGAGTTGGGCCGCCGCCGGATGGTGGGCGGCCAGGAGGACATGATCGTCGACGTGGCGCTGGACCTGGTCCGGGACGCCGGAAAGGACCCGAAGTGATCGACACCCTCGCCGCCCGCCTCGACGAGGCCGCCGTGTCGCACACCGCGGTCGCGCAGTTCGGCGCGGACGCCGGCCTCGACGTGACCACCGCGTACGCGGTGCAGGAGGCCCTGGTGGCGCGACGGCTGGACCGCGGCGAGGCCCTGGTCGGGTTGAAGCTGGGCCTGACCAGCCGCGCGAAGATGACCCAGATGGGCGTCGACGAGGTGATCTGGGGTCGGCTCACCGACGCGATGCACGTGCCCGACGGCGGCACCGTCGACCTGTCCGGGCGCATCCACCCGAAGGTCGAGCCGGAGGTCGCGTTCCTCGTCGAGGGCGGCGAGATCGCCGCGATCGCCCCGGCCATCGAGCTGATCGACTCCCGCTACGTGGATTTCCGGTTCACCCTGCCGGAGGTGATCGCGGACAACACGTCCGCTTCCGGCTTCGTCGTCGGGCCGTGGCGGCCGGTGCCGGACGGCGTCGACAACCTCGGCGTGCTGCTGGAGGTCGACGGCCGCGTCGCGCAGGTCGGCTCCACCGCCGCGATACTCGGCGACCCGCGCCGCGCCCTGCCCGCGGCGGCCCGCCTCGCCGGGGAGCTGCGCGACGGCTGGGTGCTGCTGGCCGGCGCGGCGACGGCCGCCGTGCCGTTGCGGCCGGGCGCGCACGTGCGGGTCACCGTCGAGCAGCTCGGCACGGCGTCGCTGCGGGCGTCGGCATGAGCGGGGCCCGGGTCGTCGCCGGCAAGGCCGTGCCGCGCGGCCGGTTCCCGCACGTCAAGGTCGCGGGCGGTCTCGTCTTCGTGTCCGGTACGAGCAGCCGCCGCCCCGACAACACGATCGCCGGTGCGACGGTGGACGCCATGGGCACCACGTCGCTGGACATCGCCACGCAGACCCGCGCCGTCGTCGAGAACATGCGTGACATCCTTCGCGACGTCGGAGCGGACCTGTCCGACCTCGTGCAGGTCACCACGTACCTGGTCAGCATGAACGACTTCGGCGGCTACAACGACGTGTACGCCGAGTTCTTCGACGAGACCGGGCCGACGCGCACCACCGTGGCCGTGCACCAGTTGCCCCACCCGCACCTGCTGATCGAGATGCAGGGGATCGCGGTGTTGCCGGTCCGGTGACCTGGGCTGCGTGGGGCACCCAGGGTCATATAGTCGTGCGGTGAACGTGGAGCGGGTTCGGCAGGCGTACGCGTCCGTCGCCGAGGTCTACATCGGGCTGTTCGGCACCCGCGAGCAGGTACACCCCGACGACCTCGCCTTCATCGGGCGGCATTTGGCGGGCCGACCGGGCCCGGTGCTCGACCTGGGCTGCGGGCCCGGTCATCTCACCGACCACCTCCGCTCGCTGGGCGTCGACGCGACGGGCATCGACCCGGTCGGAGAGTTCATCGCCCACGCGCGCAAGACCCACCCGGACGGCCGGTACCAGCTCGGATCGTTGGAGAGCCTCGCCGTCGCCGACCACTCGCTGGCCGGCATCCTGGCCTGGTATTCGCTGATCCATCTGCCGCCGCAGGAGTTCGACGGCGTGCTGGCCACGTTCCGGAGGGCGATCTCCCCTTCCGGGATGCTGGTGCTCGGCCTCTTCGAGGGCGATGAGGTAGCGGCATTCGACCACAAGGTCGTGACGGCCTACCGCTGGCCCTTCGACGAGGTCTCCACGCGGCTGGCACGAGCCGGTTTCACGGAGGTCGAGCGCCTGCTGCGGCCGGGCGACGGCCAGCATCGACCGCATGGTGCCATCGCGGCCATCGCCACCGGAAGGTGAGCCGCCCAGCCGACCTGGTCTGCCGCGCTCAGGGCCCGTCTCACCGCAGGCCGGCGAGATGAGCGCAACGCGGTGGGGCAATCTGATGGGGTGAACGCCCCAGAGCCGGCCGACGACGTCCGAGTTCCCCGGGCCCAGGTCGGGCCCAGCCCGCAGCATCTGCTGACGACCCTGCTCGGCGAATATCTCGACTCCTCGGACGCCGACCTGCCGTCGTCGGCGGTCATCGCGATCCTGCGGGAGTTCGGGGTCAGCGAAGCCAGTGCCCGCGCCGCGTTGTCCCGCCTGGTCAAACGTGGTCTCATCGCGGTCCGGGGCACCGGACGGTCGCCGGTCTATCACCTCACGCCCCAGGCGATCGCCAAGCACCGCTCCCGGATGCGTCACTTTCTGACCTTCGGCGCCCACCAGCCGCACTGGACCGGCGAGTGGGTGCTGGTGTCGTTCTCGATTCCGAACGCCGGCCAGGCATCCCGCCACGCCGTACGCAAGGCGTTGAGCGCGCTGCGCTTCGTGGGCCTGTACGACAGCGTGTGGATCCGGCCGGCAACCGACGCCGCGCCGGTGAAGGAGTCGCTGACCGAGCTGCTGCACCACGTCGAGGGTGCGCGGTGGTCGGTCATGCACGTCCGGTTCGACGACGAGTCGGGGCCGCACGGCCCCGCCTCCGCGTACGACCTGACCGGTCTCGCTGCCACGTACTCGACTTTCATCCAGCAGTACGCGGAACTGCGGGTTGACGCCCTCGCCGGGCAGGTGGCCCCGGCCAGGGCACTGGTGGCGCGGACCTCCGCCATGGACTCCTGGCGGAAGTTCGCGGACGCCGACCCGGATCTGCCACCGCATCTGCTGCCGCAGCCCTGGCCCCGCCAGCAGGCCAGGGAGACCTTCCTGGACATCCACTCCACGCTCGGCTCGCTCGCACAGGCGCGTCTCGTCCAGGTGGCATCACCGCACTGGCCGGACGCCGCGTCCTGGATCACCCACTTCCAGGCTTCGCGTGATCCCGCGCGACCGGAGCCGACGGGCGGTACGCACGGCAGCCGGCCTCGCCCAGGCTGACAGCGGCCCAGCAGACCAGACATTGACACTTTTCGTTACGGTGGTGATAGTAAGTGCATACAGCTCCCGTCGGATCGCCCGTGGCGACCGCGGCCGGATGGTGGACGCCGCCCACATCCACCCGGCCCGTGGCCCGCGCCGACCACGCTTGTCGCGACGCGACCGCACGATCGCCACCGCCGTCAAGGGAGCGCCGTCGCGACATCCCTGGAGGGGTCAATGCGAAAAAGATCGAAGGTCTACGCCGGGCTGGCGGCCACCATCGTCCCGGTCGCGTCCGTGATCATGGCGATCGGCGTGACGCCGGCCAGCGCCGCGGTCGGCGGCTCCGGGCCCTATCCGGCCGACTACGAGACGTCGGCCACCCTGGCCAACCACACCATCTTCCGCCCGCAGACGCTCCCGTCCGAGCGCCTTCCGATCGTCGTGTGGGGCAACGGCGCCTGCTCGGCCAACGGCCTCTCCCAGGGCAACTTCCTCCGCGAGATCGCCTCCCACGGCTTCCTCGCCATCGCCAACGGCGCCCCGAACGGGTCCGGCTCCACCAACTCCCAGATGCTCACCCAGTCCATCGACTGGGCCGTCGCGGAGAACTCCCGGCAGGGCAGCAAGTACTACAACAAGATCGACACGTCCAAGGTCGCCGTCGCGGGCTTCTCCTGCGGAGGTCTGGAGGCGTACGCCGTCTCAGGCGACCCCCGGGTCACCACGACCGGCATCTTCAGCAGCGGCCTGTTGAACGACGCCGACGACTACCAACTGCGAAGACTGACCAAGCCGATCGCCTACTTCGTCGGCGGTCCCAGCGACATCGCCTACCCGAACGCCATGGACGACTGGGGCAAGCTGCCCTCCGGGCTGCCGGCCTTCATGGGCAACCTGAACGTCGGTCACGGCGGCACCTACGACCAGACCAACGGCGGCGAGTTCGGCCGCGTGGCGGTGCTCTACTTCAAGTGGCGTCTCAAGGGCGACACGACCGCCGGCGGCAACTTCGTCGGCGCGAACTGCGGGCTGTGCCGCACCCAGTGGACCGTCCAGCAGAAGAACCTGACGCTCGGCGACAACCCACCGCCCACCACCCCGCCACCCACGACGCCGCCGCCCACGACGCCACCGCCCACCACCCCACCGCCCACCACGCCGCCGCCGACAGGCAGCCCGGCCTGCACCGCTGTCTACGCCGTGCAGGACCAGTGGAACGGCGGCTTCGTCGCCAACGTCACCGTGACCGCCGGAGCCAGCGCGCTCACCGGCTGGCGGGTCACCCTCAACCTGCCGAGCGGGGCGTCGGTCAGTTCGCTGTGGAACGGCGTCAACAGCGGCACGAGCGGCACCATCACCGTCACGAACCAGAGCTACAACGGGCGACTGGCCGCCGGCCAGACTGCCACGTTCGGGTTCCAGGGCACCGGGAACGGCAGCGGCGCCACCGCCACCTGCACCGGAAGCTGATTTCCACCACCGCGTGAGCCCCTCGGCGGGCCGGTGCCCGATCACCGGCCCGCCGAGGGTGTTCCGCCGCCGGTCAGTGTGAGTGTCGGGGCACGGCGCTGCCGCTGCCGCCGACGAGGAAGTCGAGGTCGGCTCCCGTGTCGGCCTGCAGGACGTGCTCGCTGTAGAGCCGTGTCCAGCCCCTGTCGGCCGTCGGCGGCGGTGGCTGCCAGGCCGCCCGGCGTAGGGCGAGTTCCGTGTCGTCGACAAGCAGATCCAGACGGCGCGTCGGGACGTCGACGTGGACCAGGTCACCGGTACGCACAAGCGCGAGCGGGCCACCCACCGACGCCTCCGGGGCCACGTGCAGGACGCATGTGCCGTACCCGGTGCCGCTCATGCGGGCGTCGGAGATCCGCACCATGTCCGTGATGCCGTCGGCGAGCAGCCGCCGTGGCATGGGCACGTTGCCCACCTCCGGGAAGCCGGGGTAGCCCCGTGGTCCGGCGTTCCGCACCACGATCACCGTGTCCGGGGTGACGTCGAGGTCCAGATCGTCGGCGGCGACGACGTACTCCTCGATCCGGTCGAAGACGAGCGCCGGCCCGGTGTGCGTGAGCAGGTGGGCTGAGGCGGCGGAGACCTTCAGCACCGCCCCGGACGGCGCGAGCGACCCGCGCAGCACCACGGTGCCCGACCCGGCCGGCTGGAACGGCGCCGCGAGGGTGCCGATGACCTGCCGGTTCCAGCACTGGGTGCCGCTGATGTTGTCGGCCACACTCTTTCCGCTGACGGTGACGTGGTCGAGGTGCAGCAGCGGGGCGATCTCCGTCATCACCGCCGGCACGCCGCCGGCATAGGCGAAGTCCTCCATGAGGTACGTCCCGGACGGCATCAGGTTGACGATCATGGGTACGTCGGCGGTGAGGGTGTCGAAGTCCTCAAGGGTCAGTGGTACGCCGAGTCGGCCGGCGATCGCGAGCAGGTGTACGACGGCGTTTGTGGAGCCGCCGATCGCCGCGTTGACCCGGATGGCGTTCTCGAACGCCTGCCTCGTGAGCACAGTGGACAGGCGTTGGTCCTCGGAGACCATGGCGACGATCCGACGGCCGGCGGCGTGCGCGAGCGCGTACCTGCGCGAATCGACAGCGGGCACGGCGGCGGCCCCCGGCATCTGCACCCCGAGCGCCTCGGTCACGCAGGCCATCGTGGAGGCCGTACCCATTGTCATGCAGTGGCCCCGGCTGCGGGACATGCCGACCTCGGCCTCCGCGCAGTCGGCCACTGTCATCCGGCCGGCCCGCACCTCCTCGGTGAAGCGCCAGACGACGGTGCCCGAGCCGATGTCCTGGCCGCGGAACTTGCCGTTGAGCATCGGGCCGCCGGTCAGCATGAGAGTCGGCAGGTCGACGCTTGCCGCACCCATCAGCAGGCCGGGGGTGGTCTTGTCGCAGCCGGAGAGCAGCACCACCCCGTCGAGCGGGTTGGCCCGGACAAGTTCCTCCAGCTCCATCGCCAGCAGGTTGCGGTAGAGCATTGTCGTGGGTCGCATCAGGGGCTCGCCGAGGCTCATCGCGGGGAACTCCAGCGGCAGGCCGCCGCTCTCCCACACGCCGCGCTTCACCGATTCGGCCAGGTCGCGCAGGTGGGCGTTGCAGGGCGTCAGCTCCGACCAGGTGGTGGCGATGCCGATCACCGGGCGTCCGTCGAAGACGTCGTCGGCGAACCCCTGGTTGCGCATCCAGGACCGGTGGACGAACCCGTTTCGGCCTTCGGCGCCGAACCACTGGGCGCTGCGCAGCGGTCCATCTGTCGTCGACATCAGCACACCTCTCTGTCATCCATCTGTTGACGGGCGTCGGCCTCAGAGGGCTGACACCAACCTCCCGTCGACGCGCCGGGGAATGGCTGTGTACGCGTCTCGCAACTCCTCGGGGAGGATCCATTCCGGGGCGTTCTGCCACGCGAGCGGTCGAAGGAACCGCCGGATCGACGTGGCGCCCACCGAGGTGTGCACGGCGTTTGTCGACGGCCAGGGGCCGCCATGGTGTTGGGCCCACGACACCCGGACACCAGTGGGATAGCCGTCGAAGACGATGCGACCCGAGGTGGCGGCGAGCGCGTCGACGAGCCGGCGCACGACAGCCGCGTCGTCCCTCGGGCCGATGTGGAGGGAGCCGGTCAACGACGGCGCGACGGTTGACAGCACGGCGTTGAGGTCGGCGACATCGCCGTAGCGGACGACGACCATGATCGGGCCGAAACACTCGTCGGTGATCTCGGCGGTCAGGCCGTGCAGACCGACCTCCAGAAGCGTCGGGGCGACGGTGAAGCCCGCGCCAGGATCGACAACCGGCCGCGCCAGGACCTCGGCACCGGCCCGCTCGAACGCCCGGGCCCCGCTCTCGTACGCGTCCCGGATGCGCTCGTTCAGCAGCACCGCGCCGCCCGAGGCGGCAACCCTGCCCCGCAGCGCGTCGACCAGGTGTTCACCGTCCGGATCCGACGGGACGAACGCCAGACCGGGTTTGGTGCACAGCTGACCGCCCGAGCCGGTGAAGGACGCGTACAGCCCCTCGGCGATCTGCTCTGCCCGGTCGGCGGACGCGCCGGGCAGGACGACTATCGGGTTCACGCTGCTCAGTTCGGCGTAGAAGGGAATCGGATCGGGCCGTTCGTCGATGGCCGCCTGGATGGCACGAGCGGCGCCGACGGAGCCGGTCAGGGCCGCCGCCCGTATCGCGGGGTGGCGCACAAGTGCCCGGCCGGCCTGCTCCCCGTACACGGTGGCGATCACACAGTCGGGGCCGCCCAGGTCGCGGATCGCCGACCCGATCGCCTCGGCGGAGGCGCGTGAGGTCAGCGGGTGCGACGGGTGTGCCTTCAGGATGGTGGGGCAGCCGGCGGCGAGGGCGGCGGCGGTGTCGCCCCCGGCGACCGAGAACGCGAACGGGAAGTTGCTGGCCCCGAAGACGGCGACCGGCCCGAGGGGCACGAGCATCCGCCGCAGATCTGGGCCGGGCCCGAGCGGTGTGTCTGCCGCGTGGTCGATGGCCGCCTCGACGTACGCGCCGTCGCGCAGCACCTCGCCGAACAGCCGGAACTGGAGCGCGGCCCTTGTGAGTTCCTGGTCGAGTCGCGCGTGACTCAGCCCGGTCTCCGCCTCCGCGGTGGCGACCAGCTCCGCGCGGCGGGACTCCAGGGACGTGGCGATCGCGTCGAGCATCCCCGCCCTGCCGACTCGGCCCAGGTCAGACAGCCACTGCGCCGCCCCGGACGCCTGGCCGGCGATCGCCGCCAGCCGGGACTCGTCGGTCTCAGTGAGATCCGTCGGGCGACGTCGGCCGTCGCGGGGATCGACAGTGCTGACCACGTTCACAGCAGTCCTCTCTTTGCCAGGTTGGCCATCAGATCCCGGACTCCGAACTGCCAGGGCTCGCACATCTCCGCGTGCCGCACACGGTTGACAAGGGTGCCGAGTGACGGGCAGCTGATCCGCACGACGTCGTCGACCTTGTGGGTGAAGCCCTCGCCGGGGCGGTCCCGATCCTGGATGGGCGCGAACATGGTGCCGAGCATCAGGGCCGCGCCGTCGGGGTAGCTGTGGTGTGGGCCGATCATCTGACGCACAAGCGCCTCCGGGGCGCGCGACATCCGCGTCATCTCCGAGACCGCCTCCAGCCGGAAGCCGTCCACCCCGCAGACCTCCAGGCCCACCTTCAGCTCACGCACCTGTTCCAGGCCGAAGCGTTCGTCGAAGAGCCGGATGAGCGGGCCGAGGGCGCACGAGGCGTTGTTGTCCTTTGCCAGCGGCAGCAGGAGCGCCGAGCGGCCCTCGACGTCGCGCAGGTTCACGTCGTTGCCGAGGGTGGCGCCGACGATCCGGCCGCTGGACTGGACGATGAGCGTGACCTCGGGCTCCGGGTTGTTCCAGGTCGACGCGGCGAGCACACCGACCGGAACGGCGGTGCCGACGGCGGAGAGGATCTGCCCCTTGGTGAAGATCTCCGCGTCCGGGCCGATCCCCACCTCCAGGTACTGGCTCCAGAGGCCCTCGCCGACAAGCAGGTCCTTGAGCCTCTCCGCCTCCGCCGAGCCCGGCGTCAGGCTGTAGAGGTCGGTGCCGATGTCGTCGGACATGCGCCGACGGATGTCCGAGGCCACCGCCAGGTCTCCCCGTGCCCGCTCCTCGATGACGCGTTCGATAAGCGAGACCGGGAATGTCACACCTGCGGCTTTGAGCGCCTGGAGGTCGACCGGGGCCAGCAACCAGGGCCGGGTACGGTCCGGGGACGCGGCACCCGTGTTGGCAAGGATCTCCCCGAAGTCGCCAAGCCGCGGCCCGTCGAGCCCGGCCACCGTCGCGGCGGGATCCGGCAGTTCACAGACGTCCCGGATGGTCGGGATCAGGTGGCTGAGGTCGATGACCTCGCCGTCCCGCACGGTGACGGGTGAGGGTCCGTCGGCGGACGGGACCCAGACCCGGCCGATGAGGACGCTCTGGTCGGCGTCGTGCGGCAGCGCCTCGGCGGGGGATCCGAACCAGTCCCCGCCAGCGGCCAGTTCCGTCATGAGCCGCTCGTCAGGCTGTGCAAGGGCCGCTCGTCCCGAGGGCGGATGTCGCAACCGGACTCCCCCGCCCCGCGCGTCGCATCCTCGTGGGTCTCCGGCATGCCGGCTCCGGAGAACCAGCCGTTCGCCCGGACACGCGCGATGACGAGGTTGGTGCGGCACAAGTCGATGACAGGTGTGTCGACAGCGACGATCTTCATGTTTCGCTCAGCCCTTCGCCACGATCGACGGGGCGACCCATACGCATCAAAGTCAATCGAAGTAAATTGCAACGATCGTAGCGCCATGTGCAACGGTGTCAAGCGGAGGTTGCGTACCGCGTGAACTAGATTGCACATGACGCAACGACCGCGACGGGCCAACCCGGCGTGCGAGGGGAGACAGGGTCTTGGCGCAATCCATTCGCCGCGCGATCGACCTCATCCGTCGATCGGCGGAGCACCCGCTGTCACTCACCGAGGCGGCGGAGGTGCTCGGCGTCCACAAGTCCACGGCTCTGCGGATCCTCCAGACCCTGGAGGCAGCCCGCTTCGTGCGCCGGACCGGCGCGGGCACCTACGTGCTCGGCAGCGGGGTCATCGAGTTGTCCGAACTGGCGCTCGGCTCGATGGATATGCGGCAGTTCGCCGCCGCACACCTCCGGGCGCTCCAGCGGGAGACCGGCCACACAGTGCACCTGGCGCAGTTGACCGGTGACGAGATCATCTATATCGACAAAGTGGACAGTCAGGCGTTCGACGCCGTGAAGCTGCCGTCCCGGGTGGGCCGGGCCGTCTCGATCTACGCGAGCGCCGTCGGCAAGACCATCCTGGCGTATCTGCCGTCGGAGGAACGCGACCGCCTGCTGTCGCACGTGGTCTTCGAGAGGTTCACCGACACCACGATCACCGACCACGACTCCCTCGAGGCCGAGCTCGCCGGCATCCGCGAGCGGGGCTGGGCTGTCGACAACGGCGAGCACGACGCGTACGTGATGTGCGTGGCCGCACCGGTCAGGGATTCGCGGGGGCAGGTCATCGCCGCCGCCTCGATGACGGCCATCGAGGTCATCGCGAGCCTCGACGAACTGAGCAGCGCCCTTCCGCTCCTGCTGGAGACCGCGAACAAGATCTCGCGCGAGCTCGGCTACACACCCCCGCCCTCCTGAGTGCGTCCTGATGCACTCGACGATCCTGTGGGAGCGCCTGCGTCGAGCGGGGCTGCGTGACGTGGTCAGCGTCGAGCCGGCAACTGGCGGGCTCGCGGCGCTCGCGGGCATAGCCGCCCGCCGGGACGCGCCGCCGGTGTTCGTCAAGGCCTTCACCGACGCGCCAGCCGACGACGTCTTCGTCGTGGAGGCCGACGGGCTGGCCGCCCTACGCGAACGCGGCGGCGTGGCGACACCCGAGGTGATCCTGGCCGACCGGGACCTGCTGGTGTTGTCGCTGTTGCGGCCGAGACCGCCAAGCGAGCACTTCTGGGAGCAGTTCGCACACGTGCTCGCCCGGATGCACCTGAGCACGACCCATCCGCGCTTCGGTTGGGACCACGACAACTGGCTGGGCCGCCGCCGTCAGACGAACACCTGGGCTGACGACGGGTTCGCGTTCTTCGCCCAGCACCGCCTGCTTCGGTGGCTCGGAGAGCCACGCGTCGAGGCGGCACTCGACGCCGCGGACCGGGCGGCGCTGGAGCGGCTGTGTCACCGGCTGCCCGACCTGCTGCCGGAGCGGCCGGCGTGCCTCACGCATGGCGACCTGTGGGCACAGAACATCCTGGCCACCGCCGACGGGCAGCCGGCGCTTATCGACCCGGCCGTGTCCTACATATGGGCCGAGGTCGACCTCGCCCACGTGTGGTCGACCGCGTCTCCGCCCGAGGCGCAGCGGTTCTTCGCGGTCTACGCGGAGCTGACCTCGCTCGACACCGACTGGCGGGCCCGCATGCCGATCGTCCAGTTGCGACAGCACCTCGCCGTGCTGGCCCAGTTCGACGACGACTGGGGCGCGGCCGACCAGATTCGTGCCACCCTCGCACCGTTCCGGACCCGGCCCTGACCGATCAGGCTCAGAGGGCCGGGGCCGGGGCCGGTCAGGTCGGCCGGAGAGTCGAGTCGGGCTCCGGAAGTCAGCCGGTGACGCGGAAGGTGGCGTCCGCGCGGCCGGTGGAGGTGGTGATCTGGTCGAGCCGCAACAGGTACTCCCAGTGCCGGATGTAGCGGTCCGGGAAGTTGTACGACTGGAACGACACCGCGCTGGAATCGGCAAGCCCGGCCACCCGCCGGAAGGTGGCGTCCGCGGCGAACTGCGCAGTGCCCTCGTTACGTGCCAGCGAGAAGTCGTAGTCGAAGTGCCGGAGATAGTAGCCGGGGAAGTTCACCGACTCGAACGAGACGTAGCCACTGGACGCGTTGGCCAGGCCGGGCACCATCCGCCACTGACTGTCGGCCGACGGGCTCACGTTCGCGTCGATTCGCACGTCGTAGCTGGCGTGCCGCACATAGCGGTCGGCGAAGTTGTACGACTGCAAACGGTTGACCGGCAGCGTGGGCGTGCCGACGCCGACGCTGGTCTGGGTGACGCGCTGCATGGTGCCGTCGCTGTTGTAGTTCAGATAGTCCATCGCCAGGGACCGCCGGTAGTCGTTGCTCCCCGGCAGGGCGTTGCGGTGATAGGCGATGTACCAGCGGCCGTTGTACTCCGCGATCGAGTGGTGGTTGGTGTTGTTGTTCGTGTAGTCCAGCAGGATCCCGCGGTAGGTGAACGGGCCGAGCGGACTGCTCGCGGTGGCGTAGGCGATCTGGCCGGGCCAGCCCGTGGAGTACGAGAAGTAGTAGATCCCGTTGCGCTTGTGCACGAACCCGGCCTCGCCGAAGGCAGTGCTGCTGCCGGTGCCCGTGATCGTGAGGTTCTGGACACCGCCGGAGGTCGAGATCATGTCGGCGTTGAGGCGAACGACCTTGGGCGCGCGGGCGCCGCCGAAGTACAGGTACGCCTGCCCGTTGTCGTCGACGAAGGCCGCCGGGTCGATCGGTTCGTCGCCGGTGTTGGCGTCGCGTCCGCGCTCTACGAGGGAGCTGCCACGGGGGTCGCTGAAGCCGCTGGTGGGCGACGTGCTGCGCGCTACACCGATCTTCGTCCGGTCGACCGGAAGGTACAGGTAGTAGTAGCCGTTGCGCTGCACCGCGGACGGCGCCCAGGCGTACCGCGTCGCCCAGGAGAATCCGCTCACCGAGAAGGGCGCGCCGTGGTCGGTCCAGTCGACGAGATTGCTCGACGAGTAGACCCGCCACGCGTTGGAGTCCCAGTACGTCCCGCTGTTGCCCTGGTCGTCGGTGGCGTAGACGTACACGCGATTGTTGGCGACGAGCATCGACGGGTCCCCGGCGAATCGAGTCACGATCGGGTTCGCCGCCTGTGCGGGCATGGCGACCACTGCCGTGGTCACCATGGCGAAGGACATGATCGCGGACGCGATGACGCGCCAGCGGGCGGTCAGTCTCATGGGACGGCTTCCTCTCGGAGGGCGGGCTGGTGCCGAGTAGGCATCGACGCGCGTCAAAACGCGCCGCCTCCTAGAGGATAGGTGCGACAGGTCGGATCGCGCCGTCGTGCGCCCGCGGCCAGCCGTGCGCCAGCGCGCGTCCCGGGGCTACCTCGCTAGGAGTGCGGCGCGAGGGCCCGCATCGCGATGTCGACCGAGGCCTGGAGATCGTCGCGGGACGCGCCGGCTGCGGCGTGGACGGCGTGACCCTCGCTGAGCGCCATCACGAATCGCGCCAGCGCCCGGGCGTCCATGCCGTCCGGCAGGTCGCCCTCCTTCTCCGCGCGGGTCAGCCGCTCTTGGACGGCGGACTCGGTGGCGGCCCGGCCGACGGCCAGGATCTCGGCGATGCGGGCGTTCTCCGGCGAGCAGGCCAGGCCGCCCTGGATGGAGAGGCACCCGGCGGGGTGGTCGCCGGCGGTCAGGCCGTCGGCGCTGGCGCGCAGAAATGCCTCGATGGCGGCGTACGCGGTGGGTTGTTCGAGTGCGACGCGGGCGCTGTCCAGCTGGATCTTCTGGTAACGGTCGAAGGCACGCTGGAACAGCTGCTCCTTGTTGCCGAACGCGGCATACAGGCTCGGCCGGTTGATGCCCATGGCACTGGTGAGGGTGCTCAGGGACGTGCCCTCGTAACCGTGTCGCCAGAAGACCTCGACAGCCCGGTCGAGGACCGTCTCCTCGTCGAAGGCCCGGGGTCGTCCGGTGGTGGGTGTCGCACTGCTCATGACCCCATCCTACCGCGCGGTACAGATCGTGAGCCGGCTCACCTACCGATCGGTACAGAATCTGTTACGGTTACCCGGCAACCGAGCGGTACAAAAGAGCAGGGGAAGACATGACAATCACGTTGATCACCGGTGCGAACAAGGGCATCGGGTTCGAGACCGCCAAGCAGCTTCTCGACCTGGGTCACACCGTTTACATCGGCGCACGCGACGTCGAGCGAGGCGAGAAGGCCGCAGCCGAGTTGGGCGCACGGTTCGTGCAGCTCGACGTCACCGACGACACATCGGTGACCGATGCGCTGGCGACAATCGACTCTGCGGAGGGCCGGCTCGACGTCCTGGTGAACAACGCGGGCGTCCTCGGAGACGGCCCCATGGACGGACCAAATGCCCTACGTGTGTTCGACACCAACGCGGTGGGGATCGTCCGAGTCACCGAGGCAGCGCTGCCCCTGCTGCGAAAGTCGTCAAACCCGACGGTCGTCACCGTCTCCAGCAGCATGGGTTCCTTCTGGGCCGTGACCAATCCCGAACGACCGGAGTACAACCTTCCCGTCGCGCTCTACTCGGCGTCCAAGGCCGCAGCCACGATGCTCACCATCCAGTACGCCAAGTCCCAGCCCGGCATCACGTTCAACGCGATCGAACCCGGTGCCACCGCCACCGACATGACCGCCGCCTACGGAATCGGCAGGCCCGTCGAGGAGAGCGCCAAGACTGTCGTACGCCTGGCCACGCTCGGCCCCGACGGCCCGACCGGGACCTTCACCGACGAGTTCGGCCCGCTGAGCTGGTAATCGAAAGAAACAGGAGAAAATCTGATGACCGAGAACAACCTGCGTGACTGGTACCTGCGCTACGTCGCCGACCTCAACGCCCACAAGTTCGACGGCATGGACGAGTTCATCAACGACACGGTGATGCTCAACGGCGAGCCCGGCACCCGAGACGACGTCCTGGCAGTTCAGAGGCACGACGTCGACGCCGTCCCGGACCTGCACTGGGAGGTCAAGGAACTGCTGTTCGACCGTGACCGCATCGCCGTACGCGCGATCAACACCGGCACTCCGGTGAAGGAGTGGCTCGGCGTCCAGCCGTCCGGCAAGTCGTTCGAGATCGTCGAGTACGCCATCTACAAGGTCAGCGACGGCCGGTTCGTGCAGATGACCGCCCTGCACGACTCAGCCGAGATGCTTCGACAGCTGACTGCCTGAGACCAGGGATCCATGTTGCCGCGTCCGCTCCTTCCGCGGGGCGGACGCGGCAGAGCCGAGGTCCGCGTCGGTTACCGACGTCGGCTGACGTCGACCAGAGGCTGACAGGCTAGTTTGCTCTGATGAGTCTCCTCGATGACGTCGCCAGGCGTGACAGTTGGCGATGCTGGGTGTGTGACGAGCCGGTCGACGCCGACAGGTCGGTGAACGACCCGCGTGGTCCCAGCGTCGACAGCCGTACCGCCGACAAGAAGGCCAAGGTCGCCGAGCGACTCGCGCACCGGGCCTGCAACACCCGCAAGGGCGCGGTCAAGGTGGTCATCGCCTGGCCGGACCGCCTGCACGTGGTGGAGCCCGCACCGCTGATCGCCGTCGCCGAGCGACTCGAACGCAAGGGCGGCCGGGAGTTGGTGGCCCGCTGCCCGAGCGAGAAGGACGCCCGGGCGGCTGCGGACTGGCTGGTCGACAGGTTCTCCCGGCTGGTGCCCGGGCTGCCGGTGACCGCAAGCGTCGACGCGGGCGGCGGACAATACCTCGTCGCCCTGGCCGCCGGTCGCCGCTGACCGACGGCCCTGGTCGGCGGGCCGCCCGCCGGCCAGGGCAGCCCGGTCCGAGCCACCACCACTGGCGGCGGCGACTAGTTTTCGTTGATCAGAACGGGGGCGCGTCCTCGCCCATCAAGGCCAGAACGACGCCGCCCTTGCCCCGCTTGAGGCCCTGGACCACGACCTTGCCAGTGCTGCCGTCGGGCAGCTCCAACGTGAAGGTCTTCCCGACCGCGTTCTTGGGGCCGTTGCCGGCACTGTTGGCGGGTCGGAAGTCGCCGGCCCACGGCGGGATCCCACCCCTGCGGGCGGGCTCGGCGAAGAGCGCGGCGGTGCCGGGGGTCCTGGTGCCGTCCGAGGAGAGAAGCACTGAGGCGCTGCGATAGGTAGCCATATCCGGCAAGGTTATCCTGGACCACGCTTGTTCGCCGCCACGACATCCGCGCCGCAACGCGATCGGCCTCGGAGAGCGACAGTGCGGCGATCCTCCAACGCTAGAGTGCGGCTGTGGAGTTGACCGCATGAGCGACAAAATCGACTTCAAGAAGACCCTCGACACGTACCGGGCACCACGGGGTCGGTTTCGGATCGTCGACGTGCCGGACATGCGATACCTCATGATCGACGGGCAGGGCGACCCGAACACGGCGCCGGCCTTCACCACGGCGGTCGAGGCGCTCTATCCAGTGGCGTACACGCTGAAGTTCGCCAGCAAGGTGGACCTCGGGCGCGACTACGTCGTGCCGCCCCTGGAGGGTCTGTGGTGGGCCGACGACATGGAAGCCTTCACCGCGGCGCGGGACAAGTCGCTGTGGAGTTGGACACTGCTGCTCATGGTCCCCGACTGGATCACCCGGGCCATGTTCACCACCGCCATCGAGCGGGCCGGGGCCAAGAACCCGTCAGGGCGTCTCGATGACGTGCGCCTGGCGACGCTGTCCGAGGGGCGGTCCGTGCAGACACTGCACGTCGGCTCCTTCGACGACGAGGCGGACGTGCTCGCGCAGCTGCATCACGAGTTCATTCCCAGCCAGGGGTTCCAGCTGGTCGGCCAGCACCACGAGATCTATCTGAGCGACTTCCGCAGAGTTGCCCCCGACAGGCAGCGCACCATCCTCCGACAGCCCGTCACCACCGGGGACGCAGCCAGCGGGTAGGGGGTGGGGCAGAGGCCGGACACGCGCCTCTGCCCCACTCGGCGGAGACTGAGCGTCAGCGTGTCGCCCGCGCCTTGCCCTTGTCGCGGTGCCGGCTTTCGTGCTGACTGGGCGCGAGGGAGCTCGACTCCGCCGGCTGCCTCTCGCCGTGCTCACGGGAGGTACGGGGAGCGGCCATACCGGCAGTCTCGCTGGTCCTCCCGCGCGACCGATGCGACTCCGACCGATGCGACTCCGACCGATGCCGCTCCGACCGATGCGACTCCGGCCGATGCGACTCCGGCCGATGCGACTCCGGCCGATGCGACTCCGACCGATGCCGCTCGCTGCCGGTTTCGGTATCGGCGGGCCGGGCTGCCGCCCTGTTATTTTCCATGCCAGCGAAAACTGCACCGGCGCCGAACGCGACCGCAGAGCCGCCGCCCAGATAACCCGCCGCTCGGACGTGACTCCTGTCGATGGTGAGGTGATCGTTCGTGGACAAATCCCGGTTCACACCAGAGATCAGGGTGTAGCCGGCCGCGATACCGGCGGTGAGGCCTACGACGTTGACGGCGTCCTTGGCCAGACGCGGCATGTTGACCTGCGGCGAGGTGAGGTTCGTGTAGATGCTGTGGACTTTGGGGATGATGTCGGCACTGAGGATCACAGCGTTTCCGGTCGAGATGGCGTAAGGCACTCCGTTGGATCGCCCGAACGCCTCGAGCGCGCTGCCGACCGCGTACAAGACATTGCCTCCGACGGCCTCATTCCTGACAAGTTCCCAGCCTCTCCTTCCACGTTGCTGGAGCTGCCCGGCGTATAGCCGGAACGTGTCCGCCCACGACGCGCCCGCGCCATCCCCGGCAGGCGCGCCCGCGGGGGCGCCAAGCGAATGCCCGCTGTGGGTCGAGCGGGGCGGAGATCCACTCGGGGTGTGGTTGGGGGTGGCGAGCGGGGAGCCGGTGGGGACGACCACCATTTCCCCTGGACGGTGCGGGTACGTCCCGAGTTGGAACTCGTCCCCGTTCGCGACGGCGGTGAGCCCGTTGGCGACCTCCTGATCAGCCCACCGCTCGAACTCTGTGGTGGCGGGGTCGTCGACCGCGACGGGCTGCTCGGGGCTGGGCGGATAGTCGTACGGCCCCTGCGGCGACTGCGAGGCGACGGGCGGGTACGGGTACGGGTACGGGTACGGTCCGACGTCGAAGCCGCTTGTTGGGAGCGACGGCGCATTCTCGTAGGGCATCGGCAGGCTCGCCCACGAAGACACGCTCACGTTCGGAGGCGACCAGTGCCGGCTCTCGTCGGGCGCCGGGTCGAGGCCGAAGCCGCCTGTCGGGAGCGACGGCGCACTCTCGTACGGGCGCAGTGCGGAGTCGTCGATGCGGGTCGAGGGCAACGGCACACTCGCCCACGACGACACGCTCACGTTCGCCGGCGACCGGTACGGGCTCCCGGCGGGTGCCGGGCCGGGGTCCGCGAAGTAGGTGTCGTCACCGCTGCGGCGGCTGCCGCCGTTGCCTCTGTCGTAGTAGGGCTGTCGGGGGTCTTGGTCTCGTTCCATCTCATCGTCTCCTGTCGACGGTGGAAGTGGATTCCCGCTCTACGCGGCGCCGCGCCCCCCGGTTCACCCCGAATACAAGATCTTCTACCGGGGCCCGCAGGTCGGACGAGGCCAGGCCTACGTCCATCCCGCGCCGAGCTTGGCGGCGGCCCGCTCGGTGATGGCCGCGACCTCCTGCTTGGCAAGCGCCGAAATTCGTCCCGCGTCCGGCTCCTTGTACCAGGGCCGCAGCTTGATCACCGCAGGTCGGACGCCGGTGGCCAGCAGCAGCGCGGTCCCCTTCGGCAGCGCCCGGATCCGGTCGGCCGGCAGGACGCTCTCCTGGCGGTAGGAGACGGACCGGGACGAGCCGTCCCTGCTGCGCGAGACGCTTACCGTGCTCACGTCGTGCTGACCGACCAGCTTGGAGATCTTCTCCACGAAGTCGGCGTCGTCGAGCCCCGCGCCGAGCAGTTTGATTGTGGCGGCGCCCCACATCGCGTCCATGCCCGCCTCGCCCCACACCCGGGAGCCCTGCCGGTAGCTCTGCAACAGCGTCACCACGTTGATTCCCCGCGAGCCGAGGTGCGAGTAGAGGTCGGGCAGGTCGGAGATCCGGCACACGTTCGCCGCCTCGTCGAGCACCGCCGTCATCGGCGGGTCCAGCCGGCCGCCCATCCGCTCCGCGGCGACCACCCCGGCCCGCAGCGTCGCGTCGGCGAGTCCGGCGATCACCCCGGCGGCCGAGCCGCCGCCGTCCTTGGAGAGCAGATAGAGGGTGTCCCGGCCGAGCACGTGCCGATCCGGACGGAACTGCGGCAGGTACGGGTCCGGGCTGACCCAGGCCAGGATCTCCGGGTCGAGCAGGCACGCCACACACTGCCGGGCCGTCTCGTAGATGCCGTCGCGGGTCTCCACCGCCCCGCGTACGGTGCCCTGCAACTGCTCGGCCATCGCCTGCATGCCCGCGTCGCGCAGCAGGTCGATCGGCGTACGGTCGGCCGGGTCGGCAAGCCAGCCGAGCAGGTCGGTGACCGGGGCCCGACCCCGGGCGGCGGCCAGAAAGAGCGCGGTAAGGGTGTTCTGCGCCGCCGAGATCCAGAAGTCCTTCTTCGAGCTGTCGTCGTTTACCGAGGCGACGAAGTGCCCGGCCAGCCGCCGCGCGCCCTCGATCGTGACGCAGTCGCCGAGGATGTCCCACCACATCTCCCGAGGCGCGTGCGCGATGCCCTGCGGGTCGAACGTCCAGACGGTGCCTACGCGTTCCCGTTCGGCGCGGGTCACCGCGTACACGTCGGATTTGTTGGACGTGAGCAGGACCGCGCCCCGGGCGCGCAGCACCCGGGGAATGGCGATGCCTGTGGACTTGCCGGCCCGGGGTGCCATCAGGTCCAGCTCCACGTCCTCGTAGGAGGAGCGCAGCTCCGGGCCGTTCGGGGACAGGTCGCCCAGCAGGTTGCCTGTCTCGTCCGGTGGTAGGTGCTTCATCCCGGCCAGCGAGGGACGCAACTCCCGGGCGCGGGCGGCGATGCCGGCCGGGGCCAACGACGCGAGATCGCTCCTGCGGGCCAGCCCGACGCCCTTGTTGCGACGGTCGAGCAGCCAACGCCCGGCGAGCACGACAGGCACGACGAGGAGCGCGGCCACCACGACCATCCCGCCGTAGACCGCGTACGGGGACGCGCCGGGCCAGAGCGTGTCGAGGTCGCCGGAGACCAGGGCGAAGTACGAGCCCACGGTGAACGGCGGCGCGTGCCAGCCGTGCCCGGTCACCCCGGCGCCGAGCGTGCCGCCGGTCCAGGCGACGATGAAGAGCCCGAGGTTGGCGAGGACGACAAGGCTGAAGGCCCAGAAGAACAGGTCGGACCCGCGTGGCGGGCCGGAGGACATCTTCCCGCTCACGCCTCCCACCCCCCGCTGGGTCCCTCGGTCATCTGGGCGTACTCCGGCTGGGTGCTCAGGTTGCCCAGTTCGGCCTCGGCCTCGAAGACCGCCTTCCGAGCCGCGGCCCGTTCGGCGGCCTGCTGCTCGGCGTACCCGTTCTGCACCCAGCGCAAGTTGGTGTCGTGCAGCCGGCGCTCGGTGTCGGTGATCGAGACCCGGATCGGGATGCCGGGCCGACCACCCACCTTGATCAGGAAACGGCCCCGGCCGGGCGGCTCCTCGTTGCTGCTGCTGCTCGCCCAGCCCGGCGGGGACGACCAGGACGAGACCAGCTCGATCTCCCGGCGGGACAGGCCGATCACCCGGCCCAAGTCGGTCATCTCGGCGGCCGGCAGCCCGGCGCAGGCGACGATCCCGGCGCGCTCCACGAAACCACGCGCCTTGGCCCGGTCGGCATCGGTGCCGAGCGCCTCGGCGTCCTTGAGGGTGTGGGTGATCTTCGCGTCGCCGAGGCCGAGCGACCGGTTGAGCCGGGTAAGCGCGTCGATCCGGTCGACGATGCCGGAGGCCGCCCGCAGCGGACGCCACAACTCGTCCAGGATGGTGAAGAACCAGCGGCGCGGCGCCAGTCCGGCGTCGGCCAGGGCGTGCGCGGCGGCCACCGTGCCCAGTCCGTCAGACCAGGCGGCGAGCATCGCCGCGGCGGTGAGCTGGGTGTCGGACTCGCCGATCCGAGAGATGTCGATGCAGACGGCCGGCGCGTCCAGGTTGATCCGGGTCGAGGTGGTCGAGCCGAAGGTGTCGCCGAGCGCCCCGTCGAGGATGCCGAGCAGGGAGCGGTGCAGCGGATCCACCGCGTCCCGATACCGGGTCTCCTGCCCCCGGTCCAGGGTCACCGCCCGGACCCGGTCCGGCCCCTCCTCCAACACCCGCAACAGGTCGGGCAGGACCGGGGCACGACCGTTCGGGGTACGTTCCCGCAGGTGCCGCAGGCACGCGGAGAGCACCGCCTGCTCGTGGTCGTCCAGGGCCCGGCCCCGCACGATCGTCAGCAGCGCCGCCACCATGTTGAGCACCCGGCCGTGGGTCTCGGCGGCCAACGCCTGACCGGCCTTACCGCCGATCCGTTCGGCGGCAAGCCCCATCGCTCCCGGGTCCAGCACGTTGATGCCACCGACCCCGCGGCCGATCGAGATGACCTGACCACCGAGGGCGCGGACCGTGTCCGCGTAGTCAGGCTTCAGGTCGCCGAGGACCAGCGGCACCACACCTGTGGCGGCAAGCCCCACCGCCATCCGGTTGATCAGGGTCGACTTGCCCAGGCCGGGCATGCCGAGCATGAACAGCGACGGGTTGGAGATGTACTTCGCCCGGGTGAACCAGGAGATCGGGTCGCCGCAGACCGTCGCGCCGGTGAAGAGGTGCTGGCCGAGCGGCACCCCGGACATCGGCGCGCCGGAGCCGGCCGAGAACGGCCAGAGCCCGCACGCCTGCACGGTGGTGGCCCGCCACATCGTCGGCGCGTCGAGGTAACCGACCTTGCCGCCGCCCGGCCCGTCCCAGCCCCGCGCCGAGACCGGGGCGTCCCGGCGTGGCTTCGGTGGCGTGGCCTTGACCGGCTTCGGGGCCTCGTCGTCCGGGTCACCGACCAGGCCCGTGAGCGCCGTGGACGCCCCGGCGTGCCCGACCGGCCAGCCCGCACTGAGTGGGGTGCTCACATCGCCTCCTGGAGTTCGTGCGGCAGCATGGTCTGTTCCCAGGGCAGAATTCCGGTCGGCAGGGTGCAACTGAACGCCGCGGCCTGCATCCGGTTTGCCTGACGCATGGAGATCCGGGCGGCACCGGTCAGGTTGCGCACCACCACCGACGCGTCGTCGAGTTGGTCGGGACGGTCGACGGTGATGGTGAGCATCAGGGAAAACTCGACAAGCCCGGCCCCGGTGGCCTCCTCGGAGGCGGCCTGCTCGGCGGCGCGTACCTCGGCAGCGGCCCGCGCCTGCACCATGCCGCGACCCGAGGTCGCCATGAACTGGGCGGTCCGCCGGTCCGCCTCGACGATCCGGGCGGAGGTGGCCGGGTCGATCGGCCGGTAGAGCAGCGCCACGCGCTTGCGGCGGGTGCCGGCGGAGGCGTCAAGCATGGTCCGCAGCACACTGGACCGGACCGTGCCCCGAGGAGCCAGGGTGAGCAGCCAGGTCCGCGACACACCGGAATCGTGCTGGTACGCGTCGACCGTCTCCACCGCCGCCACCGGCCCCGCGTCGATCCACTCCAAACCGGTGCGGCCGTGCTCGGCGCGCACGCTGAGCACGTCGGCGGCGCAGGCCGGGTCGTACGCGACTCGAACCACCTCGGCGATCTGCTCGACGTCGAGCGGCTCGGCCACCCCACCGCCCGCGCTGACGAGCCCGGTCAGCAGGCTCGGCACCCGGATGGCCAGGTCGGTGACGACGTCCTCCGGGTCGCGGCGAGGTCCACCCACGGGCGCGTACGTCAGGGTGATGTACGAGTTCATCTCCGACGACGCCGACGGGTAGTCGTCGACCACCTCCTGCATCACCGCGCGGGCGGCGGGCGGGGCGTCGGCGGCGAGCCGGGGCAGCACCTCGGTCGCCAGTCGGGTGCCCGGGTCGGGCGCGGTCTCCACCACCACCGACGCGCCGCGCAGCCCCGGCTCGTGGGCGAGTCGGGACAGCCACTCGCCCCAGAGCGCCACCCAGGTGTCGACCTGGTCCGGGTCGACGAGCGACCCGCCGTCGGGTTCACAGCGCAGCACGATCGTGTAGAGGTTGCGGCGGCGGTGGTGCAGCACCCCGAACGGCCTGTCGTAGGCGTCCCTCCCTTCCAGGGCGACCACTCCGCTCAGCATGCCGGGCGGGGCGAACCGGCCCTCGGGGCGGGCCGACAGCGGCCCCGAGACGTACAGGTGCTCGCCCCGGGCCCGGCGCCGGGACCAGCCGATGCGCAGCGTCACGAGCTGGTACAGGTTGCGGCCGTCCGGGGTGCGCACCGCCATGGGAACAAGGCCCAGCACGAACGGCGTACCGATCACCATCGCCGCCTGCAGCGATGCCAGGGACGCCAGCAGCACCACCACCAGCCCGCCGAAGACCCCGACAGTGCCGAGCAGACCGAACGGCCCCAGCCCGGCGCGGCGTGGCCGGCGCCAGTTCCCGTACGTCGGTTCGATGGCGGCTTCCGTCGACATAGACCTCTCCCTCGCCTCTTCTGGTCGGCGGTCGGCCGCCGACGCACCGTCAGTTGTGGCCCGCGTCGCCGTCGGCTCGCTCCACCGCGCCGGACACCATGCGCCGGCCGACCTGGGCCGCCTGGTACGTCGCGCCGATCACGGCGGCGGCGGGTCCGGCGGCGCTCGCTGCGGCGCCAGCGCCGCTCGTCGCGGCACCGGCACTGCTCGGGGCGGGTCGCCCGCCGGCACCGTTGCGGCCCGACGCTCCGTCGCGACCCCCGCTCGCGGAGCCACCGTCGCGGCCGGCGGGGCCGGAGGCACCGCTGGGCGCGCGTGACCCGGACGGGCCGACACTGCCGCCGGACGACGACGCGGCACCGCTGGCGATCTTCTTCGCACCGGAGGCGATAGCGCCACCGGCCGCGGAGATGGCGGTGCCGGCGGGGTCACCGGTGCCCAGCGCCGCCGTTGCCGGGACCACGAGCTTGAGCAGGGCGGGGAGCGCGATCGCCGACAGCAGCAGTACGCCGACCCCGGCTATTCGGCTGTGGATGCCGTTCTCGTAGTTGTTTCCCTGGGCGATCATCTGCGAGCCGGCATACATGATCAGCCCGACCGCCGGTTTGTAGAGCAGCCAGGCGACCGTCCAGCCGATGTGCTTGCGCCACCAGCCGGCACCCCAGTTGGTCATGGAGGCGGCGGCGGCCAGCGGCAGGGTGCCGAGCAGGAGGATCATCACGCCGAGGCGGACGTAGAGCAGCAGGACGTGCACGATGGCCGAGATCAGCAACAGGAAGGCCAGGACCAGGAGGAGGAACGCCTCCATCCCGGAGCCGTCGTCGATGCACGGCACGCTCTTGATGATGTTCAGGGAGGCCGTGGAGAAGAGGTGCCGGGTGTAGTCGTCCGAGATGGCGGCGGCCTTGATCGCTATCCACGAGCCGGCCCCGGCCACCAGGATCACCCGGAGGAAGCCGCGCAGCGCCACCTTGCCGGCCTCGGCGCGCCGATCCATCGCCATCTTGGCGGCAGCGAAGAGGATCGAGCCGACCGCCAGGTAGACGATGAGCCACTCGATCTGGTCGCTGATCATCCCGGGGACGGCCATGGAGGGCTCGCCGTCCGCCTCCGCAGAGAGGGTGGGCACCTCGTCGGTCAGCTCACCGAAGATCGAGATCGCCCCGGCGAGGATCAGGTTGGCGATGATCCGGACGAACATCCCGACCGGGTTGATGATGAGCTCGAAGATGTCCTTCAGGCTGTTCAGCGGATTCGTGTCACACACGTGTCACTGCCTCCACACACTGAAGCCACGGCTGCTGGCGACCGTGCCGATGGACTCGAACACCACGCCGACCCGCGACGGCGCGAGCTTCCAGTCGCCGTCGTCCCAGCGCAGCTCGATCCGGCTCGCCATGTACGACCCGGCGCCGTGCACGAGTAGCTGCACGGTGGCCGCCTCCGGCGTGTACGCGTCGACCGCGTAGCCGGCGTAGTTGCCCCCACCCCGACGGTTGTTGTTGACCACCCGGTCGAGCCGGGCGGTCAGCACCTCCCGGCCCTGGCCGGGCAGAACCTGAAGGTCGGCAACTGTCTGCCAGTCGGGGCCGTCCAACTTGACCGGAATGATGTGCGCCGCGAGCACCGCACCGATAGGAGTGTGGGCGAAGCAGCGGAGCACCCCGCCCTCGATGCGCAGCGGCCCTTGGCTGGCCGAGACCGGCACCTGGTAGCCGACGTCGACGGCCCGCCAGGACACGTCGGCGGGTGGTTTCGTCGGGGCAGGTGGTTGCGCCGGAGCGGACGCCACTGTGGAGGTCGTCGGACAGGGTGGGGCCGGCTGCTTCGCGGGCCCCGCGGCGGCCTGACCCCCCAGGTCGGCCGAGTCGTCTCCGCCCAGCCCGCCGATCCAGACCATCCCGGAGAGCAGGACCGCCCCGGCGAGGAAGACCGCGGAGACGATCCACCCCCGTTCCGTCCAGAAGGGCGGTTTCCCGTCCTCCGACCATCGTCGGCCGCCGTCGGTCACTGGGCCCCGCTCTGGGTGGTGTCCCCACCGCCGCCGAGGAACCAGTTCGCCACCGGGCCGGCGACGGCGATCAGGATGCACCCACCGAGGACGAGGCCGAGCCTTGACATGTGCTCGGAGCTCTCGCCCCGCTTCACCGAGATCGCCATCATCGTGCCGGTGATCAGCACCCCGGCCACCCCCGCGGCGGTGCCGCCCCAGGCGATCAACCCCAGCAGTTTGTTGACCAGATTGCTGAGCGCGGTGGGGGCACTCGGCGTCGGGTTGACCACGCCACCGCCGTCGGGAGCCGGCTCCATCGGCAGCCGGGCGAGGACGTGGGCGGCGGCGGACTGGCTGAGGCTGGTGAGCGACATCGGAAAACTCCTTGTGGAGGAAGCGGATCAGGACGATCGGCGATCCGGGGGCTCCCGGTCGACCGGTGACGACTTGGTCAGAGACCGAGGTCGCCGAAGAACGCGACGAGCGGGCCGGCCGAGGCGCCCAGGACACAGGCGAGCGCGACGACGGCCAGGCCACGGAAGTGTTCGGCACCCTCGCCCGGCGTACCACGGTTGAACTGCAAGGCCATCTGGATGCCGACGACGATGAGACCGGCGATCGCAGCCGCCGTCACACACCAGGCGAGCAGGCCGAGCAGGTCGTTCGCCTCGGAGACCGGGGTGTACCCGGGCGGCGGCACGAACGGGCTCGGATCTGCCGCGCGGATAGATTCGAAATCGAGGTTCACGACGGTCTCCCCCGCGTGTCGGAACGGAGACCGGCCGCCGTGGCCAGCCGCAGCATCGCCTTCGGCGTCGTACGCGCCTGGCGGCCCAGACGCCATTCCGGGACCCACGGCACCCGGTGCACCGGGGCCACCGAGCGCAGCACCCGGATCCGCCGGGACAGCGCCATCGGCAACCGGCCCGGGGCGTCGGCGAGCAGCACCAGGCCGGTCAGCCGCATGCCGGGTGGGTGCCGGCCCTCCCGCAGCGCGTTGAGGGCCCGCGACAGTGCCCGGATCCCCTCCGCGTTGGTCCTGCCCACAAGCATGACCGTGGCGGGTTCGGCCAACGCGGCGTCCGGCCATCGGCAGCCGAGGTCGGTGCCGCCGAGGAGCCGGGCCAGTGTCGTCGTGCCGGCACCCCCGTGCGCCGCGATCCAGCCGATCCCCTCGTCGGACAGGTACCGGCGGGGCGGCGGGGCGGGGCTGTGACCCGGCGGTCGCCCGGACACCGATCCCGGTGGCACGCGCGATGCCGGCCCTACCGTCGTCGCGGGCATCATGCCATCCACCTCCTCCTCGTGAATCCCGATCTGATCTGTCCCGACCGGGTTTGAACCGACAGGCCCTCGGCCCCGTTGTGCGGCCGTCCGGCTCGTTGACGGACGCCTCTACGGGGCGTCCGACGCCCCGGTTCAAGACGAGTTCCAGATTTTTCAAGCGACCCGAGGGCGGGAGGCGACGTGAGTGGTTCCGGTGCGGGTGGGGAGGGCAGCGGCACCCGGATCGCCGTGATCGGCGCGGCGATCGGTGGCGGCATGGCGTTGATGTCCAGCCCGATCGCGCTGGCGCTCGGCGGCGCCCTGGTCGTCGTGGTCGGCGCGCTCTACATCCTGCTGCTCCCGCTGATCCTGCTCATCTGGCTCTTCGGTGGGTTCAGCGGAAGCGGCGGCGGGCCGGACATCGACGTCCAGGACGCCGCCCGACAGTCCATCGAGGCGGGTCGGGGCGACGGCAAGGGCGAACTGGACACCGACCAGGTGCCGGCCTCGCTGTTGGAGACCATCGAGGACGCCGGCAAGGAGTGCACCGAGATCGGCCCGGTGGTCATCGCCGCCCAGATCCAGGTGGGCTCCGGGTGGTACACGGCGAAGGTCGGCGAGGACGGGAAGGTGGGCATCTCCCAGCTCGATCCCGAGATCTTCGAGAAGTACGGCGAGGACACCGACGACAACGACAAGACCCGCCCGGAGGACCCGAAAGACTCGATCATGGCGCAGGCGAAGTACATGTGCGCGCTCGCCAAGGAGGTCCAGACCCTACTCGACGACGGGCAGGTGATCGGCGACGCCCTCGACCTGACCCTGTCGGCGTACCAGGACGGGATCGACGCGGTGCGCGACGCCGGCGGGGTCAGCCCGAGCACGAACACCCGCGCCTACACCGCGAAGGTACGCGCGTACTTCGGCCAGTACATGGGGATCCTCGGTGAGCCGTACGCCACGCCGACGACCACCGGCCCGAGCCCGGAGGCGACCACCGACACCGATACCGACGCAGACGACGACAGCACGTTCGATGACGGCGGCGTCAGGGCTGCCGTCGTGGACGACGACTCCGACGATGCGGGTGGTGGCACCAGCGCTGCCGCCACGGGCCGGGTCCTCGAACTGGTCAACGCGAGGCGGAGCGAGGCCGGCTGCGCGCCGGTGCACAGCGATCCGGAGCTGACCACGGCAGCGCAGCGGCACAGTCAGGACCAGGCCGACCACCGGAGCATGTCGCACACCGGCAGCGACGGCAGCGACGTGGGCCAACGGCTGGACCGGGCCGGCTACGCGTGGCGCACCTACGGGGAGAACGTCGCGTACAACCAGCCGACGCCGGAGGCGGTGATGGACGCCTGGATGAACAGCCCTGGCCACCGGGCCAACATCCTCAACTGCGCGTTCACCGAGATCGGGGTCGGCCGGGCCGACACCGGGGACGGCCCGTACTGGACGCAGAACTTCGCCGCGCCGAGCTGACCGTGAGCACATCGACCAAGCGAGAAGGAGAGGACATGCTGTCATCACAGGAGCAGCAGTGGGCCGGCGAGCCCGCACCGCCGGCCGGGGAACCGGCTCTGCCGACCGCCCCGGACGCGTCAACCCCACCCGCGCCGAGGAAGCCGCCGTTCATCCTCTATCTCGAGGGCGACGAGTACGCCGAGGCGCTGCGGATGCTGACGCTGTGGGTACGACACCTGCTCGTGCCGGTCTACGCCCGGGAGGTCTCCTCGACCGCGCCCTGGTGTTCCCGGTGGTGGCTGCATCCCGAGGCGATCGCCCAGTTCTACGGGTTGTGGTTGGCGTGGCAGGAGCTCACCGGCCCGAACGCCGGGCTGAGTGGGCCGGCGAACTGGCACCGGGACCACCTCGGTCCGGTGATGAACGCGCTGCGCGATCCGTCCGGTCCGTTCGCCGGCTGTAAGGCGGGCGCGCACCGGGCGAAGGAGATCCCGCAGGTCGACCCGTACTGAGTCCGCAGGCGGCCTCCCGGCCGAGGGGGACGGGAGGCCGCGTGGGACGGGAGGCCACGGGTCAGCGCGCGGCTACCGCCCCTTCACGCTCCGGCTCGACGCGGCGATGCTCGGCTGTCGCCTGATCGGCGAGATGGGCGGGCTGTCCCGCGTGACGTCCGGTGACGACCGGAAGGCGGCCAGGCTCGCGACCGACACGTCCGAGGCGCGCCGGGACAGCGGCGGTCGGCCGCCACCCGGGCTGGTGAGCGCGGCCAGGTCGGCGATGGTTGGCTCACCCGCCGTCCGGGTCTCACCCGCCGCCCGGGTCTCACCCGCCGCCCGGTCGAGCCGGGTCTCGGCACCCTCCGGCTTCGCCTCGGCCCCGTCCGCGCGGCCCTTGAGGAAGTGCGACACCGTGGGCAGGTCGAGCTGGTCGTACAGTTCGCGCAGCGCGGGGCTCTCCTTCAGCATCGAGTCCACGGCCTCGGTGAGGTGGCTGCGCAGCTCCGCCTCCTCTATTGCGGACATCGGTCGCATGTCCATCGGCGAGTCGTGGAGAGGCAGCCCGTACGGCGTCGCAGGCGGGGCCGGCCACGACCCTGGCGCCCCGCGCGGTGGCCCCTGGGCGGCCGGATACGTCGCCGTCGGCTGCGTCGGAGGCCCGTCCAGCATCTGCAACAGCTTCCGTGCCAGGCGCCCGATGGTGCTCGCCGATCCCTGGTGGGCAGCGGCCTCCGGCTGCCACTGCGCTTCCTCCGGGTCCAGATCCTGACCCGGATCCCTGTCGCGTCGCCGCGTCCCGCCGGGCGGGGGTGGCCCTCCGCGGTCGAGCTTGCGCTGCTTGTCGTCGACGAATCTCGCCGCGTCGCTCCACTTGTTCGCCAGATCCGCCGAGCGGGTGCGAGCCGTGCGCTTGATCGTGCGCAGATCGTTCTCGACGATCTTCAGCGCCAGCCGCTCGACGTGTGGGTTGGGCGCTCGCGTCTGCTCAGGCATGGACACCTCCGGTGGCCTCGGTCATCGCCGTCGCAGGCCCTACGGCTGCAAGCGCCGTTCGGTTCAGCACCGATCCGGAGGAGCCGCCGACCCGCCGGTCAGCCGCCGGCAGGTCGGTCAGCGGGAGATCGGGGCGGTGACGATAGCCGTGCCGTCGACAAGCCCCACAGTGACGAACGCGAGGTCGTTCACCGGCAGCGACAGCTCGGCGGCCACATCCTGCGGCCCGGACGACGCCGTCCAGTCGCGGATCACGTGGGTGGCGCCGTCCCGGGTCACCCCGAAGAGGCGGTATCGCAGGCCCGGACGCAGACCGATGGCGGTGACCTCGATGCTGGACCTGTCCTCGTTTGTGGTGATCGTGACGGCGAGACTCACGCCCTGGGCGGTTGCCTCCCCGTTTGCGGTGAGCACCACGTCGCTGTTCGTGAGGCCGAGGCCGGCCACGACACCACCACCGGCGATGACGACGGCCAGGACCGCGGCGGCCACACCGGCCCAGAGCTTGAGCCGGCGACGCCGTGGGTCACCCGGTGGCCGACCCGGGCGGCTCTCGGGTGCGGCTGGCGTTCCCGGTCGGCTTCCGGTCGGCCGAACCGACCCGCCGGTACGTGGACCGGAGCCGCCACGGGTGCTCCTGCGGCGCACGACGTCAGCCGCGGCGCCTGCCGGCGCGGGAGCGGTCACCTCGGCCGGGTCGGCTGCGGGCTCGGCCGGGTCGGCGGCGGTGTCGACCGCGAGGCTGCCAGGCGGGAGGGACGATCGGGGAGCCGGGGGCACGACAGCTGACGTGTCGGGCTCGATCGGCGGCGCGAACTCCGGTGGAAGGGACGCGAGCGCCTCCCAGTCGGCGGAGTCCAACTCGGGGAGGGCACTTGTCACGCTGCCCATCTCCCCCGCCGCCGACAGACACTCCCAGCAGCCGGCCAGGTGCGCCTCGAACTCGACGCGCTCGGCGTCGTCGAGAGCGCCGAGCAGATAGCGGGCCAGCGTGGCGTGCTCGGCAGTCGGATTCTCCTCGCCGGTTCGCATCACGCCCCCCATCTCGGACCCAGAGCACCGCGAACGGCGTGTCGCCGCCCGCAACGACCTCCGTGCCGGAGACCTGGCGAGGCCCCGGGGCGACGAGGCATCAGGAGAGGCATCAGGTGAGGTGCCATCAGGACGACTCGATCGGACCAATTGCCGCGTGCAACGCGCGCACCGCATAGTACGTCCTGGACTTTACCGTACCCTCCGGTATTCCTAGTCTCTCCGCGGCCTCGGCGACCGACGCGCCCTTGTAGTACATCTCGATCAGCACCGCGCGATGCTCCGGCGAGATCCGTTGCAGCGCCAACCGGACCGTGTGGGCGGACGCCACCCGGTCCATGTCGTCCGTCGGGACGGAGAGCCGGTTCAGGTCGGGGATGGCGACCTCGGGCGGCCGGGCCTGCCGGGCGCGCATCGCGTCGATCGCCACGTGCCGGGCGACTGTGTAGAGCCAGGGGGCGATCCGCCGTGGATCGGCGGCAAGCGTATCCAGGTTTCGCCAGGTCCGCAGGAAGGTCTCCTGCACCAGATCCTCGGCCAGCTCGTGCTGACCGAGGACGAGCCGGGTGAGAAACCGCAGCAGAGGCCCCCGGTACTGCTCGTGGATCGACCGCATCAGGGCATCCGGCGAGGTTTGCCCGGTCACGGTGTCGCCGACGACCTCAGATCCCAGCGCTTCGTTGGGCACCGCCGACACAGAACGCCTCCCCCTCACGCACGGATCGTGCCCGTGCGGTCGCGCCGACGTGTCAACGTCGATCACACCCTGGGGGGAAGGATAGCTGGAACCGACGGACGTCCATCGTGGCCGCCGCCCAACGGGTTCACGCGGGCGTGGGTCGGCGTTGCCGGCGGGTGACCGGAGTGCGCCGGTGACGGGCCGTCGGCGGCGTCCGTCCGGACCCGACTGAGCAGCCGCCGAGTCCGATGTAGACCGCTGTTCGCGCGGCTCAGTGGTGGTGAGCGCGCTGCGCCGACCGGCGTCGATGAGGACTGCCGCGCTCACGTGCTGAACCGCAGCCAGCGAACATTGACGAACTCCTGCGGCTGCCCGCTTGTGAACGTCAGGTAGACGTCGTGCGTGCCGGTGACCGGGGCAATGCCTCCCGGCACCGTCGTCCAACTCTGCCAGCCGCCGGTGCTGGCCACCGCGATCGAGCCCACCGGCGGGCCGTCCGGAGCGTCGAGGCGCACCTCGACCAGGCCGGAGATCCCGTCCGGCGCTCCGGAGGCGACACGCACCTGGAACTGGGTGACCGGCGTGGCGCCGAAGTCGACAGCCTGGTAACCGGCCCAGTCACCGTTGGCGAGGAAGCCGATGTGCTCTCCACCCTCGCTGGACGCCTCGGTCCGGACCCCGTGCTGCCTGTCGAAACTCGTGGCGGCGATCTCCTTGCCCACCCCCCGGGCACCCGGTTCGACGCGGGCCGCCGACACGACCGGCGGCACGACCACCGTCTCGGTGGTCGCGGGCGGCGGCACCGCCACCGCTCCTCCCCCGAACGGCGTGAGTGTGATCGTCATCTCCTCGGGAGCGGTGTCCTGGATGTACGAGGCATCCTCGATCACATCGTCGAAGGGAAACCCGTACGCCTTGCCGTCGGCGGCGTATCGGTGCAGCACCCGGGAGTAGTGGTTGGTGACCGGATGCTGGTAGAAGGCGCTGCGGTTGGTGGTCGGTTGGTCGTGCTGATCCAGGGTGGACCTGTTGAAGCCGGCGCCGAGGACCCGCGCCACCTGGTTGGCGGCCTCGTCACCAGTGGTGCCGAGGGCGCCGGCGCAGTAGAAAACGTCCAACGTCGAGGGCCTGTCGAAGGCTCGCACGCCGTCGAAGACAAGCCGCCCGTCGGCCACGCGGCCCCGGCGGGTGCCGGACGGGGTGTGTACCCGCAGCTCGGTACGGCTGTAGCGGTCCCACACCTCACCGACGTAGCTGTCGTAGTAGTGCGGATCGAACCGGCCCGTTTCGATGCCCTTGCCCGGCGCGATCACCCGCAGCCCGTCTCCGATGACGAGACGCTCGTAGCCGGGCTGGCGGGACAACTCCGCGAAGATCGCCTCGCGTCCGCCGTCGACAAGTTTGCCGGTGACCTGCTCGGTGTTGCCGCGCAGACGGATCGCCATCGGGATGCTGAACATGTCGACGGTCGTGGTGTTGCAGGCCAGCACGGAGGAGTTGTAGGTGAACTCGCAGCAGTCGTGCAGCACCCCGAACGCCGGGTCGCCCTCCGCCCAGCCCACCGGGTACTGCAAGCCCGGCTGGCCGTCACCGCCGCTGACCACTGTGAACCTCAGCCGCTCGTTGATTGCGAAGTAGATCCGACCGGACATTTTGGGCAGTACGAAACGGGTCGTGCCGGAGGCGTCCAGGCGTACCCCGATGTTGGCGAAGCCGTCCGGGCCGTTGTCGGCCGGGTTGGCGGGTGTGAACCTGCCGCTCTCGCGGACGTACCCCAGCCGGCCGGTCGCCGAGTCGGTGCCGACGACATACATGGTGATGGCTGTGCTGTCGAAACGGCCGGTACTGTTCACAATGGTCAACGGCAACCCGTCGTCGGCGTAGGCCCGCGAGACCAGTGGTGCGGCCGCCAGGGGTGCCCCGACCACAGCGGCTCCGACAAGTCCGATCCGGAGCATCCTGCGGCGAGTCAGCATCTATCAACTCCGATCAAAGGGTCTGCATGTCGGCCGACGGCGTCTCTGCGGTGTGACACACAACCCGCGCCGGCGGTTGCAGCGTTGACGGTTCGGCGTGCCCCTCGGTTCAATACCCCGCAGGAAAATTTCGTTCGATCCGATCACGACCCGGTGAACCGATGGCATCGCGCGTCCGTCGAGACAGCAATGCCATCACCGGAAGGGATGCTCCCGTGGAACCCGATCAGCCCTCCCCCCGTAGCCGGCTGGGTCCGATCTCGCGTCGCGCTGCCGCCGGTGTGGTCGCCGGCCTGGCGGTGGTGTCCGCGGTCGTCGCCAGCGTCAGCTGGGGAGTCGCCTCGGCTCAGGACGATGACTTTGTCGGTCGGGCCGTGTCCGACGAGCAACTGACCACGATCCGGTCCGCCGCCCGTTCCTGCCCAGCCCTGACCCCGGCCCGGCTCGCCGGTCAGCTCATGGCCGAGTCGGGGCTCGACGGCCGGGCCAAGAAGACAGCCTCCGGCGGCCAGGGCATCGCCGGCCTGGACGACGCGGCATGGGAAGCCTGGGTGCCGTGGCCAGGTGCGCGACGCTCGGACAGCGCGGCCAACATCCTCGCGCTGGCCCACAAGATGTGCGATCTGAGCGGTCAGGTCCGGGTGACCAAGATCGAAGGCGACCCCTGGCGCCTCTCGCTGGCCGCGTTCAACGCCGGCATCGACGAGGTACGCAAGGCCAAGGGGGTGCCGGCCAGCTCCGTCGACTACGTCGACCACGCCAGCGGGTACGCCGCCTTCTACGCCAACCTGGTGCCGTTCGGCGGTGCCGGCGAGCCCCGACCGAACAGCAAGCCGCAGCAGCCGAAGGCGGTCCCCGCGGAGTACGTCCAACTGCTCGTCCGTGCCGGCGAGGCCTGCCCCGAGGTGCCGCCCGCGGCGGTCGCCGGCCAGGTGATGGCCCTGTCCGGCTTCGACCCGAACATGCTCGGCGAGGAGGGCCAGCGCGGGATCGCGCAGTTCCTGCCCGAGTTGTGGCAGGAGCACGGCCCGGCTGACGGTTCGGTCTGGGACCCGCAGGTGGCCATCCCCGCTGTCGGCACCGTGATGTGCGCGCTGCGCAACGAGCTGAACGGCATCGAGGGTGACCCGTACCTGCTGGCGCTTGCCGCGTTCCGCAACGGGCCGACCACAGTGCGGCAGACCGGCGGGGAACTCGACGGCCCGACCCAGGTGTTCCTGCGGACCGTCCGGGAGAACACCGAGTTCTACGCCCTCGACGCCCGGCTGAAGCCGGCGACGCCCACCGCGCCGGCCACACCGCCGACGCCAAGCGGATCGCCGTCCGCGTCGCCGTCCCCCACCGCCAGCAAGGCCGTCGCCCAGCCTCCGGTGCCGCCCGCGCAGCCCGAGCGGCCCAACGAGCCCACCAAGGCACCGGCGCCACCGGTCCGGCCGGCCGGCACCAAGCAGATCGTCGCCCAGGAGAGCGGGCTCTGCCTCAGCGGCGGCGAGGGCGACGGCGTTCGGGCCACTGTGCGCAAGTGCCAGGAGGTGCGCAACCAGTGGTGGTCCTTCCCCTCCGACGGCACCGTTCGGGTGAACGGCCTCTGCCTGGACGTCGCCTGGGGTGAGAAGCGCGACGGCGCTCCCGTGCAGTCCGCCCACTGCACCGCAGTGCCCGCCCAGAAGTGGGAGTGGATCGAGATGAACGGGCGCCGCTCACTCTTCAACCGTGCGACCGACAAGTGCCTGGACGTCGATGGCCACGCGGCGGGCGCGCCCATGATGATCTGGATCTGCGTGTTCAACCCGAAGCAGACGTTCAGCCAGAGGTAGCCCGGGTCTGTCGTACCGGCCGGTGCCCGGCGGTCGTCCCGAAGGGGGACGACCGCCGGGCACCGCCGTCTGTGGCGGGACGCTCAGCCGGCGTAGCGGCGGCGGCGCATCCGAAGGCCGAAGAACACACCACCCGCGCACACAAGCGCCAGGCCCAGCAGGACGATGATCGCCGCGCCGGAGCCTCCGCTGTCCTGCCTCGCTGCCACCGGACCCTGGTTGTCCAGGGCACCCGCCACCGAGGCGGCCAGGTTGATCATGCCGGCGCCGAACGTGGGGTGGGGGTCCTGCCCACCGAGCGAATCGGCGGTGCCGAGGATCCGCTCCTTGACCTGGGCCGCGGTGAGGTTCGGCTCGGCCGCCCGGATCAGGGCCGCCTGCCCCGCCACGAAGGCGACTGCCAGCCCGGTGTCGGTCCTGCCGGCCACCCTGCCTCCGGTGCCGAGGCTCGCCACGTCGACACCCGGTGCGACGACCTCGACGGTCCCCTCCAGATATTCGTCGGCGAGCTGGTCCGCGGGTCCCACCCCACCGGCGAGCAGCAGGGCACCGCCGGCGGCCCCGCTGCCCGCGGACGGCAACGGTGTCGCTTTGGTCGGTGCGCCCGCCACCACGAGCACGTCGTGGTTGAGGGCCGTGGTCAGCGAGGCCGCCACCGCCGGAGCCGCCAGGTCGACGTGGGAGCCGAGCGCGACGACGGACGCGCCCGCGCTCACCGCCACCTCGATGGCGGTCGCCGCGTCGGCCGCTCGGGCAGCACCGGACCCCACCATCCGGACCGGCAGGATCGTGGCGTCCGGGGCGATCCCGACCGGGCTGCCGTCGACGCTGCTGTCAGCGGCGATGATGCCCGCCATCGCGGTGCCGGAACCGACGCAGTCGGTGTCGCCGCGACCATTGCCGACTGTCACGTCCGCGCCGACGGCGACCCGGCCGCTCAACTGCTGGAGGGTCGCGTCGACGCCTGTGTCGACCACCGCGATCTTCACCCCGTTGCCCCGGGTCAGGGTCCACGCGCTGTCGGCGGCCATCCGCAACTGCGCCCAGTCCGAGCGGCTGCTGGACCCGGCGGCGGCGGTGCACTTCTGGGTGCCACCAGTGGCACCCGGTCCAGGGCTGCCGCTCGTCGCGCTCGCCGACGGCGACGGAGTGCCGCTGGGCTTCGCGGTGCCGCTGGGCTTCGGTGTGCCTCCGGGACGTGCCGTCCGTGTCGGAGCCGGTGGCGCCGGAAGCTGGCCGTACTTGACCCCCTCACCGGCGGCGTCCCAGGGCAGCACCAGATACCACCCGGCGGTAAGGACTCCCGGGTCGGTCAGCCGGAGCCCGTCCGGCTGCACCCGTCCGGTGTTCAGGTGATAAATCTCATCAGACCGCTCGCCGCTGCCGAGCAGCCGCCACGCGATGTCGGTCAGATTCTCCGGCTGGCCCTTGTACTGGGCCGCGACCACGTAGTACTTCACGTACGGCCGGCTGTCGGGTGTGGGGCTCGCCGCGGACAGCCGGGGTACGGCCAGGAGCACGCAACCGGTCATCACCACCACGAGCAGGCGGGCAAGGATGGGGTGCTTCGCCAGCACTGGGTGTCCTCCTTCAGTCACCACGGCCATGAACGTCGCCGCGTTCCACCGTCTATTGCGGATTCGCGCCGCGTTAGTTCAAATCAATTTGAACCGGGCCCCGACGAACCTCGTCATGAGGTCGGTCGAGCGTACCGGCGAGCCCTGAGAGACGAACTTCTCAGGACTCACCATGACGGCACGCCTCGTCGACCGTGCACAGTGGTTCGGTCACGACGATGATCCGGTGGGGACGAAGGCAGGGCGGCGGTGACAGCACTCGGACGTACCGCCAGGGCGGTGGCCAGCAGGGATATCGACCGGGTCCCGGTGACCCGGCGCTTCGACCCGCGCCGGCACCGGCGGGTCGCCGGGCTTTTCGACCTGTGGCTGGCCCCGGGCCCGAAAGGCCGGCTCATGGTGCCCACCGACCCGAACCGGATGCTCGATGCCCGGTCCATCGCCGACCTCGTGCGGCGCACCGGTGACGCCGGCGACGACATCCGGATCCTCACCGACGACGGCGCCCGGCACGTCGACCTCTTCACCGAGGTGGCCGGGCTGCTCGGCCACGACGTGCTGATCAGCCCGGAGGGCACCGACATCCGGCACACCGCCCCCCGGGTCAACGGTGCCGACGCCGGGACCGCCGGGCCGCTGCACGCGGTGCCGCTGCACCGGGTCACCCGACAGCCGATGGACTGGCTCGTACTCCAGCCACCCGACCTCGCCACCCACCTGCCCGGCTGGTTCGCCCTGGACGAGGGCCTGGTCCGGCCCCGCACCGGCGTGGTGCGTCTGCCACTCGCCGACGGGCTCGCCCTGGCGACCAGGGCCGACTTCGTGGCCCGCCGGGCCACCGCGCACCGGCTCGGCCTGGTCTCCGAGGGCATCGTCACCGTTGCCGTCACGGCCCGCGCCGACGGCTTCCTGGTGGGCACCTACAGCGGCACCCAGGGCGTGCACAGCGGACGCCAGCTCGCCGCCCTCGTGGGCGACCTTCCCCTCTACGGCGCCGACCTGCGGCTCTGGCTGACGTGGCCCTCCGACGCCGACGAGCAGGCCCGACTCGCCGAGCAGACCATCGAGCTGGCCGAGACGACAGGCGCCACGGTCTGGACCCCGCCACCGGGTGGACGCGCCGAGCTGATCGACGACCACCGGGACCTGCGGGCGCTCGACGCCGCGGGCGCCGTCGCGCCGTGGCGGGCGTACCGGCCGAGGTACGCCGACGGTCCGGCGACCCTCGACGCCACTCCCGACGGGCTGCTGGTGTCGCGACTCACCCGGGAACGGATCGCGCTTACCGTCACTCGTCCGGCTGTCGCCACCAAGGCGGACGGCCCGACGTCCGACGTGGATGCCCCGGCGTCGGGCGTCGACGGGTCGCCGACGGCCGACCAGGATGCTGCGGCCGGAACGCCGGCAGACGCGGATGCGGCAGAGGCCACACCGTCGGAGGCAGCTGTCGGTACGCCGCCGACGACGTCGACGGACGGCACGCCTACAGAACCGGCGGCGGAAGCCCAGCCGGCCGGTCCGCCCACTGCGGTGCTGACCCCGCCGCTGCCCCGCCCCGCGCTTGTCACCGAGCGCCGCCGCGCGTCGGACTACGGCCCGCCCTGGCTGCGCCGTGGCCAGCAGGTAAACGCGGAGACGTTCGAAGCGTTCGTCCGCACGCCGGGCGACCCCGCCGCTGTCGTCGCCGACGGCATGCCCAGCGCCGAGTTGTTCCTGATCGCCTTCCTCGACCCCCGGTCCGCGCCCGAGGGCTGCAACCTGCTGCGCGTACGGATCGAGCCGGGCGGCGCGATCGCGGTGGCCACGCTGCGATCCCACGTACCGGCCCGGTTGCAGTACCTCCTCGGCACCTCTGACACCTACCTGCTCCCGGCGGCCCGACTGGATCGGGTGCGCCCGGTCGGCGGGTTCCGCACCGAGGGCATCGGATGGCTCGTGCCGCTCGGCGAGGCGCACGGCGCGACGCGGATCCGGTCCGCCCCCACCTCCCTCTCGACCGCCGGCCTGCCGAACGACGTACGCCGCTGGCCCGAGTTCGGCACCCGGAAGGCGTACGCCCTCCTGCCGGTGCGGTCGCGCGGTCTTCCCCGAGGCTGGCTGCGGCTCTACCGGCAACCGCCAGCGCCCCGCCCCGGCCGGCTGCTGGTCGAGGTGCGGGTGCCCCGCAGCCGCACCGTCGACGTGGCCGCCACCGCCGCCGTGCTCGCCCCGCTCGCCTCGGTGCGGACCCGTGCGGACTCGCTGCAACGGGCCGGGGTGGAGTTGATCCTGGGCAGCCGCTCCTATGACCGGATCCAGGTGCGGCGCGTCCACGAGGCCCGCGACGGCGGCTGGCAGCGCAGCAGTGGCGTCACCCCTGGGCCGCTGCCCGCCACGCTGCGTCGACTTCAGTCCGCCGCCACCGCCACGGCATCCGGCCCGACCTGAATCGACCACCGGCCGCCGGGAACCGGGCCGGTCACCACCGGCACGCACCGTCCGCCCGTCGTGGCGGCGAGGCTCCGCGCGCCGGCCGCGCCGCCCGCGGGCAACCCGGCGGTGAACACCACGTACGGCTTCGGCAGTTCCTCCTCCGGCGTGGGCGGCTGCGGCAGTGCGTCCAGGACCCGGGTGCCGCCGGGGGCGTCCGCGCCGAGTGCCGCGCCGACCACTGCCACGCCGATCCCAGAGGCGTGCAGCCGCCGGGCGAGGAGCACAGCCGCTCGCCGGCAGTCGTCGACGGGCCCGACGAGGGTGAGCACGTCCGGGGCCCGCCCGAGGTCGACGTGCAGCCGCCAGGGACCCTGGCTGCCCAGCACCAGCGGGAGGATGGCCGGCGGGGCGGGTTCCCGCTCGCCGAGCCAGGCGTACGCGGGCGCGGAACCGCGCCCCGTCGCCACCCCGGCCAGCCGGACCCGCATCGGACCGGCCTCGGTGTCCAGGTCGGCGCTCAGGTAGGGGACCTCGTCGCCGCTCGGCACCGTCGGTCGCGGCACCTCCGGCGTCGGCTCCGGCTCGGCCGGCGGCCTCGCGGAACTGCTCGGCCCCGGCGGCCCGACCGCCGTGCGCCCCGGTCGTGGCACCGCCGGCGCGGCCGACGGCCGGACCGCGCGCTCCGGCAGCGGACCCGGAGGCCCGACCTTCGACTCCGCGACCGGCGGGGCCGGAGTGGACAGTGACGTCGGCGACGTCGGCGACATCGGCGAGGCCGGCAGGACGGCGGGTGGTGGCCCCGCAGCGGCCGGCGACGGGGCGTGACCGGCACCGGATTCGGCCGCGAGATCGGCCGGGGTCGGGGTGTGGTGCCGTTGCGGCGGCCACGGTCCGTCGTCGGTGAGGGCGAGCGCACCCCGGCGTGATCCCACCCGGCGCAGCAGCATCAGCGCCGCCACGGCGAAGACCACCGCCAGTACGCCGGCACCACCCCGCACCAGCAGTGGGTTGACGGGATCGGTGGCAGCCGTCCGCTCGTCCCCCGGCCGGGCGAGGGCCTCGGTCTCCGCCGTCGCCACGGCAGGGACCGAGGAGGGCTGCGGCGCGGCGGTGGACGGGGCGGCCGTCGATGGGGCAGGCGTGGACGCGGCCGGTGTGGACGGGGCGACCGACCGGGGCGCCGGGCTCGACGGTGCGGCGCTCGGCGTCACCGCACTCGGCGCCGGTCGCGGGGGCCGCGAGGCGATCGTCGGCATCCTGCCGATGCGTACTCCCTGGCCCTTCGCGTCCGCCGGCAGCGCCAACATCCAGCCGGGTTCGAGCACCAGGCCGTCGGTGAACGTCGCACCGTCGGGCTGCTTGCGCCCCACGTTGAGTTCGACGATCTCCCGGTACCGGTTGCCGTTGCCGAGGGTGCGCAGGGCGATGGCGTACAGGTACTCCCGCTGGCCGTCGACAGCCGGCCCGACCACGTAGTAGCGGCCGGTCTCGGCGGGGGCCGCACGCGCCTGCCCCGCTGGGGCACCCACGACGAGCCCGACCAGCACCAGTGCCGCTGCCACGGCTCGCCGTATCAGCACCATCGCCTCCGTACCCTCGGTCCATCCGAATCCTGCCGTTCCGGTCCTGTAATACGAGCCGGGGTCGCGACGGTTCAACGTGACAGTGATCGGTTGGCGGTCCGGTGTCGACACCAGCAGGAGGGCGCCGTCAACGGGCGGTCACTTCGGCAGCAGTTCGGAGAGCAGTGCCGCGGCCTCACCGGGGCGGACCAGGACAGCGGCGTGGCTGACATCGAGCGACCGGACGTCGAAACGGTTGCCCGGGGTCAGCGCGTCCGCGTCGGCGATGAAGCGGTCCTGGAGCGCGATCGGCATCGACAGGTCGCCGGTGAGCCGCACGTAGGTGCGGGGGATGCGACCCCACGTCTCGGGGTCGGCCCGCTCCTCGCCGACGTCCAGACTCTCGTCGGGCTCCAGCGAGTTGAGGTACGCGTAGAACTCGTCGTCGGTGCCGTCGGCCAGAACGGCCTCCCGGAGCGTGGCGAGCAGTTCGGGGTCGGCGGTACGCCAGTTGAAGCGCAACGCGCCGAGCTCCATCGGGTTGCCGGCGACCAGGCCACCGAGACCTGCCAACGCGCTCGATGCGTTCTCCGCGGAAGCCTGGTAGCCGGCCGGGGTGTCGGCGGTGCAGCACCACGCCGAGATGTAGACCAGCCGATCCACCAGGTCCGGTGCGGCGTTGCCGACCCCGGTCAGGGTGAGCCCGCCCCGGCTGTGACCGACGAGGATCACCGGCCCGTACTCGCGTACCTGCCGCACCACGTCCAGAACGTGCGCCACGTTGTCCGCGTGGCCGATGCCGGCCATCGCGCTCGGCACGGTTGCCAGGGCGGCGAGATCCTGCGGCGCCTGGTATGCCGCCGGGAACGTCGCGCCGAACCCGTGCCCGGGCAGGTCGACGGCGAGGGAACGATGCCCGCGCAGGGCCAACTCCCGCTGCATCGGTGCCCAGGTGAACGAGTTACTGGCGGCGCCATGGACGAAGACGAAGGTTGGTGCGGTCATGCGCGAATGATGCCTGACCGCTGCGGCGCCGCCGACGGGCCCCGCCGGGACCGTGATCCCGACGGGGCCGCCCGGTGGGCGTCACGGGCAGGGTGTACGCGCGCAGACGTCGACGACCTTGCCGGTGAGCAGGAAGATCGCCTTCTGCTTCTGGGCCGCGGCCTGGGCGCGCGGGAACTCGTGCGGATCGTCGCCGTACTCCGGCCCCGTCGGGGCGAGGTTTGTCGGCGGCGGCGCGTGGGCGGTGCCGCTGTTCCAGATCACGATCGCCGAGCCGGTGTACGGGTATCTGCGGATCGGCTCGATGCCCCAGTACGGCCGCACGTCTTGTGACCAGCCGTCGGCGAGTGCGGGGGTGTGCAGGCGGGCGCCGATGGTGCGGGCCTGGACCTCCGCCGCCGCGGGCGAGACCTGTTTGTCGCCGAAGGCCACGTGCATCAGCACCTGGTGCGCAGGTGTGCCAGGCAACGGCCGGTCGGTCATGTGCTGGGCGTACCCGTTGGCCTCGGAGCGGTCCCACAGCATCTGGAGCAGCGCGAGGATCACCTGCTGGTCGGCCTTGTCCGGGTAGTAGCCATCCATGATGGCCTGGAACTGGGCGAAGGCCACGCTTCGTTGCAGCAGCGTGGAGTAGTTCATCGCGGGCACGCCGAGCACGGACCGGGTCCAGTCCTGGGCGATCGCGGTGAGCGCGCCACCGTTGATGCCGCCCTGGCTGTTGCCGTCGTAGTGCAGCCCACCGGCCACGTTGATCAGCGGCCGGCCGGCGGCGTCCCGGAACGCCGGGTTGGCGGCGAACCCGCCCGGGTGGATCATCGCGCGGCCCAGGAAGAGGAAGTTCAGGTAGCTCTGCTGCAACCGGTCGACCACCGCCGGGAAGGCACTGAGGTCGCTGAAGGCGCCGGCCACGAAGGGAACGTCGGCGGCAGCCATGCCGATCCAACTCGTCGCGCAGAACGTGAAGTCGTACGTGTTCGACATCGTTTTGACATTGCCAGCGTTGATCTCGGTCGGTCTGCCGAGCAGGCCGTGGCCGTAGAGCGAGAGGTGCGCCGGCTTGGCGGCGGAGGCGCTGCGCGGGATGTTGCAGACGAAGTCCGCCGCCACCGTCGCGCCGGACGGGGTGGGCAGGGAGTTCGGCGTCGGCGGTGCCCCGCTGCCGCCGGCCGGCCCGTAGTGCAGCCGGGAGCCCGGCCCGCCGTCGCCGGTGAGATAGGACGGCACACCGATCGTGCCGGTCACCTGCCGGGCGGTCAGCGGCTCCTGCTCCGGCGGGTAGTCGGTCACCTGGGTGACAGTGAACGTCGGTGCGGCCCGGCGGAGGCCGGCGAACGCGCTGTCCCGGATCGACAACGTCCGCCCGGTCAGACCCTGCCGGCTGGCCACTGTGAAGTCCCAGGCCAGGTAGAGGCTCTGCCGCTTGACGCCGGCCCTGGTCAGGTCGGCGAGGATCCGCTTCATCTGCGGTACGCGACTGTCCCGGTGGTCGAGGCCGACGCCCCGCACGTACGCCGTGAACGCCTTCGGCGCCGGGATCGGCGCCCCCCTGCCGTCGCGCATACCGCGCAGACCGACGACGAAACGGGTGCCCTCGGACAGCGCCACCGCCGGCCGGATGATCAGCACCTGCCGGTCGGGCTTGCCGGCCGCGTGTGCGTCCAGTTCGGCCCAGTACGGGATGCGCTTGCCGGTCCGGGAATCGAGCAGCACGATCGGCGCGTCCGGCGCCAGCGAACGGCCGATGTCGGTGACCGGCGCGATCCCGGTCGCCGCGGCGTCGAGACCGGGCACGCGCACCAGGATCGGCGAGCCGGGGCTGAACCCGTCCTGCCGGTTCCACTCCGTCGGGTCGATCGGGATCCCCTGGACGCTCGCGGGCATCGCGGAGGCCGCGAACCGCACCCGCTTGCCGGTGGGGCTGGTCCGGTCCGGCACGGTGAAGTAGTCGTTGGGGAACGGCAGCAGGCACGCCGTCGTGTCGATCGGGTCGCAGGGCCCGTGGCCGGCGGGTGCGGGGCGCGCGGGATGGGCGATGGCGGCGGTGGCGCCGAGCAGGACGGCGCTCACTGTCACCAGCACGGACACGGCGAGGCGGAGTCGTCTGGGGGTGTGCACACGCATCTCCTTCGACGCGGGACTGTGGATCGACGCGAGGGCCGACAGTGCTGAGTGGTGTTCTTCCTACGCTCGTGAATGGATCTCAGCAAGGCCGGTGCGCCCTCGCTCCCCCACCGCACCGACGCCGACGTTCGGGAAACGCGGCGAGGCAGGCGGCGCAAGGGGGTGGTCGCCCCGACGGGCGACCACCCCCTTGTCAGCGTGAGCAGGGCAGCTAGTGCACTGTGGCGCGGGCGGCGGTGTCGATGAGGTCCGCGACCGGGCCGGGTTGGGAGACCGCCACGGCGTGGGACGCGGCGATCTCGACTGTCGTGGACCCTGCCCTCTCGGCCAGAAAGCGCTGCAGGTCCGGCGGAATGCCCTGGTCCTGGGTGCTGACCAGGGTCCACGACGGGATCGTCTTCCAGGCGACCCTGGTCACCGCCTCCTCCTGGGCGCCCGACGACGCGGGACGCTGCGTCGCCGCCATCAGCTGGGCGGTGTCGGGGTCGACGTCGGCGGCGAACACCGCCGGGAACTTGTCCTGCTGGACGTACTGGTCCATGGTCGTGGAACCGTCCTCGAGAGGGACCGGGACCATTGTGATGCTTGTGGCGAGCTGACTTCCGGGGTGCGTGGTGAGCAACCCGACCACGCTTTCGCCCACGTCCGGGCTCACGCTGGCGACGTACACCAGAGCTTTGACGTTGGAGGCGCCCTCGGCGGCCTCGGTCATGACCACCCCGCCGTACGAATGGGCGGCCATCACTACCGGCCCGGCGATGCTGTCCACGAGCGCGCGAACGTAGGCGGCGTCCTTCTGCACACCACGCAGCGGGTTGGCGACGGCAATGACCGGATAGCCCTGACGCTTGAGGTGTGCGATCACCCCGTTCCAACTGGACGAGTCGGCGAATGCCCCATGGACGAGAACGATTGTCGGCTTCCCTGCCTCCTGGGCAGACCGATCAGGAGCAGCGTTCATGTGGCATTCCTTTCGATAGGCCGCTCCTGCCCGGAGCAGGTGCCGGCGCGGACCTGAGCGGCGAGGACGGTCGGCATTCCGGCACCGATGCGGTGCAGCAGAACCCAATATCCAGTACGGTCGAGACGCCTGTCAGCAAGATCCACAGATGCGGATGCACGAGCCGCCCGCCGACCGGGCCGGCGCCCGCCGAGGCCCCGCTATTCGATGTCGGAGAACAGCCCCATGATCGTCACCTGCGCCTGCGTGAGCCCGCCGAAGACGACACCGGCGACGGGCGTCGCGACCGCCGCGGAGGCGTCCTCGTAGCTGTCGAAGTACAGGTCGAGGGTCCGGTAGGCGGGGGTGGCGGTGCCGTCCTCCTTCGGCCACACCTTTGCCGATTCGACACGCCGTACCTTCGGGAACGTGTCTGCGGCCTGCCGCACTTCCGCATAGGTCTTTTCGAATTCGTCGGGGTTCTCGGGATTACCGATGATCAACGTGATCTTCGTGGGCATGACATTCTCCTCGCAATTCGCATTGTGGTCGTGGCTGGCGGGCCACGATCGACCGTCAGCGGCCGTAGGTCTCCAGCAGTCGCAGCCACACCTCGCTGACGGTCGGGTACGCCGGAACCGCGTGCCACAACCGGTCCAGCGGGACCTCGCCGACGATGGCGATCGTCGCGGCGTGGATCAGCTCCGCCACGTCCGGGCCGGCCAGTGTGAAGCCGACGATCACCTTCCGGTCCTCGTCGACGACCATCCGGGCGTGACCCTTGTAGCCATCCGCGTGCAGGGTGGACCCGGCGACGGCGCCCAGGTCGTAGTCCACGACCCGGATCCGCAGCCCGGCTGCCTCGGCCGCGGCCGCTGTCAGGCCCACCGACGCGATCTCCGGGTCGGTGAAGATCACCTGCGGCACCGCGCGCTCGTCGGCCGTCGCCACGTGCCGGCCCCACCGGCCGTCGTCGACAGTCGCACCCTTCGCCCGGGCCACGATCACGTCGCCGACCGCCCGAGCCTGGTACTTGCCCTGGTGGGTCAGCAGCACCCGCCGGTTCACGTCGCCCGCGGCATACAGCCACTCCCCGCCGCCGACGACGCGCAGGGTGTCGTCGACAGCCAGCCAGGCGCCCGGGGCCAGCCCGATGCCGTCGAGGCCGATGTCCTGAGTGTTGGGCGTACGACCAATCGCCACCAGCACCTCGTCGGCCTCGATCCGGTCGCCGTCGCCGGTCACGATCTGGACGACTCCGCTGTCGTCGCGCTCGACGGACACGGCCTCCGCGCCGGGGCGTACCGACACACCTGCCTCGCGCAGTGACTCGGTGACCAACTCAGCGGCGAACGGCTCCACCGACGGCAGCACGGCATCGCGCGCCAGCATCGTCACCGACGACCCCAGAGCGGCGAACGCGGTCGCCATCTCGGTCGCCACCACGCCACCGCCGATGATGGCGAGCCGGCGGGGAACCGACGCGGCCGAGGCGGCCTCACGGCTGGTCCACGGCGACGCCTCACGCAGGCCCGGAATGTCCGGCAACAGAGCGCTGCTGCCGGTCGCGACGACCACCGCGTGTCGCGCGGTCAACGTCGTCGTGACACCGTCGGCGCCGGTCACCTCGACGACCCGCTCGGAACTGATCCGTCCGCGACCGCGGTGCAGCGCGATCCCGACCGACTCCAGCCACGACACCTGCCCGTCGTCGCGCCAGTGCGACGCGAAGGAGTCCCGCCGGCTCAGCACCGCGGCCGCGTCCAGGTCTCCCGTCACCGCCTCCCGCGCGCCCGGCAGTTGGCGAGCCGCCCGCAACGCGGAGGCGCTGCGCAGCAACGCCTTGGTCGGCATGCAGGCCCAGTAGGAGCACTCACCCCCGACCAACTCCCGCTCGACGATGGCGGCCGTCAGGCCACCCTTCACGACCCGGTCGGCAACGTTCTCCCCGACCGGACCCGCACCGATCACGACGACGTCGTACTCGAATGTGGTCATGTCAGTTGCCCTTCGCGGCGCGGCCGAGACGGATGGCCGCGATGAGGAAGAAGATGGCGCCGGGGATGGCGTAGCCGGCCGCGTTTGTCAGCGACGGGTTGTCCGCGGACGCGCTGGCGATGAACGAGCCACCAGCCAGCACCGAGATCCCGCCGCTGATGATCATCGGCCACTGGCCGCCCATCTGCCGACGGGTGACACCCACGATCAACTGGACGAGGCCGGCCACGATCGCCCAGGCGCCCCACACCCGCAGGACAGCAGGGATGCCGGACGCGGAGGCCACGCCCACGCCGACCGCCGCGATCAGGCTGACCGCGATGTTCACGTACAGCAGGGCAGGCGAGCCGGTGGTCCGCGACGAGCGAAGATCGTAGATCGCCGCGCCCACGTCGAACAGCGGGTAGAGAACGAACAGCGCCACCGTGAGTGGGCCGATCTCCTTGGCGGTAGCGATCGTCACGCCGGCCCACACGATGGCGAACGCGAAGCGGCTGAAGTACAGCCGCCGCAGCGCGGACGCCGTCTGAGAGATGGCGGGCGGAGCAGTAATTGTGGTCACGGTGACCCTTTCAGCGGAGGGGCCTATCGGGAGATCGAACGTTCTGTCGTGCCAGCATGGCACCGGGCGCGGCACGTGTCAAGACCGAACGTTCTATCTCGGGCCGGGAGTAGGCGGCACCGCAGCTCAGGGATGGTCGCAGTGCGCAGACCGAACGTTCTTTTCGCTAAGATGGGGTGCATGACGCGCGGCGAATCCGACACTCGGCCCTCTGAGGCGCGACTCCGGCTCCTCACCACGGCAACCCGGCTCTTCTACGCGGAGGGCATCCACTCCGTCGGCGTCGACCGGATCATCGCCGAGGCGAAGGTGACCCGGGCCACGTTCTATCGGCACTTCCCCAGCAAGGACGACCTCATCCTCGCCTACCTGCGAGAAGTCCATCAGATGGATCGCCGCGCGGTCGATGCGGCCCTCGCCGCCAACCCGGCGCCTGTCGACGCCCTCCAGGCCATCGCTGGCTCCATCGCGCACAACATCCAGTCCCCCGGGTTCCGTGGGTGCGCCTTCCTCAACGCCGCCGCGGAATATCCCGACAACGGCCATCCCGTCAACCAGGAGATCATCACCCACCGGCAGTGGTTCCTGGACACGCTCACGATGCTGATGGCGCAGGTCCACGAGGAGACGGCGGATCCCGCAGCGCGCCATTTCGTCATGCTCCGCGACGGCGCCATGGCAGCCGGATGCCTCTACGACCCGGCGCTGGTGTCCGAGACGTTTCTCCGCGGCGTCGAAGGACTCCTGCGGATCAATGCGGAGCGTCAGTCGACCAGGTCCGCCCGCTAGAGCGGCCCCGCGCGGTCACGCCTCGGCGTCGCGCTCGTCGGATGCCTCCCGACCAATCGGCGAGGCGGCAACCTCCAGCGGCCGCCTCCGGCCGCGCAGCGCGTCGAGGAACGCGACAACAGCCAGCACTGCGGCCACCGCGGTCAGCCCGACCATCGGCGCCCAGAGCGCCAACGCCGGCGCGAGCAGCAGGAGGGCCGCCACACCGATCAGCCGGGATGAGGTGAGCCGTCCGAAGATCTCGTACTCCAGCCGCACGCGGGCGACGAGGAAGAGCACCGGACCGCCCACCACGAACAGGAGCCAACTGGGCCGCGCCGGCCCGAACGGTTGGTCTATCACCAGCTCGTAGCCGACCGATGTGACGAGGACGCCTAGCACAATCGACAGATGCGTCCGTTCCGACGTCGCGCCCAACCGGCCGGGCAGGGCCGCCCGTTCGAACGCCTCGATGAGCAGCAGACCGGCGCGGTAGAAGTAGATCCGCCAGAGCAGCGCGCTTGTGACGAAGGTGGCCGTGAAGGCGGCTGCCCGCTCCCACGAGTAGTCCCTGCCGCTGAACACCACGCCGATGACCAGAATCGACTCACCGAGCGCGATGAGGACCATCTGCTGGTAACGGTCGGCGAGGTGCGTCCCCGCGATCCGCCAGGCGCCCACCTTCGAGGCCCCAAGCCTCGGCAGCGGCCAGCCCAGGGTCCACGCGAGGTAGTCCACCGCGAGGGCGGCAGCCCACAGCGGCAGAAGAAGATGGTCCGGGCCCAGCGCGCCGGCCAGCCAGAGCGGCGCGCTCGCCGCAGCCCATGCGGCAAGCCGGAGCGGCACCAGCCGTCGCGGATGGCTGTGCAGCGCGGCGGCGATCACAAGCGGCCGCACCAACATCACCATCAGGTACGCGGCCAGGAACGGCAGTGCCCGCTCCTCCATGGCGTGCGGCAGTGTCACCGCCATGATCAGACCGGCGAACATGGTGCCGACCACGACGGCCTGGATGAGCGGCCGCTCCGGTTCGTAGCGACTGGTGATCCAGGCGGTGTGTGACCAGATCAGCCAGAGCGCCAGAAAGAGCAGCAGGGTACGGCCGAACCCCGTGACGAGTTCCCAACCGGCGTCATCGCTCAGGCCGGCGAATCGCTGCGAGACCCGGGTGAGGGCCACGACGAAGGCCAGGTCGAAGAAGAGCTCCAGGAACGTCGCGCGGCCCGAACTCGTCTGAGGGCGCAGCAGTTCGGCACCCCGGCGTGCCGCCATCGTCCGCCTCCGTCCGCCCCTTGTCGCACCAACGAACCGGTGTCGCAGGAGTTGTGCCAGCCTGCGCCCCGCCGCTCAGGTGCACTGCGGACGGATGTTCTCGTGCTGTGGCGCCGCGTGATCTCGTCGTCACTAGGATCGGGTCATGACTGCGTCTCACCAACGCCGATGTCACGTTCCCGCATCCCGCGCCGTACTGCGCCACGAAGGACCACACCAGGGAGGACGAGCAGCATGACCGACCTCGGCCGTTCCACCCCTGCCATCCCCGACGACGATCCGGCGCGCACACTGGCCGTGGCCAACCCCGACGACCCGGCAACCACCTACATCTCCCTGGCCGGGGGCACCTACGCCATGCTGGTCACCGGCAAGCAGACCAACGGGCAGTACTGCCTCATCGACATGCGCATCCCCGACGGCGGCGGGCCGCCGCCGCACCGGCACGACTTCGAGGAGATGTTCACCGTTCTCGAGGGCGAGGTCGAGTTCACCTTCCGCGGGGAGAGGCACACCGTCCGGGCCGGCTCCACGGTGAACATCCCGGCCAACGCGCCGCACAACTTCCGGAACGCCTCCGGCGCACCCGCCCGCATGCTGTGCATGTGCACCCCGGCGGGTCAGGACGAATACTTCCTGCGTGTGGGCGACGAAGTCGCCGACAAGGACGCACAGCCGCCGCATCTCACCGACGAGGACATGGCGGAACGCCGGCAACGCGCGGCCGACCTGGCTCCCGCATACCGCACCGAGATGCTCTGACCGCCGGGCTGGGCATCAGCGCGCTCCCGGGCCACCCGCGCCATCGCGGGCCCTGCCGACCCGGCGATCACGACACCTGTTGCTCCGTACGCTGCCCGACCTCGGGGGTCAGGTGCTGGTACGCGGTGCGGATCACCGAATCCAGCCGGTCTCGGGTTTCGGTGAGCCCTCGCAGTTGCCGGTCGATGCGGTCGCGCTCGGCCGCGAGCCTGGCGATCATGTCGGGTGTGGCGTTGCCGGTGTAGACGCACGGCAGGAGTTCGAGGACGTCCTTGCTGGACAGGCCGGCGGCGTAGAGCTGCTGGATGAGGCGGACCCGCTCCACCGCCGCCGGGGTGTAGTGGCGCTGCCCGCTGGCGCTGCGCTCGGCGTACAGCAGGCCCTGCTCTTCGTAGTAGCGCAGCGCACGGACGCTGACCCCGGATCGTTCCGCTACCTCGCCGATGCGCACGGCCGCCCCTCCTCTGCGCCACACCACGTCGGGTGCTCCTACCTCTGACGTCACCGTCAGCAACGGTAGCCGGTGTCGCCGCCGTGACGCGGGGCATCTCCCCCCGCCCCTTGGCGCAGGTGTGAGCCGCGTCACACCTAGTTGCCTCTGACGTCAACGTCAGTAGTTAGCGTCGCTGGTCAGTAACCAGTGAAGGAGTGACGACAATGAGCCGTGCATTTGGATACCGTGCCTTCGGCGGCCCCGAGGTCCAGCTGTACTTCGATCGGCCCGACCCGCAGCCCGGCGACGATGAGATTCTGATCAGGGTTCGGGCCGCCGGAGTAGCGCGCCTTGACCACCTGCTCCGAGCCGGAGCTGTCCAGATGCTCAACGGGCACGTGCCGTTCCCACAGGTGATGGGGATGGAGGCCGCTGGTGACGTGCTCGCCATCGGCGCCGGCGTCACAGGCATCGAGGTGGGCGACGCGGTGTTCGGGTTCGCGCTCAACGGCGCCGGCACGTATGCCGAGGCGACGACCCTGCCGGCAGCGAACGTGGCACGTAAGCCGGAGTCACTGCCCTACGAGTGGGCGGCGACAGTACCGGTGTCCGGCACGACAGCCCTCGACGCGCTCGACCGGCTCGACCTGCCGGAGGGCTCGACGCTGCTCATCAACGGCGTTGGTGGCAGTACGGGCCTCGCCACGGCGCAACTTGCCCGAGCGCGGGGACTGACGGTCATCGGGACCGGCAGCGACAGCAAGCGGGCGGTGGCCGAGGCTCTCGACGTGACATTCGTCAGCTACACAGCAGGCGACGTCCCCGGACAGGTTCGCGCGCTCGCCCCGTCCGGCGTCGACGGCTTGATCGACCTCGTCGGCGGCGACTCGCTGCGCACGGTCGCCGGACTGGTGAAGGATGCCAAGCAGTTGCTGTCGGCCGCAGACAACGCGGTGAGCGAACTGGGCGGCGAGTTTCTGACCCGCCGCCTCGGCAGAGAGTCGCTTGAGGCAGTCGCCGCGCTGATGGTCGACGGCACCATTGATCCGCAGATCACGCGGACGTTCACCTTCGACCAGAGCGCCGAGGCGCTGGCGGCCGTCGAGACCGGTCACACCACAGGCAAGCTGGTGATCGCCGTCGCCGCCTGATCAGCTCAGCTCAGCTCGGCGACAAGACGCAAACGCAGACGCCGGGGTGCGGTGCCGGCGGAACAGGTCGCGGTCCGCCGGCAGGTCGCCGGGGGCCCGTCCTGCTCATTCGACCGGATCCGCCGGTACGCGCCCCGGATCTGCTCGCCGTCGTGGTCCACGAAGAAGCCGCCGCACGTACGTGCCGCCCTGATTGTGATGCAAACACCTGGCAATTGCCAATGAGTTGCAACTGTGCCACGGTGATCAACAAAGGTGCGGCGGTCGGAACAAGCGCCGACACCCCATGATCCCCACACCACAGGAGCCCGTCTGTGACCCGGATGCGTCCGATCCTCCGGCGCCTCGTGGCGTCGACCGCGGCCACGGGGGCACTCGTCCTCGCCGGCTGCTCGGCCCCGAGCACCCCCGACGGTTCATCCGGCGACACAACGCTTGTCGTGGCGACCTCCGACGAGCCGGACGCGTTGAACCCGGTGCTCAACTACGGTGTCGACGGCGGCTCGCTGATCTTCGACGGCCTGGTCGCCCGGGCCGCCGACAACCGGCTCGTCGCCGGCCTGGCGACCGACCTGCCGCTGAGGTCAGCCGATGGGCGCACAGTCACCGCGAAGCTGCGCGACGGCGTGCAGTTCCACGACGGCACCGTCTTGAGCGCACAGGACGTCGTGTTCACCTACCAGGCCGTCCTCGACCCGAAGGTCGACTCGACGCTGCGCTCCGACCTGGACATGATCGAGTCGGTTACCGCACCCGACCCGGCCACTGTCGTGTTCCGGCTGCGCTACCCGTACGCGCCGTTCGTCCAGCGGCTCACCCTCGGCATCGTGCCGGCCAAGCTGCTCAGCGGCCAGGACATCAACACCGCCGCGTTCAATCGGAAGCCGGTCGGAACCGGGCCCTACCGGGTCGACTCCTGGACACCTGGTAGCCGGCTGGTGCTCACTGCCAACGAGCGCTACTTCGGCCGCCGGCCGGCGAACAACCGGGTGGTGGTCGCGTTCGTCGCCGACGACAACGTACGCGCCCAGCGGATGCGGGCCGGCGAGTTCGACGCGGCCGAGTTGCCGCCGAAGCTCGCCTCCGGCTTCGACACCGACGCCGCGTACCAGGTGCAGCGGGTGCCGACCGCCGACTACCGGGGCGTGATGCTGCCGTCGGGCAACCCGGTCCTGGACGACCCGGCGGTCCGCCGGGCGCTCAACCTGGCCGTGGACCGATCGGCGATGGTGGCCGGCATCCTCGGCGGCGCTGGCGAGCCGGCGTTCGGGCCGATCCCCCCGACCTCCGAGTTCGCCGAGCCCTCGATCATCGGCAAGTCGACAGCCGACCCGACGGCGGCGGGTGCGCTGCTCGACGCGGCCGGTTGGACCCCCGGCCGCGGCGGCGTACGCGTCAAGGACGGCCGACCGGCCCGGTTCACGCTGATGTACCCGGCGAGCGACACGCTCCGCAAGGACCTGGCCCTGGCGGTGACCGCCGACGCGAAGAAGATCGGCATCGAGGTCACCCCGGCGGGGCTCACCTGGGACGCCATCGACAAGCGGATGAAGTCCGACGCCCTGCTCATGGGCTACGGCACGCCGTACGACCCGGACTTCGTCACGTACAAGCTGTTCGGCTCGCGGTTCGCGGGGCAGGGCTACTTCAACCCCGGCTCGTACCGCTCCGAGGTGGTGGACCGGGCACTTCAGGACGGCCGCGACAAGTACGACCCGGCCCACCGCAAGGTCGCGTACGCGCGGTTCCAGCAGCAGCTGGCCAAGGACGTGCCGTGGCTGTTCCTCACCTACCTGCGGCACACCTACGTGCTGAAAGCCTCGGTCCAGGGCGTGACTCCCCGGGTCGAGGCGCACGAGCACGGGGTGGCTAACAGCATCTGGTGGAACATCGACACCTGGACCCGGTCGTGACCCGCTCCGGTCGACTGGCCGGTGCGGGCACGGTGGTCAGGCGTCGGCTCCTCGTCGCCGTGCCGGTGCTCGCCGCGACGAGCATCGGGATGTTCGCCCTCGGCGCCGCGTCGCCGATCGACCCCGCCAAGCAGTACGCGGGCGCGGCGGCCTTCACCGCCACCGAGGAAAACCTGGCGCAGATCCGCGCCAACTGGGGTGTCGACGACCCACTGCCGGTGCAGTACCTGCGCTGGATCGGCAACCTGATCCAGGGTGACCTGGGCTGGTCGACAAGCCGACACGAGCCGGTCGTCTCGGTGCTCGCCGCGCGGGCCGGCTGGACGTTGCTGCTGATCGGCGTGGCCCTCGCCCTGGTCCTGGTCGGGAGCCTGCTGCTGGGTTCGTTTGCCGCGTACCGGCGCGGTGGGCTCTTCGACCGTGCGTTGCGGACGGCCGCGTACGCGGTGCAGGCGATGCCGGTCTTCTGGTTGGGCCTGGCCGCGATCGCCGTGTTCGCGCTGGCCCTGGGCTGGTTGCCGGCCGGCGGGCTCACCGACGTGGCAGCGACCGGTACGTCCTGGTCCGACGTGGCGTGGCACCTGATCCTGCCGGTCGGTGTGCTGGCGGTGTCCCAGGCGCCGTGGTTCGTGCTGTTCGTCCGGGACGCGGTCGCGGAGAGCCTGCGCGACGACCACGTGCTCGCGGCGCGGGCGCGCGGGCTGCCCGGGCGGATCGTGCTGTTCGGGCACGCGCTGCGGACGGCGTTGCTGCCGTTCCTCACTCTGGTCGGCACCCACCTGCCGGAACTGGTCGGCGGTGCGGTGCTTGTCGAGACCGTCTTCTCGCTGCCGGGGCTGGGTGCCGTCACTGTCGCCGCCGCGCTGGGCAGCGACTTCCCGCTGCTGGCGGCGATCACGCTGGTCACCACCGCCGTGGTGCTGGCCGCGAATCTCGCCACCGACCTCGCCTACGCCGCGGCCGATCCGAGGGTACGACTCGATGACTGACCTCGCTGCCCGACCATCGCTGCTGCGGATGGTCCGGTTCCGACTGCGACCCGGCCAGGCCGCTGCCGTCGCGGCCGGTCTCGTCCTCCTCGTGGCCGTCGCCGGTTCGCTGCTCGCCCCGCTCGTCTGGCCGCTCGACCAGAGCGCTGTCGCGCTGGACCAGACCCGGCTGGCGCCGTCCTGGACCCATCCCGCCGGCACCGACGACCTCGGCCGGGACGTGGCCCACCGGGCCGTCTACGGGCTACGGGTGTCGCTGCTCGTCGGCGCGGTCGCCGCGCTCGTCGCCACAGTCCTCGGCGGCGTGGTCGGCGGGATAGCCGGCACGCTCGGCGGCCCTGTCGATCGGATCCTGATGCGGATCGTGGACACCATCGCCGCGATGCCGCACCTGCTGCTGGGCATCTTCATCGTCGCGATGCTGCGTCCCAGCCTCGGCGCGGTGATCGCCTCGGTAGGTCTCACCCACTGGCTGTCCACCGCCCGCATCGTCCGATCCGAGCTGCTGAGTCTTCGTACCCGACCGTTCGTCGACGCCGCCATCAGCGGCGGAGCCAGCCGGCGCAGGGTCCTGACGCGGCACCTGCTGCCACACGTGCTGCCCCGGCTCGCGCTTGCCACCACCCTCATGATCCCGCACGCGGTGTGGCACGAGACGGCCCTGTCATTCCTCGGCCTCGGCCTGCCACCGCACCTCGCCTCGCTGGGCAACATGATCAACGACGGTCAGGGGTCGCTGTTGACAGGTGCCTGGTGGGCCAGCTTGGCGCCGGGCGCGGCCATCGTCGTCGTCACCCTCGCCATCGCGGTCCTCGCCGCCCGCTGGCGCGACCGCCTCGATCCCCGGGTCCGAGCGGAGCTGCACCTGTGACCACCACCGAAGCTGTCGCCGCCCCGGCGTCTCCCCGCACCGCCGCAGGTCGGCCGCTGCTCGCCGTGGACGGCCTCGGCGTCCAGTTCCGGCTCCGCGACGCGAGCGTGCGCGCCGTCGGCGATCTCAGCCTCACCGTACGGGCCGGCGAGCTGCTGGCCGTCGTCGGTGAGTCCGGCTGCGGCAAGTCCGTCCTGGCCCACGCCCTGCTCGGCCTCCTGCCCGGCAACGCCACGATCACCGGTCACGCCGTGCTGCACGACCCCGACGGCGATCCCGTCGACCTCGTCACCTGCGGCCAGCGTCACCTGGCCCGCAAGGTACGCGGTCGACGCGTCGGGCTGGTCCCGCAGAGCCCGGCCACCGCGCTGAACCCGGTCCGCACCGGGCGACGACTGCTCGCCGAGACGCTGCGGGCGCACGGCCGGGACCGCCGCGACGCCGACCGGCTCGCTGCCGACGTCGGACTCGACCCGGAGGATCTGGACCGCTATCCCCACGAGCTGTCCGGCGGCATGGCACAGCGTCTGGTCACCGCGCTCGCGCTGGCACCGGACCCCTCCCTGCTCATAGCCGACGAGCCCACCACCGGGCTGGACCGACCGCTCGTGGACCACACCCTCGACCTGCTGCGTCGCCGCTGCGACAACGGCTCGGCAGTCGTGCTCATCACTCACGACCTGGCCGCCGCGCGCCGGGTCGCCGACACCGTCGCTGTCATGTACGCCAGCCGTGTCGTGGAGCACCGGGACACCGACCACCTGTTCACCGCACCGGCCCACCCGTACGCCTCGGCGCTGCTCGACGCCCTGCCCGACCGGGCATTCCGCCCGGTGCCGGGCGACCCGCCGATGCTCACGGCACTGCCCCCGGGATGCGCGTTCGCGCCCCGCTGCCCGCGCCGTACCGACGACTGCGCGACCCGGCCCCAACCGACGCCGGCGCTCGGTGGCGGCACCGTGGCCTGCCACCACCCGATCCCCACCGGAGCAGTCACGTGACAAGCCCGCAGCACCTGCTCGCCGACGAGGTGACCGTCGGGTACGGCCGTCAGGTCGTGCTCGACAGCGTCACACTGCGGATCGGCCGGGGCGAGACGGTCGGGCTACGCGGCCCGTCCGGCGGCGGCAAGTCGACACTTGTCCGGGTGCTGGCACTGCTGCACCGCCCGGACCGAGGTCGGGTCAGCATCGACGGCACAGCTGTCGACGCCGTCCGCTACTCCGTGCCGGTCGCCCTACGGACCCGCGTCGCCGCCCTCTTCCAGAGCCCCCGCGCCGCCGCCGACCCCCGACTGAGCATCACCGACCTGATCGCCGAACCGCTACGCGCCACCCGTACGCCCGAGCCGGTCGTCCGCGAACGGGTGGCCGAACTCGCCGACCTCGTCGGCCTCACCGCGGACCTGCGCGGTCGACGGCCACACGCGGTGTCCGACGGGCAACTGCAACGCGCCTGCCTCGCCCGGGCCCTCGTGCACCGCCCCGACTACCTGCTCTGCGACGAGGCCACGGCGATGCTCGACGCCTCGACGCAGGCGCACGTCGCCGCCGTCATCCGCGACTACCAGCGGAACCAGCAGGCCGGCGTCCTTGTCATCACCCACGACCAGACCCTGATGGACCGCTGGGCCGACCGGATCGTCGACCTGGCCGACGCGGCGACAGCACGTTCCGGAGCCCAGGTTTCCCACCGCTGACGCCTGTCGACCACGTGTGCCCCGGGGTCGACAGACCGGGCAGGTCTCGACGAACGCCGAGGGCCGGGCATCCTCTGGTACGGCCGTGTCGGCGCCTCAGATGAGGCCGTGGGCGAGCATCGCCTCGGCGACGAGCCGGAAGCCGTCGATGTTGGCGCCGGCGACGTAGTTGCCGGGCATTCCGTACTCGTCGGCGGTGGCGTGGCAGCGGGCGTGGATGGTCTTCATGACCTCCCGTAGCCGCTGCTCGGAATACTCGAAGGTCCACGAGTCGCGGCTGGCGTTCTGCTGCATCTCCAGCGCGCTCGCCGCGACACCGCCGGCGTTGGCCGCCTTACCGGGTGCGAACCGCACCCCGGCCTCGGCGAAGTTCCGCACCGCCTCCGGGGTGGTGGGCATGTTCGCCCCCTCCACCACAGTGGTGCAGCCACCCGCGATCAGGCTGAGCGCGTCGGCGGCCGTGAGTTCGTTCTGGGTCGCGCAGGGGATCGCCACCTGGCAGGGCACCTCCCAGATCGGGCGTCCGGCGACGAACGTGGCGTGCGGATATGCCTCGACGTACTCGTCGATCCGTGCCCGGCGGACCTCCTTGAGGTGCTTGAGCACCTCGACGTTGATGCCCTTCGGGTCGTGGATGTAGCCGGAGGAGTCCGAGCAGGCCACCACGGTGCCACCGAGTTGGTGCACCTTCTCGATCGCGTAGATCGCCACGTTGCCCGAGCCGGAGACCACCACCCGCTTGCCGTCGAGGCTGTCGCCGCCGGCAGCGCGCAGCATCTCCTCGGCGAAGAACACCGCGCCGTAGCCGGTGGCCTCCCGGCGTACCTGGGCGCCGCCGTAACTGAGGGCTTTGCCGGTCAGCACGGCGGATTCGTACCTGTTGGTGATCCGCTTGTACTGCCCGAACAGGTAGCCGATCTCCCGCCCACCGACGCCGATGTCACCTGCCGGCACGTCCGTGTACTCGCCGATGTGCCGATACAGCTCGGTCATGAACGACTGACAGAACCGCATCACCTCCCGATCGGAGCGGCCCTTCGGGTCGAAGTCCGACCCACCCTTGCCACCGCCGATCGGCATGCCTGTCAACGCGTTCTTGAACAGTTGTTCGAATCCGAGGAACTTCACGATCCCCAGATAGACCGACGGGTGGAAACGGAGACCACCCTTGTACGGACCCAGTGCGCTGTTGAACTCCACCCGGAAGCCACGGTTGATGTGGACCTCACCGCGGTCGTCCTCCCAGGGCACCCGGAAGATGATCTGCCGCTCCGGCTCGCAGATCCGCTCGATGATCTTCGCTTCGGCGTACTCGGGATGCCTCTTCAGGGCCGGTGCCACACTGTCGAGCACCTCCCGCACCGCCTGGTGGAATTCGCCCTCGCCAGGGTTGCGCCGCACCACGGAAGTGAAGATCGATTCGAGCTTGTCCTGTACCAGCACTGTTCCTCCTCATGCGCGACCATGGCCCGGTTGCCCCACGCCCGGGGACCCACGAGTCACCCACACGGCACGACCGCGACAGAGCATCGTTGCGTGAGCAACAACCTGCCCCCGACACGACTGCTTCGGCGAGTTGAACGGGAAGCCTCAGCAGGACGGAGTCCCCCATTGACCCTGCCCTGCCGATGCCTCGTCGTCGTTCAGTCTGGCATTCCCAGTTGCTGGTAGGCCCTCGGCTTCGCGGGTTTCCCAGGTGACGGGTGTGCCGCGACCTGCGGTTTCAGGCGACGGAGTGCGGCGTGACCGTCGGATCGGTGAACCCGGCCAGCAGCCGCTCGGTGGCACGGGCCTAAGCGCGGTGCCGATAGTGGTGCACGACGAGCCCGACCGCGGCAGCAAGGGTGACCAGTCCGAAAGCGCCGCTGACGAAGACGTTCTGACCGGTGATCGACATCGTCCCGTTGATGACGGCGCTGACGACCAGCACCAGCCACAGCACGGGACGGACCAGCTTGCGCTGCTCGGCGCCGTCCTGCGTCGCGGTGGGGGCGGTGCGGTAGTGGTCTGTCATGACTACTCCCTCAGTAGTGGTTGGTAATGATCGCAACGCTATGCCGAAGATCAATGAGTGACGATCCAGCCAACGGGCCAACAGGGGTACAGCAGGCTGTACCAATGGGCCCCGACGAGGCGGAATCCGGAGCCGGTCGCCTATCGTCTCTGCCGGGGAGGTGGGCATATGCATGGCGGAGACGCCGAACCCGGGTCGGCGGAACGCGAGCGCGGGCACGCGGTGCGCCAGTACCTCCGGGAGCGCGTACGCATATCTGTCGACGCTCTTGAGCACCTCGTCGGTGGCCTCGGTACGTCGATCCTGGCGCTGACGGCGTTCCTGCTGTTGTCGGTGGTGGCGCTGGCGTGCCTTGTCGGTGTCGGCCTGGTGGTGGTCCCGTCGGTGCTGAAGGTCGTGCGGTCGGCCGCCGATCGGGAGCGCGCCCGACTGTCTCGGTGGGCGTTCGATCTGCCCATGCCGCCGCCGGTCCCCACCGACCTGCGCGCCGCCCTGCGCGACCCGTGGGTCCGCCGCGAGTGCGCGTTCGTGGCCACACACGGCACGTTCGGGTTCGTGCTGGGCGCGGTCGGGCTGTCGCTGCCGCTCACCGCCGTGCAGAATCTCCTGTTCCCGCTGTACTTCTGGTTGGTGCCGCCGGACATGGGTGGCCCCGGCTTCATCAATTGGCGGATCGGCGGGCTACTCGACGCGCTCGTCGTCGCGCTTATCGGCGTCGGCTGGCTCGCCGTGGCCGTCGCGCTCGGCCCGCGGATGGCCCGCCTGCAGGCGTTGCCGGGACGACGGCTGCTGGCGCCGCCGCGCGACGTCGACATGTCGCTGCGCATCGCCGAGCTGACCGCCACACGCGCGGGCGCACTCGACGCGCACGCGGTCGAGTTGCGCCGCATCGAACGCTCCCTGCACGACGGGGCGCAGAACCGGCTGGTCGCGGTCACCGTGCTGCTCGGCGCGGCACGACGGGCGCTGGCCCGTGATCCGGAGCGGGCGGCGGAGGTGCTGGACCGGGCGCAGGACGCTGCCGAGTTGGCGCTCGCGGAACTGCGGACCGTGGTGCGTGGAATCCTGCCGCCGGTGCTCGACGATCGTGGGCTCGCCGGTGCGCTGCACGGTCTGGCCGCCGGCTCCGCCGTGCCGTGCACGGTGGAGGTCGACCTGCCGGGCCGATGTGCCGCCTCGGTCGAGGCGACCGCGTACTTCGTGGTGGCGGAGGCGCTCACCAACGTGGCCCGGCACAGCGGTGCCAGCGCGGCGGCGGTAAGCGTGGGGCGCCGCGCCGACAGGCTGCACCTCTCGGTGTCCGACGACGGCCGTGGCGGCGCCGACGAGAGCCGCGGCTCGGGGATCGGCGGCATCCGCCGGCGGGTCGAGGCCCACGACGGTCGTTTCACAGTGACCAGCCCACCCGGTGGGCCGACAACGATAAACGTGGAGTTGCCGTGCGGATCGTGATCGCCGAGGACGACGCTCTGCTGCGGGAAGGTCTGGCCCTGCTGCTGCGGGCCGAAGGGCTCGACGTGGTCGCCACCACCGACTCACCGGAACCGTTTCTGGCCGCTGTGGACGAGTTCCGGCCGGACGTGGCGATCGTCGACGTCCGCATGCCGCCCACCCACACCGACGAGGGCATCGTGGCCGCCGTCGAGGCCCGGCGCCGCCACCCCGGCCTCGCGGTGCTGGTCCTTTCGGCGTACGTGGAGCAGGCGTTCGCCACCGACCTGCTGGCCGACGGTGCGGGGCGGCTCGGCTATCTGCTCAAGGAGCGGGTCGGTCGGGTCGAGGAGTTCCTCGGCGCGCTGCACCGCGTCGCCGGGGGCGGCACGGCTATCGACCCGGAGGTGGTCAGCCAACTGTTCGCCCGCAGCCGCCCCGACAGCACACTGAGCCTGCTCAGCGCACGCGAACGTGACGTGCTCACCCTGATGGCGGAGGGGCTCGGCAACACCGCGATCGCGGAGCGGCTGTTCGTCACCGAGGGGGCCGTGCACAAGCACATCCGCAGCATTTTCGCCAAGCTCGGCCTCGCACCGGACGACCGCGCCGACCGGCGGGTGACGGCGGTCCTGCGGTATCTGAAGGACACTCAGCGCCGGATGTAGTACAGCCTGCTGTACCCCGATTGGCCCGTACGCTAGATCGCCCATTGATCGGCGTCGCCATAGCTTTTCCGTGTACTCGAATTGTCGAGAATTACGGAAAGGCTGGGACTCATGCCCGTCAGCGTTGGGCGATCCGCCGAGACGGCGGTCCGCGTCGGACAACTCACCCGCACCTACGGCACCGGCCCACAGGCGGTCACCGCGCTCGCCGGCGTCGACGCGGAGTTCCACCGCGGCACGCTCACGGCGGTGATGGGGCCGTCCGGTTCCGGCAAGAGCACCCTGTTGCAGACCGCGGCGGGCCTGGACCGGCCCACCTCCGGCCAGGTGTGGATCGGCGACGAGGAATTGTCGCGGCTGTCGGAGACGAAACTGACAAAGCTCCGGCGCAGCCGGATTGGCTTCATCTTTCAGGCGTTCAACCTGATCGGTGCGCTTAACGTCGAGGAGAACATCCACCTGCCGCTGCGGCTGTCCGGGGTCCGCCCCGATCCCGCGTGGCTCGGGCAGGTGATCGACCGGGTCGGGTTGGCCGATCGGTTGCGCCACCGTCCGGCCGAGCTGTCAGGTGGGCAGCAGCAGCGGGTGGCGATCGCCCGGGCACTGGCGACCCGCCCCGAGGTGATCTTCTGTGACGAGCCGACGGGCGCGCTTGACACGCAGACCGCGTCGGAGGTGCTGGCCCTGTTGCGGTCGGTGGTCGATGAGACACACCAGGCGGTGATCATGGTGACCCACGACCCGGTGGCGGCCTCGTACGCCGATCGGGTGATCGTCCTCGCCGACGGCCGGATCGTGCACGACACGGCGCAGCCGGGTGTGCAGCGGATCGCCGAGCAGTTGGCGCTGCTCGGACGCCGCCAGCTCGCCACGCAGGGGAGCTGAACCATGCTGAGACTTGCCGTACGGATGCTGCGCCACCGGATCGGAAGCGCTGTCGCCACACTCGTCGCGCTCACCGCCGGCGTCATGATCCTCATGTCGATGGGCCTGCTCGTCGAGTCCGGAATGCGCTACGAGCCCGCACCCCAGCGGTACGCCGACGCCGACATCGTCGTGGCGCGGGGCGAGATCAGCATCACGGGCCGGGAGCTCGACGGTGAGATCACCAGAACCACTGTGCCGCTGCCGGCGGGCGGGTCGGTTCCGGTGACGCTCGCCGAGCAGTTCCGGGAACTGCCAGGGGTCGTGTCCGTCGCCGTCGACTATTCGCTGCCGGTGGTCGTGCCCACCGTGTCGGGGCAGGAGACGGTCGCGCACGGTTGGAGCAGCGCCGCGCTGACGCCGTTCCGGATCGTCGCCGGCAGTCGGCCGAACGCCGACGACGAGGTCGCCATCGACAACCGGATCGCCAGTGTCGCCGGGGCGGAGGTCCGCCCCGGCGACCGGATCCCGGTCCTGGTCGGTGGTGGCGTCCGCGAATACCGGGTCAGTGGCGTCGTGGAACGCGCGGTCACCGGCGACTGGCCGTCGGCGCTCTTCTTCACCGACGACCACGCCGCGGCGCTGAGCCCGCGTCCCGGCCGGGCCGGTGCGATCGGGATCACCATGGCTCCGGGCGCGGACTCCCCCGCCACGTTGACGGAGGTACGCCGGCTGGCCGCCGAGGCCGGAGCGCAGGTCTACACCGGCACCGATCGCGGAAAGTTGGAACAGTCCGAGGCCCTCGCGGCACGCGCGATGCTGATCCAGCTCGGCACCGTCTTCGGCGGCTACGTCGCAGGGCTCGTGATGTTCGTCGTCGCCGGCACCGTCGGGCTGGCGGTCCGCCACCGCCGCCGCGATCTCGCCCTCTTGCGGGCGGTGGCGGCGACGCCGGGCCAGGTGCGGCAGATGATCCTCGCGGAGGTTGTGCAGCTGAGCATCATCTCGGTGGTGCTTGGCGTGCCGGCCGGACTGCTCGTGACGCACTGGGTGCACAGGCAGTTGATCACGCGCGGCTTCATTCCGGACGGCTTCCCGATCAGCGGCGGCGTCCTCTCCGCCGTGGCGGTGACCGGAGCGACGCTGCTGGTGGCAGCGGCCGCGGCGTTGATCGCCGCCCGCCGCACGGTACGCATCCGGCCGACCGAGGCGCTCGGCGAGGTCGCCGTGGAGTCGCCCCGCAACAGCCGTTTCCGGCTCGTCGTCGGCCTGCTGGCGCTCGGCGGTGGCGGCGTGCTCACCCTGCTCACCGCAGCCGTGCGTGGCCAGGCCGCACTCGGCGCGGCGATCGGCATGTTGTACGTCTTCGTCCTCGCCGCCGCACTGCTCGCGCCCTGGATCAACAGGTACGCCGCAGGGGCGCTCGGCCCGGTGTTGCGGGCCGTCTGGCGCGACAGCGGATATCTGGCCGCCGCGAACCTGCGGGCGAACGCGCAGGGCATGGTGACCGTGCTGACGGCGCTTGTGCTGACGGTGGGCTTCGGCGGTTCGGTCTGGTTCCTCCAGGACAACCTGCAACGACAGACCATCGCCCAGAGCCAGGACGGGATGCTTGCCCAACACGCGCTGGTGTCGGCGGTCGGGCTGCCGGAGACCGCCGTGGCGGACGCCCGCAAGGTGCCCGGAGTCATCGCCGCGACAGGCATCCGGCGCACCGAGGTCATCACCCGCGTGCTGGGTGAGGCGCAGGCCGTCGGCGCACAGGGCATCGACATCGACGGCGTCGACAAGACAATGGACCTCAAGGTCACCGAGGGCAGCCTCGCCGATCTGCGCGGCGCGACTGTGGCGTTGTCGACCCTCCAGGCGTCGTCGCAGGGGGCGGATCTCGGCGACCGGGTAAGCATGTGGCTGGGCGACGGTACCGCTGTGACGTTGCGGGTCGTCGCCCTCTATGAACGCGGGCTCGGCTTCGGTGACGTCACCCTCAACCGGGAGACGGTCAGCGGCCACACCGCCACGAACCTCGACGACCAGGTTCTGATCCGGACCGGGGCCGACGCCGACCTCGCGGGCCTGGTCGACAGCTACCCGGGCAGCGGTCTGATCGACACGAGCGCCATCAACGGCCAGTTGGAGAAGGACCTGGCACTCAACGCCTGGCTGAACAAGATGCTCATCGGCGTCATGGTCGGCTACGCCGCCCTGGCAGCCGCCAACACGATGGTCATGGCCGCACTGGCCAGGGGCCGCGAACTGGCCCTGCTGCGCCTGGTCGGGGTGACCACACGTCAGGTCAAGCGGATGGTGCACGCCGAACAGGTCGGTCTGCTCGGCACATCACTGCTCATCGGTGGCGCCATCGCCGCTGTCACGTTGATCTCGGTGGTCCGGACGTTCACCGGGCAACTCGTGCCCTACGTCCCGACCGCCGGATGGGTGTCGATCATCGGCGGAACCGCGCTGCTCGCGCTGGCCACCACAGTCCTGCCCATCGGCGCACTCCTGCGGAGGCCGCCGGTGAGCAGCATCGGGGTCAAGGAGTGAACGCCGGCTCTCCGCTCGACACGTTCAAGCCGAAACAGGAGCTTGACGTACACCCGGTCAGGTGACCCGCCGCCCCTGCGTGCCGCGCTCAGCGGCCACGCAGGGGCGGCCGTCTCTCGCCGGTGAACAATTGGCGTATTGGTCGGCGATAACTGCCGAACCGCCGTTTCCTCGGTAAGGCAAGACTTACCTAAGAAGGCGACCTGCCCTCAACGCAACGGTGGCGGGAACGGTGAAAACGTCAGTGCGACGGACGTCCCGTTGTTAGCGTTATGTGGTTCGACACTCTGATTCCAGGTCCCGCACGGTGGCGGGTTTGCCGTCCACCTGCGTGGCAAATACTGACTGACATATGAGCACGCCGGCCCGACGAGTTCCGCTGCCGCGCCGGCCCTACGGTTTGGGAGAACATCATGAAAACTCTGCTGCAGTCGCCCCCGGTGCGTGAATGTGCCGCCACCGCGTGCAGTTTCAACGCCAAGGGCTGCCACGCTCCGGCGATCACCGTGGCGTCGACGGGTGACGCCGCGTCCTGCGCCACGTTCGTGGAGTCGTCCGTCCAGGGCGGCATCCCGGAGGTGACCGGTGCCGTGGGCGCGTGTGCGCGTTCCGAGTGCGTCCACAACGCCAACCTCGCCTGCACCGCCGAGTCCATCACCGTCGGCCCGGGCGCCACCGTCAGCGACTGCCTCACCTACCAGCCCGCCTGACGCCCACGGTCGCCTGCCAACGTGACGTCGCACCCACGGCACGTCACCGCCTTGGCAAAGGTAAGCCTTACCTACTAATGTCACGTCCCGAGGCCACGCTCACCTTCACTTCCTGGCCGAGGGGACTGACATGGCGTTCCACCCAGCCGGGCAACCAACGGAGCTGGCGGATCCCACGCACGCCGCCACACCTGCTGATCCGGCCGCCGTGACAGCACGATCGGCCCTGGCCGCTGCCCCGTCCCTGCGGCTCCGGCTCGGCGACGCCTGCGCCGACCTCATCGAATCGCACGCTGTCCTCCCCGACGGCACGGTGATCCTCGCGGTGGACGCGATGACCCGAACCGGCGGCCTACTTGTCGCCGCACGCGGTCGCCAGGGCGCGACGCGGCTCGACGTGACGCACATCGCCCCCATCGCCGTACGGTCCCGTGTGCGGGCCAGAGTGTGGATGCTGGGGACCGCGCGCCGGTTCGACTCGGGCATCCTGGACTCGTGCGACGGCGACACCGTCATGGCCCTGCTCAACCTGCCTCCCGTCGCCCTGTGGGCTGTCGAGCCCGTCGAGATCGGCCTCACCCGCGACATCGGCGACACCGCTGTGAGCGTCAGCGCCTACCGCGCCGCACGGCCCGACCCGCTCGCCGCCGACGAAGCCGCACACCTGCAACACCTCACCGACCAGCACCGCGACCTCCTCGACCAGCTCGCCACGCTCGTCGACCCCGCCGTGACCCACGGGTCGGCGCGAGTCGTGCCGGTCGCCGTCGACGCCGACGGCATAGTGCTCCGCGCCGAGGCACCGGACCGGCACACGGACGTCCGGCTCCCGTTCGCCAAGCGAGTCACCCGGAGCGCCGGCCTCGCCGAAGGGCTGCGGCTATTGCTCGCCGAGGCGACACAGCACTGATTCGCGGATGCGCTCTGAACAAGCCGGTTGACAACGCGGTCGGCTGACCCGAGCCGCACTGCCGCTCTCGGCACCGACTCTTCATCAATGCACGGTGAAGAGACTGGCCATGAGGCGGTTTTCCGCAGAACAGTCTGGCCCTGTGGCCTCCAAGAGCTCGAGGCTTACCTCACCGCGCGGATGGCGATAGTCGTCGTAATGAACTGAATATGCCTTCCCCGTGCCGGCTGCGGAGACTGGGTCGGCGTAGACGAGGACGACGTACTTGGATAGCCCGTGCGTCGATTGTCGGTCGTGAAGCCGATCCACGCACTTTCGAAATTCGGTCAGGTTTTGCGGGCTCGGGCCGCCTTTGAAGCCCGACCGGTCGCCCGTGTAGGGGTTGAACCTGGGCTGGTGGAGATAGAACTTGAACTCTACGAACGCCTTCTCCTCGCCGCGATGCAAGACCAAGTCGATTCGATTGCACTCCACGAACTGCCTGACATCAGGGCTGGCATGCGAGAGATGCCGACAGAAGGAGTAGCGAAAGACGGACTCGTTCCAGCGATCGAGAGGCATCCGTTGAACCTCATCGCGCATGGACGCCACGGTGCTCAGGAACGTCGCTCGGACCAGGTCATTCATAGCCAGGACCATCCTGGCAAGCTACCAGCGGCGAGCCTCTGTCCCTCGTTGGCGGCTGTCCGTGTCGTGGGGTGACCCGATAGAAAAGATGCGCCATCTGATCAGGGTGAGTAGGGCCGTTGAGGGTCCGATGTTCCTGTTACGGAAGGCACCTTCATTCCCGGCGCGGGGATCATGGCGCGACCGGTCGCCGCAAGCAGCGTCGGGAGTGCGCCGCCTTGCGGGCCGTGGGCGAGCAGCGGCGTGCCGGCGGCCATGACGAGGTCGATGTGCGCCGCGCGATAGGCGCTTGACGAGACGGTGACCACGTGCCCGCCGCGATCGAGACGGCCGGACTCGACGAGGCAGGGTCGTGCGCATCCCGTTGCCGTGATGCCGTGGCTCGGGGCGTACTCACGAGGGATTCGGGGTTCGGGGCGGAGCCCCGAGGTCTTCACGGTCGTGGCCGTCCGTGTCGCCGGCCGGCGCGACCGGATGCGGCTGGGCGTCGGCTGTACTCGTAGGGATCTTTTCACCGTCAATATTTAGTGCTATCTATTTCACACTGATCCTCCTACCCCCGGAGCGCGACGTGTGGAGATCCCGTCTGACAACCCTCGCCCTGAGCCTGGCCACGGCCCTGGGTGCCACCCTCACTCTGGCAGCGCCCGCCCAGGCCGCTCCCGGCGACCATTACGTCGCCCTCGGCGACTCCTACTCCTCCGGGGTGGGCGCCGGTAGCTACACCTCCGAAAGCGGGTCCTGTCAGCGCAGCACCAACGCCTACCCGGCGCTGTACGCCACCAACGTGCGACCCGCGTCGTACCGCTCGGTCGCCTGCTCCGGTGCCACCACCACGAGTGTGATCAACACCCAGCTCAGCGCGCTCAGTGCCACCACCACCCTGGTCAGCGTCACGGTCGGCGGCAACGACGTCGGCTTCGCCAACATCATGACCACCTGCGTGCTCTACGGGACCACCGAATGTGTGGCCGCCGTGCAGGCCGCCCAGAACAAGGCCCGGGCCGACCTTCCCAGCCTGCTGCGCACCGTCTACAACGGAATCCGCACCCGAGCGCCCTCAGCCCGGGTGGTGGTCGTCGGCTACCCGGTCTTCTACCAACTGGGTACGACGTGTGTCGGGCTCAGCGCCACCTCCCGCGCGAAGATCAACGAGGGCATCAACCTGGTGGATGACATCATCAAGAGCGCCGCCCTGTCCGCCGGCTTCACCTTCGCTGACGTCCGGTCGAAGTTCGTCGGGCACCAACTGTGCAGCTACGGCGAGAAGTGGTTGCACGCCTTGAATTTCGCGAACATCGGCGTCTCCTACCATCCGACCGCGGCCGGACAGTCCGGCGGCTACTACCCGGTCTTCCGCTCCGTCGCCGGCTGACGTCGGGGCGCGCACGGGGGTAGCGCGTCGGGCTTCGGCCGGCGACACGGTAGGCCGTTAACACGAGCGACGGGTGGCGGACGACGTCACCTGGGCGGTCGAGCCTGTGGGTGCAGCCGATGAACCGCACCCACAGGCCCCGACCGGATGTCTCAGAGGGTGAAGACGAGCGTGGAGATGCTGCGTGCGCCGACGTTGATCGTGGCCTGACCGCCGTTGACACTTGTGGGTTGGCTTGCCGCGTTGGCGTTCTGCGAGGTGAGGTAGTGCTCGGCCCGGGTGACGTTCTGCGGGGCCTGGACCACTGCGTTGTTCACCGCGCTGTTCGACCTGTTGAGGATCACCAGGGTGATCTTCCCGTCGCCCTGGTAGGCGGTCACCTCAAGCGGCGACGCCTTGGAGTTCTTGGTCAGGGCGACGCGCTGGTAGCCGGGGCGCACGTACTTGGCGTACTGGGAGAAGGCGTACCCGCGCTTGAGCGGAGCGCCCGCGACGGTGCCGTACGCGGACTCGCCGTCACCGATGAAGGAGTAGTAACGCTTGCCGTACCACCAGATGTAGGCGCTCCAGTTGGCCTCCATCGACTTGTGCACCGTGCGCATGATGTCGTCGAGCGTCTCGTTCCAGACCGCCGCGTTGGCGGGGTTGCCCCAGATGTTGGAGCCGCCACCGTCTGCGGCGTGCAGGTTCCACTCGGTCATCCATACCGGCTTGTTGTGCTGCTCGGCCAGGGAGTATGGCCGCAGCCGGCCCGAGTCTTCGGTGCCGTACAGATGCCCGCCGATGTAGCCGATGTTGTTGCGGGCGGACGCGTCGTTGAGGGTCGGATCGGTGAAGTTGTAGTTCAGGTTCACGGCCTCGGCGACCATCAGCTTGGTGTTCTGCACCCTGGCGCCCTGGTCGCGGACGAATGTGCGCAGCTCGGTGCCGCTCCAGTCCATCGAGTCGTAGTCCGGGTGCCAGTCCGGCTCGTTCTGCACCGAGGTCACGTCGATGGTCACGCCCTGACCACGCATGTACTGCACGTAGCTGTTCAGATGGTTGGCGTAGTCGTCGTAGTAGTCGGTCCTCAACTTGCCGCCGTTGACCCGACTGTTGTTGGTCTTCCACGCCGCCGGCGCCGTCCACGGCGACGCGAGGATCTTCACGTTCGACCCCGACGCCTTCGCTGTCTTCAGCGAGTTCACGTGCGTCGCCCACTCACTGGACACCGGCGAGAGGCCGGTACGCACGATCGACAGCCCCAACTGGTTGGGGCCCATCCCGACAAGCGTCTGCGTCTCGGCCGTCGACCACGCGCTACCCCAGATCGACTGCGCGGCCCCGAACCCGTCGACGGTCTGGTATCTGGTGGCATTGTTGACAGTGATGTCCGCCGGCCCGTTCGGCGGTGGGGTCGTGGGGGGCGGGGTCGTCGGCGGCGGCGTGGTCGGCGGTGGTGACGTGGGCGGCGGCGAAGTCGTCGGTGCCGTGCCGCCGGTGCAGGCCACCCCGTTCAGCGCGAAGCTGGTCGGAGCCGGGTTGCTGCCGGTCCACGAGCCGTTGAAACCGAACGAGGTCGTGCCGTTGGTCGCGATGCCCCCGTTGTAGCTGACGTTTCTCGCGGTGACCGCCGCACCGCTCTGGGTCACCGTCGCGTTCCACGCCTGCGTGACGGTCTGCCCGGCACCATAGGACCAGGTCAACGCCCAACTCGTGATCGGGTCACCGAGATTCGTGATGGTGACGTTGGCCCCGAAGCCGTCCTGCCACTGTGACGACACGCTGTAGTTCACCGAACAGCCGGCGGCCGCGGCCCCGGCCGGCATCGCCACGGCGACCGCCGTCGAGGCCAACAGAACGGCACCGGCGGACATCAGGGCCGCGTTTGTCTTTCTCGATCTTCTCATCGACATCTCTCCTGGGTGTTTGGCCGCGACCCGTACGGCTCCCCGGCAGCGATCCATTGCCGCCGGGGAATCGATGTCGTGGCCAGGTGAGCTGACCAGATCGTCGTTAGCGCTAACATGTGCGGCCCGTCGCACCCAGCAGCGAACTCATCGACGTCTCGCTGGCGCCCGAGCTCCCGGACGGCGCGCCAGCTGTGCCCACATCGACTGTCGTGGATGGCGATATCACTCGTCAAGACGTGACCAAGAGGTTTCGCGAAAGTTTGGCCCGAGGCGCATGCCGGTCGACACCCTCGACCACGCTCGCTCCGGCACCCCTCGGGCGAGGATCAGCAGCCCGCCCGGCGCGAAACTACGCCATTGACCAGCTCGGATGCGGCCCCGCACCACATCGGATCTGCCGACCCCGCTCGATATCCGCGTCGGCTTACGTCGGAACGCGCGGGCACGAAATGTTGTCGTGAACATTTCCTAAGGTCAGGCGGTACGCGGCTGGCCGAGCATTCCGTGGTCCGCCCGTAGAATTCCTCTCGTGATCGAGGAAGGTCAAGGACGCCATGCCCGCAAGCCCTGGCGCGGTGACCTGCCCATCGCCACGATCGCCGAACTCGCCGGGGTCTCCCCGCCCACGGTCTCCAAGGTTCTCAACGGCCGAGGTGGTGTCGGCGAGCAGACCCGGCAACGGGTGGAGGCGCTGCTGCGCGACCACGGCTACCGCCGACGACAGTCCAGCGGTGCGTCCCTCTGCATCGAGGTCGTCTTTCACCAGATGCTGCCCTCGATCGCCATGGAGATCCTGCGCGGTGTCCAGGAGGTCGCCGGCACGAGGGACTGCACAGTCGGCTTCACCGATGTCCGACGACGCATACTGGCGGGCCAGCAGTGGGTGGAGCCCCTGCTCCTGCGCCAGCCGACAGCGGTCATCACCGCGTTCTCCCTGGTCACCGCCGATCACGGGAAGCGATTGACCGCCGCCGGCATACCGCTTGTCGCCATCGATCCGACCGTTGACCTGTCCCCCACGCCCGCTGTCGGGGCAACCAACTGGAGTGGTGCCCTCGCCGCCACTCGACACCTTCTCGACCTCGGCCACCGGCGGATCGGTGTGATCACCGGACCGGTCGACGACCTGGCCGCGCGGGCTCGCCTGGACGGCTTCCGGGCCGCGCTGGACTACGCCGACGTCCCGTTGGACGAAACCCTCGAACGGCGCGGTGTCTTCAGCTTCGACGACGGCCGTGAACTCGGCGCCCAGTTGCTCGCCCACTCCGCCCCGCCGACAGCCGTCGTCTGCGGCAACGACCTCCAGGCGCTTGGCGTCTACGCCGCGGCGCGGGCGTCACGCCTGCGGATTCCGGAGGACCTCAGCGTCATCGGCTTCGATGACATCGACCAGGCGGCATGGCTGACACCGCCCCTCACCACTGTGCGACAGCCGTTCGGTGAGATCGGTGCCACCGCGGCTCGGCTCGCACTGGCCCTTGCCGACGGCGGTCGCCTGGCCCAGGAACGATACGAACTCGGCACGACCCTCGTCGTGCGTGGCAGCACCGCGCCGCCTCCCACCCATTGATCCCTGTCGCGCGAGGAGATGCCCCGCGACGGCGGCCGGTTCGGACATCCGGCACCTGAACAGGCGATTCGAGGGCCAAGCAGGTGAAGGCAGTGGAAGTCACCGGCGGCGGAATTACCTACATCACAGATGGGATTTGCGTGTTACCTGTTCGGCGCGGGCCTGGTTATGGTCTGGGCTAGGTCCAGATGGCCAGCGCCAAGCCCCGGCTCGCTGGCAGGCAACCCTCGTCCGCGATGGGGTGCCCCGGGTGATGACCAGGCGCCTGCTTCCGCAGGCGCAATAGCGGACCTTCGCGGGTCCCGGCTTGGAAACATGCCCGCGCCAGCGGTCTACCTCCATTGAGCGAGATTTCCTGCCGGTTCGCGTTGTCCTGGCAGGAAGGAACAATTGTGAAGATCGCTGTATTCGGTGCCACCGGCAAGACTGGCCAGGAGATCATTCGGCAGGCCCTCGCCGGAGGACATTCCGTCGTCGCCCTGGCACGCCGCCCCGAGGCGCTGCCGATTCGGCACGAGGCGCTGCGGATCGTCGTGGGCGACGCCCGCAACGCGGACCACATCGCGGCTGTCATCGAGGGGCAGGACGCCGTCGTGAGCAGCCTGGGACGACCCGCCGCGGGCAGCACCCGGGCCGAGGTCGACGACAGCGAAGTGGTGGACGTCTGCACGGCCTCCACCAGGCACCTGTTCGCGCAGATGCCGGACGCGGGAGTACAGCGCATCGTGCTGATGAGCACGCACGGCGCCGGCAGCAGCAACGACGGTTCGCCGTACGTGGTGGCGCTGCGCGAACTGGTGGGCAACCGGGTCGCCGACAAGGACGACATGGAGGCGTTCATCGCCGCCAGTGACGCGCCCGTCGACTGGACCGTGATCCGCAACCCGCTGATCTACGACGGTCCGGCCGGGCAGCCGTACGGGGTCCACGAGAAGATCGTGCTTGACGACACCTCGAAGGTCACCTACACCGACCTCGCCGCGTTCACGCTCTCCGAGATCACCGAACCGAAGCACGTCGGCAAGATCCTGACCATCACCGAGCCGCTGACCGGCGAAGCCGGGCCCGGATCGCCGTCATGAGTCTCACGCCGGCGGCACTGGCCGACCGGGCCGGCATCACCGACGCGCTCAACGCGTACGCGCAGGGCGTCGACCAGCGCGACTGGGATCTCTATCGCAGCGCGTTCGCCACTGACGCGACTGTGGACGCGCTTATCGACGGCACCGGCCCGCGCTCGCCGGAGAGATTCCGCGACGAACTTGTCGACGCGTTCGACGACATCCGGCTCTCGGGCCAGCACGTGCTGAGCAACACGATCTTCCGGATCGACGGCGACACCGCGCACACGGTCACCGAGTTCCTCGCCACGACGCTCGAACGGGTCCGGGATCAGCCGACCCTTGTGGCCTGTCTGCACGCTGCGGGCCTCTATGTCGACGACCTGGTCCGCACGCCGGACGGCTGGCGGATCACCCGGCGGGTGCTGGCGCTCAAGAGCTTCGAGGAGCGGCGGCAGACGTACGCCGGCCCGTTGGCTGAGGCGTTCCGCACCACCTCCACGACCCCGTGGACCCATCGTCTGAGGAGTGCGACGGCATGAGCGTCGACGTCCAGGAACTCATCGACCGGGCCGAGATCACCGATGTGCTCGTCGCCTACTGCCAGGCCCAGGACCAGCAGGAGTGGCACCTGCTCGACGCCGTCTTCACCGACGACGCGGTAATGGAACTGCCCGGCAGTGGGCTCGACGGCACGCTGAGCCCTGCCGCGTTCCGCGCGTTCCTCGTGGAGCGGTTCACCCCCACCCGCCTCTCCGGCCAGCACTCCATAAGCAACACGCTGTTCAGGATCCACGGCGACACGGCACGCACCATCAGCGAGCTCGCCTCGATCACGCTGCAGACCACCGACACCGAGGGTGTGCTCAGCAGAACCCAGGCCAACAGCCTGTACGTCGACGACTTTGTCCGCACCACCGCCGGCTGGCGCATCAAGCACCGGGTGATCTCGCAGAAGAACGTCGAGATCGACACCGTCACGTACGCCCCGGAGCTGATCGAGACGATCCGGCGCACGAGCGCCTTCCGCTGGCTGTAGCAGTTACTGAGGAGAACCACCCATGTCTTTCCGCACCTCTCGCTCCGGTCGACTGCGCCTCGGTGGCGCCGCCGCCGCGTCCGTACTCCTCCTCGCCATCGCGGCCTGCGGCGGCTCCGACAGCGACGCCTCGTCCGACGGTCCGATCAGGATCGGCCTCTTCACCCCCCTCGCCGCCGCCGTCGGCGGTTTCGGCCAGCCCGCCGCGGATGGCGCGAAGCTGGCGGTCTCCGAGATCAACGCGGCCGGCGGCATCGACGGCCGGCAGGTCGAGCTGGCCGTGCAGGACAACGGCTGCACCTCGACGAACGGCGCGAGCGCAGTCGAGTCCCTGCTGGGCGACGACCCGGTGGCGATCATCGGCGGCCTGTGCAGCGACTCCACGCTCGCCGCGCTCCCCCTTGTCGAGCGGGCCGGCGTGCCGCTGCTTATCGACCTGGCGAGCAACCCGGAGATCACCAAGCAGGCCGGCGAGGACGGCAACAAGTGGATCTTCCGCTGGGGCCCGAACGACGACGTCACAGCCGTCTCCGCGGTGACGAACCTGGCCCAGTTGGGCACGGTGCGCACCATCGCGCTCGTCACGAGCGACGACTCGTTCGGGCAGGGCGGTCGTACCGCGATCACCGACGCGGCGAAGAACGCCGGGATCACGATCGTCTCCGACGACGCGATGAACCTCAACGACCCCGACTTCGCCGCGGTCGTCGCGCGGATCGGGACCAAGAAGCCCGACGCCGTGGTCCTCTGGCTCAACAGCGGCTCCCAGGTGGCGAACTTCTACCAGCAGTACGGCGCCGCGGGCCTGCAGAGCGTGCCGATCGCCGGGCAGTTGGACATGGCGCAGCTGTCCTCGTCGACAAAGGCGCTGAAGGGCTACAACTCCGCGGCGTACTCGGCCTCCGTCGACACCCCGCAGAACCAGGCGTACCTGAAGGCGTGGGAGGCAAACGGCGGGACGACGGCGAACGCGTACGTCGGCTGGGACGGCTACCAGAGCGTCCAGATCCTCGCCGCCGCGCTGCGGGCTGCCGACGAGATCAGCCCGAAGGGCGTCCGCGAGGCGTTGAAGAACCTCACCTACAGCCCCACCATCGTGGGCGGCACCATCAAGTTCGACCAGAACCACCAGGCACACGACAAGATCGTCGTGGAGGAGTTCTCCGAGTCCGGCGCCAAGACCGCAGTGCGACTGCTGGATCAGTGACATGCTGCTCGGCTATCCGCCCGCGTTCTGGCTCGGCCTTGTCGTCTCCGGCGTCGCGCTCGGCGGCCTGTACGCGCTCTTCGGCTCGGGACTGACGCTCATCTTCGGCGCCGCGAAGATCATGAACTTCGCGCAGGGCGAGTTCTTCATGGTCGGCGGCTACGTCGCGGTCTTCAGCGCCGTGTCGCTCGGCCTCGGATTCTGGCCGACGCTCGCGGTCACCACCGCGGCGCTGGGGCTGCTCGGTCTGGGACTGAACGCGACGATCTTCCGTCGGGTCACCCAGAACGCGCGGTCGCTGGAGATCGGCATCGTCATGACGCTCGGGCTGTCGCTCGTGCTGCAGGAGGGCGCATTGCAGCTCTTCGGCAGCACGGCGCGGCGGCCCGTCGCCGACGTCGGAGTGCCCGACCTGCGCCTGGGCGGCGTGACCATCGAGGGTGTCCGGTTGGTCAGCCTCGGCCTGGCCGTGATCGCGCTGGCCGGGCTGGGCTGGTTCCTGACCCGGACCCGGGCCGGGCTCGCGGTCCGCGCGATGCCCCAGAACCGGGAACTGGCGGCCACGCTCGGCATCCGCACCAGCCGGGTCAACGGGTACGCCATCGGAATCGGCACCGCGCTGTCCGGACTGGCCGCCGCGGCGGTCGCCCCCTACTACGGGGTGTACCCGTCGATGGGCGCGGGCTTCGGCTTCGTCGCCTTCGCCATCGTGTTCATGGGCGGCCTGACGAGCGTCGCCGGCAGCGTCGTCGCCGCGCTCATCGTGGGCGTGGTGACAAGCCTGGTCGGCGGTGCGATCTCGGCGACCGCAGCCAGCGCCATTCCCTTGATCATCATGGCTCTGGTGGTGCTCGTGCGGCCACAGGGTCTGTTCGGACGGGCGGCGAGGAAGGCATGAAACGGGCAGTCACCTGGACCGGGGTCGCGGCCGGCGGCGCGCTCGCCGTCGCCTGGCCCCTTATCGCCGACAACCAGTGGATCTCGGTGGGCTCGCTGGCACTTACCTTCCTGGTGCTGGGCCAGGCACTCAACCTGGTGTACGGCTACGCCGGCTACCTCTGCCTGGGCATCACCGTGTTCTGGGCCGTCGGCGCCTTCACCACCGCACGGCTGGTGGACAGCACCGACATCGGCACCGTCACCGCGATCCTGCTCGGCGCGCTCCTGGCCGGACTTGTCGGACTCGTCGTCGGCCTGGTCGCCATGCCGCGCGGCCGGGACGCCTTCGTCATCCTCACGCTCGTGCTCGTGCTCTTCGCCGCGGTCCTCGCCCGCGGCTGGCGGGCGGCCACCGGCGGCACCCAGGGCATCGCCGGCCTGCCGGTGATCGAGATCGGCTCGTTGCGCATCGCCGACAGGGCCGAGTTCTACTGGGCGACACTTGCGATCGCGCTCGTCGTGCTCGGCACCTTCGCGGCGCTGGTCACCTCCCGCTGGGGTCGCACGCTGCGGGCGAGCCGGTCCGACGAGCTGCTGGCCGCCTCGGTCGGGGTCAACCTCACCTTCCACCGGGTGCTGGCCCTGGTCGTCGCGGCGATCGCGAGCGGACTGATCGGCGGCGTGCACGTGCTGCGCATCAGCGTCGCCGACCCGAGCCTGCTGTCGCTGACGTTCCTGGCGCCGCTGTTCGCGATCGTCTACATCGGAGGGCCGGGAAACTTCCTCGGCGTCACCGTGGCGGCGATCGTGGTGACGGCGATTCCGGAGCTGTTCCGCGAGCTCGACGCGTACCGCAATCTGCTCTACGGCGGGCTGCTGCTGGTGGCCGCGCTGCTGTTCCCCCAGGGCCTGCCCGCGGCCGTCCGCTCCTGGACGGCGCGGCTGCGACGCCACCCACCCGCACCGATCGAGGAGGCCGACGATGTCCCGGCCCGTGCCTGAACTGGAGGTCACCGCGCTGACCCGCAGGTTCGGCGGCGTGACCGCGCTCGACGCCGTGAACCTCACCTTCACCACCGGCGAGGTGACCTGCCTGGTCGGCCCGAACGGCTCCGGCAAGAGCACGCTCGTCGACTGCGTCACAGGCGTGACCCGGCCCACCTCCGGCAGCGTACGGCTGCGCGGCGCGGACCTCGGCCGGACCTCGCAACGAGCCCGCGTCCGGGCCGGACTGCGCCGCACCTTCCAGGCCGTGCACACGTTCGCCGGGCTCACCGTGCTGGAGCACATGCTCATCGCACAGCAGGAGACCGACGGCGTGCGCTGGCTCGCCCAGGTGGTGCGCTCCCCCGGGCTGCGCCGCGCCGAGAAGACCGCCACGGAGAAGGCGATGCCCGTGCTCGAACTCGTCGGACTCGCCGGTCGCGCAGGCGACCAGGCCTCCGCGCTCTCCTACGGGCAGCAGAAGCTGCTCGGCCTCGCCATCGCCCTGGCCGGCGAGCCGAACGTGCTCTGCCTCGACGAACCCCTCGCCGGCGTCAGCCCGCGACTGACCGACGTGCTTGTCGGCGTCCTCGGTGAGGTACGTCGTCGCGGCGTCACCCTGCTGGTGGTCGAGCACGACATCGACTTCGTCGCCGACATCAGCGACCAGGTCGTGGTGCTCGCCGAGGGGCAGGTGGTCGCGGCCGGCCCACCGTCGGTGCTCTCCGACGACGTCGTGTTCGCCACGCTCTCCGGGACCACCCGGTGAACGCGCTCGCGGTCACCGACCTGGTGTCGGGCTACGGCCGGGCCGCGCCGATCGTGCGCGGCGTCAGCCTCGCCTTCTCCAGCGGCACCATCAGCACGGTGATCGGCCCGAACGGCGCCGGCAAGTCGACGCTGCTCAAGACGATCTCCGGGCTGGTGCCGGTCCGCGCCGGTCGGATCACCGTCGGCCACCGAAGTCTGGAAGGCGAGGACGCCACCGCCCGGGTACGCGCCGGAGTGGCGCTCTGCGCCCAGGGCCGCGCGAACTTCCCCGACCTGACCGTGGCCGAGAACGTCCGGCTCGGCGCGTACGGGCTGCCCCGCCGGCAGGTGGCCGAGCGGTTGGCGTGGGTCCGAGCCAACGACCCGGTCACCGACAAGCGGTGGAAGGACCGGGTCAGCGACCTCTCCGGCGGCCAGCAGCAGTCCGTGGAGATCTCGATGGCGCTGGTAAGCGATCCGTCGGTGCTGCTTCTCGACGAGCCGTCGCTCGGCCTGGCGCCCGGCTCGCGCGCCGACGTGTTCCAACGGATCCGCCAGATCGCCGACTCCGGGGTGTGCGTGCTCGTCGTCGAACAGAACGTGGCCGCAGCGGTAGGTGTCTCGGACCGGCTCATCGTCCTCGACCAGGGCACGGTGCTGCTCGACGGCCCGCCCGCTGCGGTTCTGGAGAACGATGACCTGCGCACGGTCTATTTGGGTGCACGGGCGACGCGCGCCGAACCCCCGGCGGCGCGGTGACCGACAGCGGTCTACGGGCCGCGGCGTCGTTCGCCGCGTCCGCCCCGATCCCGGCCGAGGTGCTGCACCGCGCCCGGTGGGCGTTCCTGGACACGGTCGGCGTGCTGCTGGCCGGCACCGGCACGGCCGCGGCCCAGGCCGCAGCCCGCACCGCCCGGCGCTCCCCCGGCGCGGCAGTGGTGTACGCGGGCGGCACCGCCTCGCCCGCCGCTGCCGCGCTTGCCAACGCCGTGGCGGCAAGCGCGCTGGACTTCGACGACGGGCACTACCGGGGCGGCGGCATCCACCCCGGCTCCACGATCGTTCCGGCGCTGCTTGCCGCGTCCACCCCGGACACGTTGCTCGACGATTTCCTGCGCGCACAGGTCGTCGGGTACGAGGTCGCCATCCGGGCCGGACACCTGCTGTCGCCCGGGCACACCGGCGGCGCGTACCGGGCCACCGGCGGCGCCTCCGCCATCGGCGCCGCTGCGGCCCTGGCCCGGTTGTGCGGGCTCTCGGTCGGCGACACCGCACGCGCGCTGCGGATCGCCTCCGCACACGCCCCGGTCGCCACGCTGCAACTGCCCATGGTGAAGGAATCCATCGGCTGGGCCGCGGCCACCGGAGTCACCGCCGTGCACCTGGTCCAGGACGGGTTCGACGCGGGCCCGGTCGCCGCCGACGCGCTCGGGATCCCCGCCACCTGCTTCGACGGTCCGCCTGCCGGCTTCGCCGGCTCCTGGGGCACCCGCTGGGAGTCCGGGCGGTGCTACGTCAAGCCGTACCCGTGCTGCCGGGCCGCCCACGCCCCGCTCGACGGTGTGCTCGCCCTGCGCCGCGCCCACCCGGAAGGCGACGTGCTCGCGGTCGACGTGCAGACGACGGCGGGCGCCGCGGCCCTGACCGACCCGACGCCGCGCACCCTTGAAGAGGCGCAGTTCAGCATCCCGTACGTCGTCGCGGCGGCCCTGCACACCGGCCCGCCGGCGCCGCTGTCCTGGTTCGACGACCTGGCCGACCCCGGCATCCTCGCGCTGAGCCGCCGCGTCACGGTACGCGCCTCGGAGACGCTTTCCGACACGGGCGACGGCTACCCGGCGCGGGTCACGCTCACCACCACCGAGGGCGGTTTCCCCATCGACGTGCCGTACGCCCGGGGGCACACCGCCCGCCCGCTGACCGAGGCGGACCTCTGCGCCAAACTCCATGCCACCGCCGGGCGGTCGGCGTCCGCCCTGCTCACCGCCGTGCTCGACGCCCCGTCCGCCGGCCTGCCCCAGTTCTGAGGGCGGTACGGCGACGAGAGCAGGCACCGCGAGCGCCCACCGGCACCACGACCCGCCCGCGGAGACCTGGTCAGATCGACGTGGCGCGGAAAATGCGGCGCGGGTCGAACAGGCCGATGGGATGCCGGGTCGCGCCCTCGGTCGCCAGGTCGGCGAGGATCTCGCCGACGACCGGGACGAACTTGAAGCCGTGGCCGGAGAAACCGCAGGCCACGGTGACCTGCGGATGCTCCGGGTGGGTCGCGATGACGAAGTGCTGGTCCGGGGTGTTCGTGTACATGCACGTGACACCCCTGACCAGCCGGCCCGCGAGCGTGGGCAGGATCCTCCCCACACGCTCGGCCATCTCCCGGACCTCGGTCGGGCGCACCCGCCTGTCGATGGTGTCCGGCGTACAGGCCTCACCGTGGCGGAAGAACGCCACCTTGACGCCGCCCTGCGGGCCGTCGATGGACGGGAAACCGTAGACCTGGCTGCCGGCGGTGTCCTCATGGATATAGATCGGATGCCGCCCCGGCTGGAACGGGCCCACCCCGGCCTCGGGCTGGAACCAGTACATGACCTGCCGCTCGACGGTGAACGGCACGTCGAGGTCGGCGAGCAGCTCCGGCGCCCACGCGCCGGGGCAGACGACGAGACGGGCCGCCCGGTAGGACGCCTGGTCGGTGGTGACGAGGACGTCGCCGTCGGGCAGCACCTGCCAGCCGCGTACCGGCTCGTCGTAGTGCAGGTCGGCGCCGTGCCGGGCGGCGAGGTCGAGGTGCGCGGAGACGGTCGCCTCGGGGCGTACGAAACCCGCCCTGGCCTCATAGAGCGCGACCTCGTCGTCGGCCGGGGTGAAGTTCGGGAAGCGGCGGCGCAGCTCGCCCGCGTCGAGCGTCTCGTGGGGCAGGTCCCACTCCCGGGCGGCGCGCAGGCTCCCGGCCACCGTAGCGCTGTCCGGTCGGCCCACGAACACCCCGCCGGTGAGCGAGATGATCTCCCGCCCGCTGTCGCGTTCCAACCGCTCCCACAGCTCGTACGCCCGCAGCAGCAACGGCACGTAGGCCGGGTCCTCGAAGTAGGCCTGCCGGGTGATGCGCGAGCCACCGTGGCTGGATCCGCGGTCGTGTGCCGGCCCGAACTGTTCCAGACCGAGCACCCGCTGGCCGCGTGCCGCGAGGTGGTAGGCGGCGCTGCTGCCCATCCCGCCGAGTCCGACCACTATGACGTCGTGGTCCGCCATGTCCGGGGCCTCCTGCCTGCGATGATCCGCGGACGGAACCTACCGCGCCGGCCGGAGGGCGGTCGGCGCGGGGGTGGCGAGCGGGGCGTGCGGCGACTACGGGGGCCGGCGGGTGGTTCCCGCCGGCCCCCGTCGAGGTCATCGTCCGTAGAGCTCGAATTCGTAGAGCGAGAACCCGTACGAGGTGGCCCGGCTGACCCCGTACACCCGCACGTAGCGGGCGGTGACCGGGGCGAAGGTGACGTTGTCGACGCCGCCGTTGCCGGTGGTGGTGCTGAACACCGGCTGCCAGGACGTGCCGTCACCGGAGACCTCGACCCGGTAGGCCGTGCCGTAGGCGGCCTCCCACCGCAGCACCGCCCGGCTGACCGTCCGCGTCGCCCCGAGGTCCACCCGGAGCCACTGGTTGTCGTTGTAGCTGCTGGCCCACCGGCTGCCGAGGCTGCCGTCGACGGCCTTGGCCGGGGTGTTGCTTGTCAGGAACTGGGTGCTCGACGCGGTGGCCGGGCGGCCCTGCGCCAGGTTGGTGAGATTGTCGCCGCGACGCGCCGGGAACGAGACGACCTGCTGGTAGGTGGGACGGTTCTGCCAGGCGATCAGCGGGTGGGTGATACCTCCGAGCCCGGACTGGGCGATGGCGTCGGCGCACCACTGGTCGCCGGCCCCGCAGGACGAGTCACCCGGGTAGACAGTCGTGGCCGGCACCGCCGCGGCCTGGCCGAGTGTGTCGAGCAACGCCTGCCGACACGCGCCGAGGTTGCCGTTGCCGCAGTACGCGCGTCCGAGCCCGCCGGCGACGGGGTCGCCGAGCACGGTGCGCAGGTCCTTGTCGACGTAGCCCCACCAGCCGTACTGGAACGACGAGCCCTTGTGCGCCTGCCCCTGCGACGCCCAGCTCACGGTGCCGTCGCGCGCGGCGTTCTGGCCGCCCGACGGCGCCTCGTTCACCTCGATGGCGTCGACGAGCGCGGCGTAGAGGTCCGGCCCGAGGCCGGGGCGGAACTGGGCCGAGGCCAGCAGCGGCCACCAGGCGTCGAAGATCCGGATGGCCTCGGCGTGCTGGTAGACCTTCGAGCCGGGCGATGTCTCCACCCGGCGGGAGCCGGCCTGCTGCCAGGCCCGCAGCTTGCCGATCGCGTCGGCACGTGCCGGGTCGGTGACAGGCGTGCTGTCCAACACCCGCAGCAGCTCACCGAGCACCTGCTGACCGCGCAGGTCGGTCACTGCCGCCTGCGCCGTGATCCGGACGACGTCGGCGCGACCGACCTTGCCCTGGGCGATGGCCGCGCGCACCGGACCGTCGAGCAACTGACCCCGGTGTACCGCGCCGTAGCTGAAGTTGCCGTCGGCCGCCCCGAAATCCTTCGCCTGCTTGTTGTTCCAGCTGACGTAGTAGTCCTGGTTCACCGACTGCGGACGCGCCGACGTCGGGGCGTAGGTGGCGTCGTTGGTGTCCGGGTTCCAGCCGACCCACTCGTACGCCGGCTCGGCCCTCGCCGGAAGGTTCGGGTCGAGCCCGGACGGGCGGACCGGGTTCGAGCCGGAGTTGAAGTACGCCGCCTCGGTGGAGTTGACGTAGAACCAGTTGAACGCGTACCCGACGCTTGCGGCGGACGCCTGGAACGCAGCCGCGCTGCCCATCGCCGCCGGGTCGTTGTACGCCTGGAAACCGATAGCCGATTCGGCCTCGTGCCGGTAGGTCGAGCGCAGCTTGGTGAACGCGGTCGGCTTACCGTCCACCAGGCCCCGGTATGCCACAAGCCCGTACTTGGTGCGCAGCGAGCGCAGTGTGTAAGCGCCCGCCGGGGTGGAGTCGGCGAGTGTCGGCGACCAGGAGTTGCGCTTCTCCAGCACCTCCATCGCAACGCACTGGCCACGGTAGAGGTAACGGTTGGAGCGCAGCGTCGGCGCGCTGCCGTCGGTGGTGCACAGCGGCACCGCGTACGTGTCGGTCAGGTCCTGGGAGGCGGAGGTGGCGCTCCAGGCGTAGTCCTGGCCGCGACCGAGCAGCACGTAGAGGTTCAGCCCGGCGAACGCCGCACCACGCGCGCTGATCCCCGGCCCCTGGAGTTCCTGGAGCATGAGCAGTTGCGGGGCGAAGTAGCCGGTCTGCGGGCCGAACACGGCGACCGGGTTGCCGGTGGTGGTGTGCGAGCCGGAGACCACCACCGCGTTGGACATGCCGTGGGCGCGCAGGTTGGACAGCCCGCCGAGCAGGTCGTTGGTGGCCGTGCTGGCGCCGGTGCGGGCGGCGGCCCCGCCTGTGGCGTCGTAGGCGAGGGGCTCGGCGATCACCGTGCCGGCGTCGGGGAGCACCGCGCTCGTCGCGCCCGGCGGTGTCGCGCCGTACGGGAAGCTCTGCCCGTCGTGCAGCGTGAGCACGGTCTCCGGGTCGTTCTGCGAGCGGAACGCCTGCCAGACCCGGTCGCCCTCGGTGGCGCCGTACTTGGCCCGTGCAGCCACCCGGACCAGCGCTGACTGGATCTCGGTGCCGCCGCCCCCGCCGAAGAGCCCGCCGACCACACCGGCGGTGGCGATCAGATCGGTCATTGTGAAGTGCGTCGGCTTGCCAGCGCCGGTCAGCACGTACTCACCGGGGTAGTTGTCGTCGGCGATCGACTTGTCGATGTAGGCGTTGATGCCGGCGATGTAGTCGACCACGTCGGTGTAGAGCTGCTGGCCCCGGGTGCCCTTCTGTCGCAGCGCGTCCACCTGCGCCTGGAGGTCCGCCTCCGAGTAGGGCGAGTTGGCCCAGATGCTCTGCTCCAGCTCACGGTTGCCCGGGGCGCCGCCAGCGAACGAGGTGAGTGTGCCGCGACCGGCGTGCCGCAGCAGGTCCATCACCCACAGCCGGTCCTGGGCTCCGGCGTAGCCGGCGCCGAACATGGTGCCGGCGCGGGTGGTGCCGGTGACGTGCGGAACGCCTGTCGCCTTGTCCCGCACGATCGTGACGTCCGACCGCGGTGAGACGGTGCTCTCGACCTGCGCGGCGGGGACGCCGAACGAGGCGTCGTTGTAGAAGTGGGCGATCTGCTCGTCGGTGAGCCCGGCGTAGTTGTAGACCAGGTTCGCGTACTCGTCGAGCTGGTCGCTGGAATGTGCCGGGCGGGTGCCGAGCGCCTGGTGGGCCAGGATGCCGACCAGCGTGGCGTTGCCGTTCTGGCCGGGTGGCAGGATGTCTGCGCACTGGCCGAGGCAGTAGTCGTCGGGGCTGAAGGTGGTGGCGGCGAGTGCCGGTGACGGCGGGGTGACCGTCAGGACGCTCGCGGTCAGGGTCGCGGCGGTGAGGGCCGCGAGCCGAGCACGAAGGGCGGGTCTGCGCATGGAGGTCCTCCGGGGACGCGGAGTCGGGCCGTTCTCACTCCTTCTGTCCGGGCGCTCCGGCCGGAGATGAGAATGACTCATATCGATCTGGGCAATGATCGGCGCAGGACCGCCATCCGGGATAGCGGTCGTTCACCACGCGCCAATGCCGACGTTTCGCCGCCTTCCGCCACCCGGACCGGGCCCGGTGGGAGTGGCGCGAGGGGGAGTCGCCATGACGCCTGATCTGTCGCCGCGAAGGGCCAGGGCCGTGCTTGTCGCGCTCTCCCTCGCCGCGTTCGCGTTCATCACCACCGAACTGCTGCCCGTCGGCCTGCTGACGCACATCGCACCCGACCTCGGCCGGTCCCGCTCGCAGATCGGTCTGCTGGTCAGCGGGTACGCCGTCGTGGTCGTACTGTCGTCAATACCGCTGACCCGACTGACCCAGCGGATCCCCCGGCGTCAGTTGCTCGCCGTCACGATGCTCCTGTTCGCCGCCGCGAACGCCACCGCCGCGCTCGCGCCGACGTACACGGTGCTTGCCGGCTCCCGCCTCGTGACGGCCCTCGCTCAGGCGGTGTTCTGGTCCATCGCCACGGCGACCGTGGTCGGCCCCTTCCCGGTCGCGGTGCGCGGCCGAATGGTGGCGCTGTTCGCGACCGGCGCGACGCTCGCGCCGGTCCTCGGCGTACCCCTGGGGACCTGGCTCGGGCAGCAGGCCGGTTGGCGTGTCGCGTTCGCGGTGCTTGCCGGGATCGGTCTGGTGATCGCCGCCGCGGTGTTCCTCCTCCTTCCCTCCTATCCCCCGGCCGCTGGCGGCGCCGCGCAGGGCACCGCACCGCACGGGCGGCGCTTCGCCCTGCTGCTGATCGCGACAGCCCTCGGCATCGGCGGCTTCATGACCCTGCAGACCTACGTCACACCGTTCCTGCTCGACGTCAGCGGCTTCACCGACGCGGTGCTGGCGCCGCTGTTGTTCGTCTCCGGCGCGGCCGGCGTCGTCGGCACCCTTGTCGCGGCCCGCACCCTGGACACCCGGCCCATCACCTCCCTGCTGACGCCGCTGGGCATCGGCACTGCCTCGCTGTTCGGCCTGTACGCGCTCGGCACGCTCCAGCCCGGCACTGTCGCGCTCCTCGCCGGGATCGGCCTCGCCTACGCGGCGTTCGCCTCCGCCGTGCAGAGCCGGATGCTGCAACTGGCTCCGGGCAGCACCGACATCGCGTCGGCAGGCGTCAGCACCGCCTTCAACGCCGGCATCGCCGGCGGGTCGCTGCTCGGCGGTGGCCTCCTGCCCGCCATGGGGGCACGCCCGCTGGCACTCGTCGCCGGATTGCTGACGCTTGCCGCCCTCACTCTGCTCGCCGTGGACGCCCGGCGGGCCCGCACGAGAAGCGGTAGCGCCAGCCGGACGATCCGGCCGGCACGAAGGCAGCGTTCAGCGGCCACACCAGGCGCGGGCCGACGCGGTACGCACCAGCAGCCCGGCGGCCAGCAGGGCAAGCAGCGACAGCAGACCGCACCCCATCGCTGCGGCGACGGCAGGGTCGAGTTCACCCGAGCGCAGCACCCCGGAAAGCGGCCCGGCGCGCAGTAGGCTGCCGATTCCCAGCAGGAACGCGACGGCGACCGGCGCGGCGAACCGACGCACCACCTGCCAGGCGGTCGGCCCGCCGCTCCAGAGCCCTCGGAGCACTGCCGCGACCGCCACCGTGCAGACGGCCAGGGCAAGCCAGTTTCCCGCGCCGCCGACGTCGGCGAGCAACGCCACGTCCACGGCGAGCATGTACGCCCACCACAACGCCAGCAACGACATGCTCGCGACGATGCTGCGCGGTCGCCGCAGCAGTCGGCGGACTGTCGGCGAGGGCTCGCGGTGCGACGGCTCGGAGATCATCGACGGATCCTATGGCGACGGCTCAGTGGCCGCGGAACGCCTCCTCCAGCCACCACGAGCCGCGCGTACCGCAGACCTTGGCGTCGACGACAAGCGGACCGGTACGGGGACCAGCGAGCCAGGCGCGTAGCGGCGCGAGATCGTCGATGGTCCGGACGGTCACCCCGTCGCAGCCGTAACCACTGGCGATCGCGGCCAGGTCGGTGTCGGGGAAGGTGACGGTCTCCAACGGGTGCCCGTCCGGGCCGAAGTGGTGCACCTCGGCGCCGTACGCCGCGTCGTCGTAGATCACCACGAGGAGGGGCAGCGCCAGCCGGACGGCGGTGACCAACTCGGTAGCGGACATGAGGAAGCCGCCGTCGCCGACCGCAGCGACGGTGAGGCGGTCCGGCCGGGCGACCGCCGCGCCGAGCGCGCTGGCCAGGCCGAGCCCGACCGACTGGAACGCCTGGGTGAAACAGAATCCGGCCACGTCCGGCACGTCGAGCCACATCGACGGATAGCCCATGAAGTTGCCGGAGTCGACCACCACCGTCCGGTCTCGCGGCAGCAGGTCGTCCAGGGCGGCGGAGAGCGTCCTCGGGTCGATCCTCGCCGGACTGCCGCCGCCCTCGTCCTGGTACGGGACCGTCCGCCACCGGCCGTGGTCACGAATCCGTTGTGCCAGCTCCGGCGTACGCCAGCCGCCGTCCACAGACCCTGTGACGTGCTGCCCCAGCCGATCGAGCACCGCCTCGGCGACAGCTGTCACCTCGCCGGCCACCGCGAGGTCGACCGGACGGTTCACGCCGAACGCGGCCGGGTCGTGGTCCACCTGGACGACGACGGCGGAGGGCGGGATCAGCTCGCCGTGCCGGGTGGTCCACATGTTCAGCGTGCTCCCCCACGCGACCACCAGGTCCGCCGCGCCGATCAACTCGGCGGTGAGCGGGGTGGCGAAGCCGCCGGCCACGTCGAGATTCCACGGGTCGCCGGCGAACAGGCCCTTCGCCGCGGCCGAGACCGCGAGCAGCGCGCCGCACGCGTCGGCGAGCCGGATCAGCGGGTCCCGGGCCGTGCGGGCACCCCGACCGGCGATGAAGACCGGTCGACGTGCTGCCTGGAGCGCGGCCAGCAACGGCTCGACCTGCGGGGCGGTGGCCGGGGTCGACACGACCGCGGGGACCGGGCCGACCCACGGTTCGGTCACGGCGCTCTGCACCTCCAACGGGAGGCCCAGCACCACAGTCGCGCCACGGGCGACGGCCCGGTACGCCGCGCCCGTGTCCTCGGCCGCGTGCGTCGCGCGTACCCGATGGAAGTCGGCACCGACCGAGGCGGCGAGCGACGGAAGGTCGATGAAGAAGTTCGACCGGGGCGCGGTCGCCTCCGGGGCCAGAACCAGCATCGGGGTACGGCTCTTCGCGGCCTCGGTGAGGCCCGTCAGCGCGTTTGTGACGCCCGGACCCTGGTGCACCGAGAGCACGCCCACAGTCCCGGAGGTGCGGGCGTACCCGTCGGCCATGCTCGCCGCGCCGCCCTCGTGGGCTGCCGCCACGAACCGTGCGCCGGCGGCCACGAGCGCGTTCGTGACATGGAAGTTGCCGCTGCCGACCACCCCGAAGACGTACCGCGCGCCGTGTCCGTGCAGGACACGCCCGACCACCTCGGCCACCCGCATCTCGGGGCCGGTCCTACCGTTCGACAAGCGCGAGGACCCGGCACGGGCTACCGGACCCGGAGACGATCGGCAGCGGCCCGGCGATCACCACCGCGCCGGTCGCCGGCAGCTGCGCCAGGTTGCGGAGCTGGGTCAGGCCGTACTTGTCCTGGCCGAGCAGGAACGAGTGGCACGGGAACGGCGGGTCGAACGAGTGCGCGGCGCCCGCGTCGGTGCCGACCGTCTCCACCCCGACGCCCTGGATCGGCGACTCCTCGGCCAGCCAGCGGGCGCACTCGGCGGAGATGCCCGGGGTACGCCCGGCGTTGGCGTACCGCTCCGGATCGTCGCCGTAGGCGTCCCAGCCGGTGCGGTAGAGCAGCCAGCCGCCGGCGGGCAGCGCACCGTGTGCCGCCTCCCACGCCTTGACGTGCTCGACCTCAAGGAGGAAGTCAGGGTCCTCGGCGGCGTCGGCGGCGTGGTCGATCACCACCGCCGGGGCGATCAACTGGCTCACCGGGACCTGCGACACGTCCGCGCCCTGTTTGCCGCTTACCCAGTGCACCGGGGCGTCGAAGTGGGTGCCTGTGTGCTCGCCGGTGGAGAAGTTGTTCCAGTACCAGGCCGGACCGCGGTCGTCGTACCGGCTGATCTCGCTGAGTTGGAACGGCCAGGTCTGGCCGAACTGCTCGGGCAGACCCAGGATCGGGGTCTGGTCCGAGAGCGGAGCGGTGAGGTCGACAACCTGGATCCGGCCGCTGGAAAGAGCGGCGACAAACTCCTGCAGCACCGTCATGCCGGCACGGTACACCGCGCAGCCGGCTCCGCGACGGACCACTGTGGACGCCGATCCTGGATTCCGGAACCGCCCCGACGCGTGGTCCGTCGCGTCCAGGGCCGGTCTACCCGGCCGGGCCCTGCTCGACGACGTCGAAGACCAGGCCGCTCGACCCCTCGCCACGACCCGGTCGCTTCCGGCGGCCGATCCAGGTGTACGTCGACCCGTCCGACCAACGGGCCCGCTGGTGCACGCGGGTGACGTGCAGCCCCTCGCGCGGCACCTCCTCCGAGTGGATCGTCAGGTCGCGCCCTGGTTCGAGCAGTTCACCACGCGGCCGGGGGTCCACGGTCTGCCCCTCGTCGCGTCGGGGGACACTGCCCCGGCGCAGCAGATAGGCGCCCCGGGCCGGTTCCACAGGCAGCAACGGGAACCAGTGCTCCGGCACGCTCGTGGCAAGCCGGTAGTGGTCCGCTCCCGCCGCACCGGAGGCCGCCGCCGGGCCGCCGGAGCCAACCGACGCGTCGGCGCCAGCTAGGTCCGCCGTCTCGTGCCGGCGTACCCGGCGGTCGGTCGCCCCCGCCACAGTGGTCTCCACAGCCCAGGCGACGTTTGCCATCTCGTCCCGGAAGAACCGGACCTCCTCCACCGGCTCGGCCTCCAGGCTGTCGGCGATCGCCGGCGCGACCAGGAAGTGGTCCGAGCGCTCACCTGCCGCAGCCCCCGGACCTGGGACGCTGTGCCGGAACAGACTCCAGTCCTGACCGTCGCCGGGCAGCGCACCGGCGGGGCGGATCAGGGTCCGGAAGCCGAAGGTGTCGGTGACCACAAGCGACCCGATCTGCACCACGGAGGCCACCGGCAGAGTCAGCGGCAGCAGGTACCAGTCGTTGCTGTAGACGGTTGCGTACTCCACGAGCAGCAGCCGGGACAGGTCGGTCGGCTCCGCCTCCACCCGCCCGTAGTCCACCCGCGCGTCCTCGAACTCCCACCACCGCGCCGCCGGCATCCCCGGATAGCCGGCCGGGGCCGGCAGCACGGTCCGGATGATCTCCTCGGCCGGCGTCTCGACCGGATCGGCCGCGGGCAGCGTGGCGCCGGTGTCCAGGCTGAACGAGTACCAGTCGAGCCGTCCGCCGTCGTACTCGTCGGCGGAGAGCACCGTGTCGACACCGCCGGAGCGTGCGGCCACCTCGAACCGGTACTCCATCCGGGACGGATCCCAGGCCGGCGGTGCGGTCTCGGTGCCGTCCGGGGCGAGCCCCAGCGAGTCGAGCCAGGCCAGCCACGACCGGGCCCGGGACCGCAGCGCCCGCAGGTCCGCGAAGGCCACCGTCACCCGGGTCGGCGGCGTGCCGTTCTCGGCCAGAGCGCGCATCTCCGGCAGCAACTCGGCGCCGCTCGGCGTCCGCCGTGCCAGCACCGACAACCAGCGTCGGCTCTGCGGGTCCAGCGGGCCGTCACCGCCGTCGTCGAGGGTCAGCGGGTACGCCGCGGCGAAGCGGTCCCGGTAGCCGGCCAGTGACTGATCTCCGCCGAGCAGCCGCAGGAAGTGCTGGCCGGCCCGGGCCGCGATCCGCAGGTCGGTGAGCCGGCCGGAAGAGCCGGCCTCGACAGCCGTCTCCAGCGGGCGGCCCCGATCGTAGGGCCGCAGGGTGCCGCCGTGCGGCCGGTAGTGGGTCACAGGTGTGACCTCCGCCCGCAGGCTGACCGACACCGGCGAACCGGCGTCCTCGCCTGTGAACTCGCCCAACTGCCACTGCCGGGCCAGCATCCAGAGCGGGTCGTGAATCCGGGCCTGTAGGCCGGGGGCGAGATCGTCGCTGCGGGCACCCGGTTCGAGCCGGGTCCATGAGGTGACAGAGGACATCGTGGGTTCCTTAGCCTGCGGGGACGGTACGGGTGAGGTCGGTGGCGGCGGTTTCGCCGTCGGTGTTGAACGGGACGTAGAGCGCCGGCAGGAACTGGCCGACCTCGCCGAGGGTCGCCACGTCGATGGCCCGCAGCGGGGCGAGTTCGAGGGTCTCCACGAGCGTGCGTTCCAGGGCGTCCCGGGTCCACATCGGCGCGTCGTCCGCCGGCACGGCGAGCAGGATGGCCTGCGGTGCCGCCTGACCGGGCGTCTCGGCGTGGAACGCGACACCTGTGGTCTCGTCCTCGTTCGGCACCACCTCGACCCACTCGTCGACGAGCAGGCCGCACAGCGGCGCGGCCGGGTCGACGGTGGCCGGCGCGTCGACAACTATCGACAGACGGGATCCGGCGGGTCGGTCGGCACCGAAGCGAAGCCCCACCCACCTGTCGTGGGGCTTGTACGGAAGCTGCGCCACTCGCAGGTCCTGGTACCGGTCGGGACGGACCGCCTGTGCGTAGCCGCGTACCGTCTCCAGCCGGTCGGCGCCGGCCCGGACCGGCGCCGAGTCGGCCAGCCAGTCGCTGGCCTCGTGTGGCGACCCGCCCTGTAGGTCGGTGCTCGCGGCAAGCGCCTCGCTCAGGCCGGCCGGATCGGCGAGGGTGAACGCCGGCAGGACCCGGAAGTCCGCCCCGAAGACCGCCTGCAACCGGGCCACGTCATGGTCCCGGCGCTGCTCGACGGTGGCCCCGGCCCGGTCGAAGCTGGCGGTCAACGCGAGCAGGGCCGCATGCCGGGCACCGGCCTCCGCGCCGACCGCGCGGGCCCGGGCCAGCAGTGCCGGCGGCGTCGCGTCCGGACCGACGTACGCGCCCAGCACCCCGATGCCGGCGGCGGTCGCCAGCGCCGGACCGAGTACGGCCGGGTCCTCGCTCGCCAGGTCGGTGACGAGCCGTCCCAGCAGGTCCGCCGCGTCGTCGGCGCGGTCGGGCAGAGTCGGGTCCGCGTCCGGTCCGGTGCTTTCGGTGTCCGCCTCGGCACCGCCGGGGGTGAGGTCGGCGGCGGTCAGCGGGCGGGCCGAGGCGACAAGGGTACGGACGGCGCGGGCGACCTCGACGAACTCGTCCAGCGCCAGCACGTCGGCCGCCCAGTCCCCGCCCCGGCCCGGCAGCACCCGCTGCGGCCGGGACCCGGTCGCGCCTGCGGGCGGGGTCGCGGCGTCCAGGACCCGGGCCACCAGCTCGCCGTCGGCGGAGATCTCCTCAGCGTCGGTGAGCGCGAGCAGGTCCAGTGGCGACCGGCCGATCCGGTCGAGGCTGACCTCGCCGATGAGCGGGGCGCCCGGCCCGGCCCACTCCACCCGGGCACGCACCGACGCCGGACGGGGCAGCAGCCCGCCGACAAGCGCGTCGAGCCGGGGCTCGGCCGCCGCCCGGGGAGTCGGCCCGGTGGTCGGCCAGTCCGGCGTCGCCGCCGGCCAGTCGTTGCCGAGCAGCACCACCCGGTGGGTGATCGCCAGGCCGGTGCGCGGGGTCCGGGCGAACTCCAGCTCGCTGGCGGGTACGTCGCCCCGGGAGGCGGCGTCCAGGGTGGCCCCGGTCCGCATCGGGTTGCCCTGCGCCGCCTGGTGCACGCTCTCGGCCAGCAGCGCGTCGGCCACCGCGTCGATCGCCTCGCCCAGCGAGGTGAGCACCTCGGCGAGCGCCACCTGGTCGCCGTTGCCGGGGTTCGGCAACTCCGGATCACCGGCCCAGTCGATCCCGCCGTCACGCCACCGCTGGTAGAGGTCGAGGCCGTCCACCACGGCGGCGGAGGCGACGACCGGCTCCACCTCGGCGCCGTGCTGCACCCGCAGGGCCCGTATCGGCGCGATCTCCCGCAACCGGGGCAGGTACTGCTCCAGCACCCGGGGGTGGTCCTGGAGTTGACGCTCGAACCGGTAGCCGAGCAGCTCGGTGAGGGGCTGCCCCTGGCGTACGCCGTCGAGGAGCCAACTGGCCAGCCGTACCCGGTCGGAGCTGAGGTCGACCGCGAGCGGGTTGTCAGCGCTGGAGCGGTGCGCCCGATATCCGGCGCGCAGCACCGCGGCGGTGGTGGCCTGACCGAGCGACGGCGCGTGCACGTACCCGGCGTCCGGGGCGCCCTCCCGAAGCACGGCCGGGTCGGCGGCGGTGCCGCTGCGGCGCAGGTTCTCCACCCAGCCGTACCCGCCCAGGTGCACCCCGTTCGGCTGGGTCCGGCGCATCGTGGCGAGCCGCTTCGTCGCGTACGAGGTGATCCAGGCGTCGAGCCGGTACGAGCAGAGGTCGATCGACTCGGCGAGCAGCCGTTCCAGTTCGGCGGCCGGGTACGCGGCAAGCGCCAACGCGCTCTCCCGGAACGCGACCAGGTCGGTGCCCGGGGCGGTACGCAGGTGCTCGCCGACCACTGCTGTCGACCCGCCCGGCAGCGGGACCTCGCGTGCCAGTTGGCGCCAGAGCGGCCAGCTCGTCCGGTCGGGGCGGATGTCGATCAGCTCCGCGTCCCGGTACGCGTCGGCGGGCAGCGGCGCCACCACCTGCTGGAGCCGGCGGGCCGCTGTGGCGTACTCGGCCAGGGCGGACTGGCGCAGCAGCCGGTAGAGCAGCGGGGTGGCCGTGCCGTTCGTCTCCGCCTGGTCGCGCAGGTCGGTCCAGGTCCGTTCCAGCGCGGCGAACCAGGGCAGGTAGTCGGCCGGTCCCACGCCCTCGGGCGGAGCGACAAGGGGACCGCCGATCGGAAAGGCCCGCTCCGCGAAGGTGGCCTGGGCCAGCCGGGTGTCCCAGTCGAGTTCGAGCAGCGCCATCACCTGGCTGGGCTCGAACGCCTGCCGTACCCGCCAGTTCTCGTCCATGTCGAGCCGCAGGAACCGCCACAGGTGCGTCAGGTAGTCCATGCCGAGCAGGCTGCGCGCCTGCCATTGCGACCCCAGCGGCCCCTGGCCCAGGATCCGCAACAGCACCTCCTGCGGGTCGCCCGGACCACCGATGCGGGGTACGCCCGGCAGGCCGGTGTCCGGCTCGATCTCCGTGGCCGACGGGCGCCACACCCTGTCCCGCAGCAGCCGGAGGAAACCGACCAGAGCGGTGTCCCGGTTGTCGGTGCCTGTCCACCGGTCCAGCGCCGTCACCGGCAGCACCCCGTACGGCTGCTCGGCGACCCGCAACGCCGGCACCGGCCCGGCGGCCCGTACGTGCTCGATGTAGTGCCGCCGCCCGTGCCTGATGTCGTCCTCGGTGACCACACCTGTCACCATGTCGCTGAGGAAGTATCCCCAGGTCGCGGCCCAGGTGACAGTGTTCATGTGTCGGGCACCCGCGGTTTGGGACACCGCGGCACGGGCCGGGGCGGCGGGCGGCCCTTCCGGGCGGAGCGCGGCGCGGGCAAGCGCCCGGGGCGACCCGGTGACAGTGCCGTCCCGGACGACGTGCAGCGGGTCGCCCGGCTGCGCGACGAGCGGGACACCGAGCGCCCGGGCGGTGACCGGTGCGTCGCCGTCCACCTCGGCCGGCGGCTCCTGGCCGGGCAGCACCCGCAGCCTGTCGATCCGCTCCGGGTCGTCCGGGTCGTGGCCGGCGCGAGCACCGGCCGTGTTGTTCGTCGGGGTGCCCGGCGGCACGAAACCGAGCCCGTGGGTGTGGAAGTGGGCATCGAGCAGTTCACCGAGCACCCGGGCGCCGCGCCCGGCCGGGGTCTCCGGCGCGACCACCTCGTCGGTGTCCACACCGAACACGACGAGCCGGTCGATGCCGCCCTGGGCCATCTGCGGCGGCAGCGGGATCCGCATCGCCATGCCGGCGCCGACAGCGGCCTCGAAGTCGACAAGCCACCGGCTCTGGTCGTCGACCGGGGGCTCGTCGTCGCCGACCGAGGTCAGGTCGACAGACGGCGACGGGCCGACGAACAGTGGGCGTTGCACAGGCGTGGACTCCGCGTACACCGGCTCGACGCCGGTCTTCCACAGGGTGACGTGCCAGTGGCTCGGCAGGGCGCGGGCCTCCGGCGCGCGGTCCCAGGCGTCGGCGCCGCCGGCCACCCGCGGGAAGTCCGGGGCCCGCGGCAGTCGCCGGCCGGGTGGGACGGGCTGGCTCGGCCGGCCGGCCGGCGACGGCTCCAACGCCCGGGCGATCCAGACGGCCCGTTCCGGGTCGACGAGCTGGCACAGCCGCCGCCAGGCGGTGACCTCGTCGGCGGCGACCCAGCCGGCCCGCCACACGTCGATCCAGTACTGCTTGCCCCAGGCCACCTCGTCGTCGGTCAGATCGGGCTGGTGGGTGTCGACGTGCAGCACGTCCGGCAGCACCCGTAGCCACAGCTCGGTGCCGGTCGGGCCGGTGTCGACGAATCGGGTCTCCACGCGCACCGGCAGCAGGGCCACCGGCCACTGGGTGGGCAGGTGCCACAGCGGGTTGGGTGCAGTCATCACGCGTCCTCGGCCAGTTCGGGCAGGAATAGCAGGTTGTTGGGCAGGTCGCCGTCGGCCTCGGTGGTGAGGTACGGCCGACCGGTCGCGGTCCGGGAGACAAGCACCTGGACCTGGTCACCGACCGGGCGTTCGACGAAGAATCGTTCGTGTCGGCCGATCGCGGCGATCACGTCCTCGGTGCTCATCCGCCAGGGCGTGCCGTCGGCACGGTGCCCGCCGACGGCGACGATCCGGTGCTGGGGCACCCCGGCGGTGTGCCGGGCGACGGCCTCGATCTGCCAGGAGTCGTCGATCGGCGGGATCATGTCGCTGGCATGGATCGCCACAAGGACCGGCCGTTGGAGAGTGATCTGCGCCTGGTGGGCACCGTTGTAGCCCCATTCCAGGCCTCCGAGTCGCAGGCTGCCCAGCCGGCCGGCGGCCTGAGCGTGTCGCAGTCGCTGCTCCTCGGCCGGGTCGGCCGTCAGGTGTCGCCAGTGCAGGTCCGACCAGCGCGTCGGGGCGCCGCCGAAGCTCGCCCCGTCCGGAGGGGCGTCCAGCCCGAACCGGGCGTCGGTCGGCGGCTGCCGCAGCACGATGAACCAGCCGGCGTCGGTGTCACTACCCCGCGCGTCGGACACTCCCAGCGGCAGGCCGAAGAACTGGATGTCCGGGTCGAGGCGGCCGGCGAACTGCGGCTCGCGTGTCTCGTCGGCCAACTGCCGGCTGCCGTCCTCGGCGAAGAATGCCTTCTGCACGTAGATCGCCGTGCCCGGGTACCGACGCAGCAACTCGCCGCGGATCAACACGACAAGTAGGTCGCCGGCACCGACCGCTGTGGCGTTCTCGCCCAGCCCGTTGGCGGGCTTCCAGCCCCGGATCGGTGGGATGTCCGCAAGCGGGCCGACGGACGGCTGCGCGGACCGGACGTCCCAGAACTGGGAGAAGAAGGTGGCACCCAGGTCGGTCGGGTACCGCCGCCACAGCATCTCCCGGCCCAACTCGGAGTTGAGACCCACCATGAACGCCTCCACGAAGGACGCGTTGACCCGCAACAGGGTGACCGTCTCCGGCGGAATCGCTGACACGCCGGGAAAGAGCAGCTCCTGGGACAGGTCCCGCAGCGCCTCGTACATCGGGCGCGGGAACCGGGGCACCACCACCAGTTCGCGCAGTTCTTGTGCCGACTCGGCGCCGGCCAGCTTCAACCGGCCGGCGGTCTGGTCGGTGATCCCGCCGACGGGTTCCAGGGCGGTGGTCACCCGGGCCGCAAGCGTGGCGGTGTCGACAGTGACCCGTTGCTTCGGCCGGGCCAGCGCCTGGGCCGCCACAACCCGGTCCTGGTGCCGCCCGGCCGCGGCGGCGAACAGGTCACCCATCGCCGTGCGGGCGGCCGTCAACGCCGGGTCGAGGTCGGCGACGGCGACCGCCGCCCCCTGCCCCTCCCACCCGAACCACCCGGGGACCTCGGCGTCGGCCGACCACTGCCGGGCCACCCCGTGCCGGTCCAGGTCCCAGCCGACCCGGTAGTAGCCGCGGTTGGCCTGGGCCGGGTTCGCCACGTGGAACAGCACCAGGTCGGCCCGGCGGGTGCCGGTGACATCCATGACGGCGATGCCGGCGCCCTGGTGCGCCGCCGGCAGCGGGCCGCCGCCGACCACCTTCGCCGGCGCCCAGCCGTCGGTGACCCGGCCCCTGGCGTTGAGCTGCCACCCGATCCGGTAGACAGCCTGGTTGGTGCCGCCCGCCGGCTCGATGGTGAGCACGACGATGTCCGGCGTCAGGTTGTCGTTGAGGTCGGCGACGGCCACCCCGACGCCCTGCACCGGCCCCGGCGTCCAGGGCACCGACACCGCGTCGGACCATCCCTGACTGATCGCACCCTGGGCGTCCAGCCGCCAGCCAACCCGGTAGTACAGCCCTGGTGCGGCACCGCCTGTGGCGTACGCCAGGATCAGCTCGGGACGGCCGTCGCCGTCGAGGTCCGCCACGGCGAGGTCGGCGCCCTGGATCTCGGCGGCCACCTCGTCGGGAAGCCTGTGCACCGCGCTCCACCCGCCGGTCACCTCACCTGTGGCACCGAGGTTCCAGCCGATCTGGTAGTGCACGGCGTTGGCGCCGGCCGGGTTGTCGACCCACATCACCACCAGGTCGGGTTGGCCGTTGCCGTTGACATCGGCGACCGCGATGCCCAGGCCCTGGGTCTCCCAGCCGATCGGCCCCGGCTTGTCGATCTGCGCGGTCCAGCCGCCGCGCACCTCGGCCTCGAACCCGAGGTTGCGACCCACCCGGTGGTAGATGACGTTGTCGGTCGCGCCGTTGTCGACGTGCGCGGCGACCAGGTTGGACATGAAGCCCAGCGGCAGCGCCCAGCGGGTCCCGCCGACCGGCTGCGCGGCGATGGGGCCGGCGCCCCGGGAATCCGTGGGGAAGCCGTGCGGGTCATCCCAAGTCCACCGGTTGCCGGTGCGGCTCACCGAGAAGAGGCGGCCGTCGCTGCCTGTCACGAAGACCGTCAACCGGCCCCACATCGCCGCGCCGGGCACCTGCATCACCCTCGTGCCGGGTGGGAAATCCAGGTTCTGCCACGACCAGGCCGACCCGTTCCACAGCCGCATGTACAGCCGTCCGTCGGAGGCGCCGCAGAAGACCATCACCTCGTTTCCGCTGACGATGATGTCGCCGGGGGCGTTACTGAGCGTGGTCCCCGGCGGGGCGCCGTGCTCGACCCAGGTGCTGTTGGTCAGTCGCCGTTCGAACAGCCGACCGTCGTAGGAGATGGCGAACACGCTTACCGGGGCGGTGCGCGGCGAGATCTGCCACAGCGGGACCCCGTTCGGGCGCCCGTGCAAGCGCCACTCCCAGCGGGTGCCGGTCCAGTAGCGCTGCCACAGCCGGCCGGCGTCGCTCGTGACGAAGAAGCTTGTGTTGCCCTGGGCGCTGCCCGGGGTGCCGATGATCTTCTCGGTGCTGTAGTGGCTGGGGTTGCCGTGGTCGACCCAACTCCACTGTGCGCCGTCGCGACGCCGCTCCCAGAGCCGGTTGCCGCCCCCGTTGGTGGTGGTGGTCACGAAGATGCTCTGGTTGTTGAGCACCAGGAACGGTGACGTGCCGAGCCCATAGCTGCCGGGCGGGATCGGATGCTTACGCCAGTACCAGCGATCGTCCTCGCGGTAGTGCTCGAAAAGGGCGCCGTGCACGCTGGCGACGAAGATCCGTCGGCCGCCGTCCATGACACCGCCGGGCTCGACCCCGGCGGCCTGGGTGCCGGTCGGCGCTCCGTGGTCGAACCAGAGCCACCGGGTGCCGTCGTGGGACCGCTCGAACAACCGGCCGTCGGTGGTGGTGACGAACGTCTGCCGGTCGTTCACCGCCGGCCCGGGCGGGCTGAGCACCACGCCCGGCAGGCCGGTCGGCTGGGCGAGCACGCCCGCCGGCAGAGGACTGGTGTCCGGGTACGGCACCGGCAGCGGCTGCGGCGGGTCCGGGATCGGCTCCGGGTCCGGCGGCGGGTCCTGCGGCGGCCAGTACTGATCGCGCGGTCGTAGCGGCGCCCCTGTCCACCCCGGGCCGAACTGCTCGGCCGTGGCGGTGCCGACCGGCGTGTCGGGCAGCGCGACAAGTCCCGGACCGCTGCTGCCGTCGTCCGTCGCCGGCAGAGCCAGCGCGGCCTCGGGCACCGGAGCAGGCCGGACGGAATCCGTTTCCGGAGCCGGCACCGCGATGACGGTCGCGGGGGCTGCGGTGAGGCTCGCGGTGCGTCCCCGCCACCAGGGCTCGGCGCGGTCGATGCGGGTCCTGTTGAGCAGGTGGAAGGCGATGTCGTCACCCGCGACGTCGTCGAAGAGCACAGTGCCCGCCGGCGGCTGATCCGGGGGCGTCGCGGTCACCTCGTTGCTCGCCGCCGCCTCCACCACCGAGTCCAGCGCGTCGACGCCGGCCCGTCGGGCCAGTGGACCGTCCGGCCGGGTCATCCGGCGGAACGTCGCCGACAGCGTCGCCGTCGCGGTCGGGTTGCGGTGCAGTTCGCCGCTGACCAGCCGCTTGCCGCGGGGGGTGACCGTCACGGCGTCCAGCACCGCCCCGGAGACCTGCAACAGCCGGCCGGCCGCCAGCGGGCCGCCGAGGGCGAGCCGGCCGGTGCCGGACCGGGCGAGACCGGCCCCCTCCGGACCGGCGATCCTGCGGTCGTACGTCGAGCGGCTGACCTCGGCGGCGAGTTGGGCCTGGCGTACGGCCTCGTTGGCCCGCTGCACCTCGGCCGCCTGCTCCCAGGCCGCCGCCATCAGCTCCTCCTGCTGCTCGCGCACCACACGGGTGCCGAGCGCGGCGGCGATCCGGTGCCGGGGGTCGAGGTTCAGCTCCCGGAGCCAGTGCGGGTGGGCCGCGTCGCCGGGTACCCGGTCGACGCCGGCGTACCGTCCGCCGTAGAGCGGCGGGCCGAGCCGGGTGCCGGTGTCGGCGATCAGCGCGCGCAGCAACTCCTCGAACGCCTCCCGGGACTGCGCCGGCCAGATGGTCGGCATGGTGAGCGCGCCGCGCAACGCGCCCTCGGCACCCAGCGTCACCGTCGGCACCGACGGGTCGAGCCCGGGCACCCCGGACCGGCCGAGGAGCATCGGGCGCAGCCCCGCGTCGGCGGGCAGACCCCGGGCCTGCAGCCGCCGGACCAGGGACTCGAAGTCGCCGTCGGCCCCGGTGGCGAATTCCCAGCTGTGATAGACCGGCAGCGGCGGCGCGGCCCCGAGCCCGGGTGCCCAGGCCGGAGCGAGGGCCTCGCCGTCGTCGACGGGCAACCCCAACCCGGCCCGCCGGCCGGCCTCGAACGCCGGCACCAGGCAGGCCCGGTACGCGATGCCGGCGGCCAGCCGGCGTGGGCTGATCAGCCGGGACAGCGTGCGGTGCGGGTCACCGGCCAGCACCTCGGCGACCGGCTCGCCCGCCCCGGTGGTGGCGACCTGGGCGTGCGCCCAGGCCCACGACTCGGCCAGGTCGGGCAGGTCCGGCAGCGCGCACTCCAGCACCGGCAGCGGGGCGCCGGTGTCGGTACGCAGCTGGGAGTTCGCCACCGGCACCACGACCAGGAACAGCCAGGGGCGCAGCCGCTGCCGGCTGCCGGGCGCGGCGGGGGTGAACAGCCACGGGAAGTCCGGCCTGTCGAACTCGATGGTGACCAGGTTGTTGGGCTCGAAGTCGCTGGCCCGCTCCGGCGGATCGGTGCGGATCACCTGACGGGTGTCGATGCCCCGGATGTCGCCCGGCCCGTACAGGCGGATGTCGAACGTGTGCTCGGTGCGACCGGCCAGCCGGACGCCCACAGTGACCGGCTGCCGGGCGGGGATGTCCGCCTCGATCGGGTCGGCCACCGCTCCGGCGGCGGCCAGCCCCTGCCGGACGTACGCCAGGAAGTGCAGTTGTGCCGTCACCGGCGTGCCTCCTCGGGGGTGCGCGAGCCGGCGACCGGCTCGGTGAACCGCACCAGGGGCGTCAGCCCGGTGCGGTAGACGCCCGGGCCGGTGGCCCGTGCGGGGGCCAGCGCGGCGGCGCTGGATCGGGTCAGGCGCTTCAGTGTCGGGCCGTCCATCGGCCGCATGGCCGGTGCCGGGTCGACCGCCGACCGCTTCGCCCGCCCGGCCCCGACGGGGGTACGGGCGGCGACGTCGGGCTCGTCGATGATCAGCACGTCGTAGCCGAGCGGCACCGGTGGCGGGGCTGTCAGGTCGTACTCCATCTCCGGGGAGGAGAAGCCGCGGCCCGCCTCCATCCGCTCGAAGGAGGGGGTGGAGAGCAGTTGGTCGTCGGTAATGGTCTGGAACTGGGCACGCGCGAAATGCTCGTAGGTGACCGTGCCGGCGTCGGTGGCGTCGACCCCGCCGAACCGCACCGACGCGATCGTGTACGCGGTCTTCTGGGTCACCGGCGCGCTGCCGTACCTGTTGATGGTCAGGCCCAGCGGGGCGACTTGTTGGGTGACCGCTATCGCGCCGAGCGGGTGGGCCAGCAGTTGCCCGGCCGTGGGCTCGATCTTGCGCAGGGTGACCAGTGCCTCTCCCCGTGGCGGCAGTTGCGCCGTCCAGTTGCGCGGGTCGGCGAATGCCGCGTCGAGCTGCCCGCCGACGTCGACAGGTGTGGGCAGCGGCGGTGGCGTACGCGACCCGATGGTCAGGTCGAACGAGACCGAGGCGCTGACGAACACCACCTTGAACCTGGCCTTGCCGCGCGCCCGCCACGGCCGGGGCCCGCTGAGCGTCACGCTGAGCGCGACGGCCATCAGCTCCCGCTTGCCCCGGCGCAGTGCCACCATCGCCGCGATGTCGGCGACGAAGCTCAACGGCGCCAACTGCACATGGGTGTCGAAGGACAGCATCCCGGAGACGTTGAAGCCGGCCGCCTCGGCGTAGACCTCCAGCCGGGCACCGAACTGCACGGTGTTCGAGGTCAGAGCCAGGTACGACTCCAGTCGCAGCCGAGGGTTGTTCTTCTCCGAGAGGGCGATCGCGAGCCGACGCAGTTGCGGGAAGTTCGGCGGCGGCTGGAACCTCGGGTTGAACCCGCCGGCCGCGAGCGCGAACGTCGGCTTCGCGCCCCAGGACATCCGCATTGCCATGTCCCCGCTGATCGGGAAGCCGGCGATCTGCGAGTCGTAGAGCGACGCGTCGATGGATGCCTCTTCGGCGCCGAAGTCGACGATGCCCAGGACGTCCATATTGATCTTGACGATCGGGTGCTTCTCGTCGGGCAGGGCCATCCGCAGCCGCCCCAGCACCACGAGCCGCAGCGGTGCCGGCAACTCCAGCACCAGACCGAGGTCGAAGGTGAGCAGGGTCGGCGTGCCCCAGCCGAGCCGCGCCATCGGGCCGAAGACGTACCTGCCGACCGCCACCGGGAAGATCGCGCCGGCCGCCGCCACCGTCTCCGCGGCCCGGCCCACCGGGTCCGAGGGGAACATCAGCGAGTTCAGCGACCCGTTGCGCACCCCGGAACGCAACGCCTCGACGTTCACCGTCCGGTGCACACCGAGCAGGCCGCCGACCCCGTTGAGGGTGAAGCCGAAGCCGAGCTGGATCGGGGTGAACTCCCCCGCGATGATGACCAGCAGCGAGAACCCGTCGCTGCCGTCCGGCATCCGGATCGGCGTCCCGTCCGGGTTCTTCGTGGCGAGCAGGCCGACCGCGCTCACCGCGATCGACTCGAACTGAAGGTGCAGCGCGCCTGCGTACTGGCCGGCGTCGGCGTCCACGAAGAGGTATCCGCCGCCGACAAGCGGCCCGGCGGCGAGCGACAGCCCGATGCCCGACGGCGGCTTGAAGGCCAGCGCCGTCTCCGCCGGGCCGATGTTGCCGCCGTCCGGCGGGAACGTCAGTTCCGCCTCGACGCCGATCCGCTCGGCCACCGCGTGCAGCGGCCCCAACCGCAGGGTCGCCGAGGCGGCCAGCGCGGCGAAGAGCCCCTCGCCGCGTACGCCGAGCGCCGCGTGCAGCCCGAAGATCTCGACCGGGCCGGCCGAGATGTGCAGCGGCAGGTCCGCGTCGAGCCCGGCCGCGCCCCGGAACGTCAGGCCCTTGCGCAGCGACCAGGTCAGCGCGAGGTCGAACTCGGCGCGCAGCCCTTGCGGCGGCAGCACCTGGGCGAGGAAGCCGTCGCCGTCACCGGCCGCGACGACAAGGGCCGCGCGGGCCGCCGAGATCGACAGCTCGATGTCGTCCACCCCGCCGCCCAGTGCCGCGCCGACGGCCAGCCGCAGGCCCTGCACCTCCAGGCGGGTGCCTGTGGCGCTGCCGATGCGCAGGGCCACCCCGGTCGCGTCGGGCACCCGGTCGGCGGTGAGCGCGATCCGCACCATCGAGTCCAGGCCGGCCGGCAGGGTCAGCCCGTCCGGGCCGATCGCGAAGCCGGCGCCGGCTCCCTGGACCGCCAGCTTCAACGCCCACCCGGCGACGATCCGGTCGAGTTCCAGCGCGCCGCGCAGAGCCAGGACCAGGCCGAGCCCGCCCCGGTCGGCGGCGGAGAGCGCCGCGCTCGCCCCGACGGTGACCTGGGCGTCGCCGACCCGGACCGGGGCGGCCACAGTGAGCATTCGGGAGGCCAGGGCGGTGCCGACAGCACCCAGGTCCGGCCCGTCGGCCGGGTTCAGGCCGTACAGCGCCGGCACGCCGAGTTCCTTGAGTACGGCGGCGATGCGGGGAAAGAGCTTCGCCGCCGCCGCGTCCGCCGCCGCCGTGGTGGCCAGCCCGTCCGGGAAGTACTCCGCCCGCAGGGTGCCGACCGGGTCGGTGAGCAGGTCACCGAGCCGGTCCAGGTGCAGCTCCGGTCGGGACCGGGGCAGCCGTACCGGGGTGCCGGTCGCCGGCATCGGCGCGCTCACCGGCGGCTCACCGGCCGGGGTGAGCAGCGTCAACAGGATCGCCACCTGGTACGCCACCGGGTGCTGGCGTTGCAGGAAATTGACGGTGAGGAAGGTGATCAGGTCCTCGGCCAGCACCTCGGCGGGCGGCAGGTTCGCCGCGCCGGCGCTCAGCGCTGGCGGCAGCCCGCTGACCGCCGCCACGGCCGCCGACACCGTGTTCAGCGCCGCGGTCAGGTCGTCGAGCGTCTCTGGCGGCCCCTGCTCGACGATCCGGCGTACGCCGTCGACCGCCTCCGCGCAGTCCGCCAACCACTTCTCGAACTCCCCGGCCGGCATCGCCGCCAAGGCGGCGAGGTCCCAGCCGAGCGAGTCGAGGATGCCGGAGCGACGCCACTCGCTGGTGGCGGCCATGGTGATCGGCGACAGCAGCGCCTCGATCTCGCCGAGCAATTGTGTCTGGAAGTTGCCGTCGTCGGTCATGCCGTCTCCGGTCCGTAGTGAGCCGCGGTGAAGGCAGCCGGTCGGTTGTAGACCGTGGCGGCCCCGTCGGCGATGTTCGCGGCGCCTGCCGCGTCGGTGAAGTAGGTGATGGCAGGGACGCCGGCGCGGGCCAGGACCTGGTTCGGATAGAGCAGCCGGGGGTTCGGGCCATCCGCAGGGGTGTTCGGAGTCTGGAACTGCATGGTCGGCTGGATCTCCCAGCCGTTGTTACCCCACCGGAACTCGCGACCGCCGCCGTTGTAGCGGCGGATCGTCTCCCGCTGGAAGACCGCGCGGCTGCGCTGGTCGATCGGGTTGGGCAGGTGGTTCCGGACCACGTTGTAGGCCGTGTCGCCGTAGTACTCGAAAATCAGGCGGACGGCGGTGCGGATGTTCTCCACCCAGTTCCACACCTCGTCGGCACTGGCGCCCACCGGGGGGTCGTTCCAGTTGTCGAGCTGCGCCATCCCGTAACCGTGGGGTGGCCCGAGCATCGGCATGTTCTTCTCTTTGCCGTACCGCCAATCGCGGTTCCGGTACTCGTACCTGTAGCGGCCCGTATCATCGGGAAAGAACTGGTTGTAGCCGCCGCGTAGGCCGCTCTCATGCCGAAAGATCAGCATCGCGGTCCGCCGCCAGCACGCCAAACTCAGGATGCTGACCCGGTCCAGGGCCTGATTGCGGTTGTAGTACTCGTCGACAAAGTCCTCGATCACCGCCTCGATGTCGGCGTTGGGGGCCGGATTCTGCCCAAGGACCCGAAAGTCGGGCAGCACCAGCAGCGGTACGGCGGCCGGCGGCGATCCGAGCACTCCTGCCGCGTCGGCAATTAGTCCGGGATCCAACTGTCGCTTGTCGAAGGAAAGGGCCGACACGCCCAGCCTTCCGTCGCCGCCCCGGATCACCTCCCGCCCGTTCTGCGTCACCGCGGGCTGGAACTCCAGCACCAGCGCCGGCCGGGCCGGGGCACCGACGTGACGACCCCACGGGCGTTGCTGCCCGGTGACCAGCACGGCGGGCAACCGCCGGTTCGCGACTGGGAACGGGACCGCGGTCGGTGCGGGCGTAAACGCTGCCGGCACCCGCCCCTGGCCGTCCACGACGATGTCCCGACCCTGGGCGTCGGTGAACTGGCCGTTGGCTCCGTAGTGCAGCACCACCGTCGGGCTCCCGGTCAGGTCCAACTGGTAGTTGTGGCCGAGGTGCGGGTTCTGCACCGGGCCGGTCACGGCGTCAGCGTTGTCATCCGGGCCGTCCCAGCTCAGCCGCAGGTCCCAGGTCCAGTCGATGCGCAACGTGCGAGGCGGAGCCGGATTGGCCGCCGGGTCCGGCGGGTCGAGCACCGCCGACCGGGTGTACCGCCGGCGCAGCAGGTCCCGCAGTTGCGCGTCGGTGACACCGACGAACTGCACCTCGCCCATCCACATCGGCATCTGCGGTTGCAGCCGGTCCGGCCCTCCGGGGACGAGTGGCCGCCGTTCGTTCCGCAAGTGGTAGGGCACCATTCGGCGTACCCGCGTCTGGTCACTGAGGAGGGGCAGAGTGTCCTGTGGTGACCGCAGGAAGTCCACGACCTGGAGTTCGTCGGCCTCGCCTCGCAACGGGCCGCGCCCCTGCGCGGTCGGGTCGTCGACCAGCGCGGTCTGCAGGCCGCACAGATGCAGGGTGAACGACTCGACGTGTGGCACCGCCGGGCCCTCGGCGACGGCAAGTACCTCCACCGGGCCGAACGCCGCCGCCGCGTTGGCCAGGAACACGGTCGCGGTGAACGTGCGGACCCCGCCGGCCGCGGGTGCCAGCGTCGCCGTCACCTCGTCGGTGGTGGGCGCGTCGGCCGCGATCCCGGTTCGCAACTGCAGCGCGCCGCCGGCTGCGGTCTGCAGCCGTAGCCGCACCTGGGTCGCCGCGGCGTCGACCTGCCCCTCGATCCGCAGGCCACGCTCCACCGGTCGGTCCGGTGCCACCGCGGCCGGGGCCGGATTGCCGTCCACCACGGCTGGAGCCACCCACGCGTCGGCCTCCTGCCGGAGGTTCCCCGTGGCGTAGGTGTCCGGCACGTGCCACAGCAGCGGCCAGAGCGCCAGTTCCTGGGGACTGATCAGACTCAGCACACGGGCGGGGAGGGTGATCGTGACCGGCTCGGGTTCCCTGTCGACGGTCGGTGGCATGGGCGGTACGGTGCGCTGCTGGAACAGGCCGGCGGTGCCGAGCAACGCGTCCGGCAGCGGTCGTGCGCCGGTGCTGTAGGCGACCTCGGCGACGCTGCCCGCCGCCGGCTTGAACGCGTCGGTGTAGTCCCACGGCTCGATCGAGCCGGCGACTGCACTGGCGTAGAGGTAGCCGTCGGTGCCGGCACGCAATCGGCGGGTTCCGCCGCCGGTACGCCAGTAGACCCAGGCGTCCTCGGCGGGTTGGCTGGTCGCGGCGACACCGTCGGCACCGGTCCGGCCGGTCATCAGGACTAGGTGGTCGGGATCGTGCGGTGCCCCGACCGCCCGGTTGGAGAGGTCGACCACGCAGCGGGTCAACGGTGCGGCGGCGTCCTGGCCGGGCAGCCGCCACCAGAGGGTCTGGATGGCCTTCTTGGCGTTGCCCGGCTGCCAGGAGAGGCTGACCTCGCCGATGTTCGCGTAGCCGACCACCTCCTTGCCGTCGCCCCACTTGCCCAGGTAGTCGTCGTGGTTCTCGGTGGCCGCCAGGTACTGCCCGAGGGCCGCCGAGCGGTCGCCGGTCGGCGGGTAGACCGGTCGCGGCGAGCCGGGTCGGGGCGGGATCGTCGGGTCGGCGGCGTCGTGCTTGGCGAAGCTCAGGTCGTAGGACCAGTCCGGGGCGCGGGTGACCGTGCGCAGCGGCCCGGCCTCCGCCACGGCGGGGGTGCCGCTCACCGTCCACGGCACGCTCCGCAGGTGCCCGGTGATCGTGTCGACCAGCTCGGTGCCGACGGTGAGGCTCCCGCCGGCCGGGTTCGTCCAGCCGACCCGGCTACTGCGGGGCAGCACGTCGGCTGTCACGTCGAAGCCGGTGCCGTGCAGGAACCGGGTCAGCCCGTCCTCGTTGCGCGCCGCGCTGGAGACGAACTGCGCGAGCACCCCCCGGGTGGGCACCGGCTCGGTGGCCCGGAACGGCGCCGCGCCCTCGTAGCGTAGCCGCGCGGCGAAGCCGTAGCCGACCTCGCCGGAGAGCAGGACGAGTCGCTGCCGGCGGGTGCCGTCCGGTCGTGCGGCGCCCCGGTTGAACAGCCGGGACAGCAGCTTCTCGTACCCGGCGCGTTGCAGCCCCCAGGCCTCGCCGTCCACTGTGGCCCGACCCCGGTAGCGCTTGCCGAGCAGTTGTTGCACGAAGTCGGAGACGAACGGGTAGCCGACCACAGGCGTCGCGGAGACCACGAATGTGGCCGCCTCCGGGCCGAGGTCCGGCGGGTCCAGCAACTGTTCCTGCAGAGCGGCGTCGCCGTAGAGCAGGGCGGGCGGGTCGCCCGGCCCGCCGAGGAAGACCCGGGAGGTCCGGGTGTCCAGCACGATGAGCTGGTGCTTCGCCCACTCGACGTGGAAGTGCCAGCTCAGCGCCCCGGCAGGGCGCAGTGGCACGCCGCTGTTGAAGCCGGTGGGCAGGCCGACGCAGGTGCGAATGGTCGCTGAGGTGTCGTTTTCGGTGCCGTCCCAGGTCGAGACAGCGGCAAGCAGCCGCCTGCCGGGCTCGCCGGCCGGGCCGGCGGACGCGAAGCGTTCCGGGGTGTTTCCCCAGGCCTGGCAGAGCGCGTACGCGGCGAGCGCGTTCTGGATCACCCGCCGGCCGAGCCCGCTGGCGTCGCCGGTGGTGGCCAGCGCCCGCTCCGCCCAGCCCTGCGTCGAGAACCAGTCCTCACTTACCTCGTGCTCGCCGAGCACCAGGTAGGTCGGGGTGTTCGCCAGCACCCGGCGGACCGCGCCGACGCTTGACCGGAACTCCAGCACCGCCGCCCGTTCGTCGGCGAAGGTGTCCCGCCGCTGCTTGGCCGGGCCGTACCGGGCCGCGGCGGCCCACGGGTCGGAGAGCCCCGAGTCGGTGAGCGAGCGCTCCAGCAGCGCGTGCTCGTCCGGGTGTACGTCGGCGAACTCCGGCAGGTTCTCCGGCCAGAGCACGTCGGACCAGACGAGCAGATACATCGCCCAGAACTCGGCAAACGACAGCAGGTGGCTCTTCGCCGCCGTGGCGGTCAGCCCGGCGGCCCCGGTGACCAGCTCCTGGCGGTGTCCGGGACGCAGCCGGGGGTCCGCGTCGACGACCCCGGGCAGCGCCTCCGGGCCGGCCTGGAGGGTCCGTCCCAGCCCGGTGACGACCGCCAGCAGCGGGTCCGCGACGTCGTCGGCGTAGATCTGGCTGCCGCTGAGCACCAGTTGCTGCGGGCGGGCGAGCGGGTCGGCGGCGTCGGCGCGCAGGATCTCGTCGAGCACGGCGAGCGCGTCGTCGCCACCGCCGTGCGGCTTGCGGCAGGAGGTGTGCACCACGCGCAGGCGGTTGAGGTCCTGGGGCGGGGTGGCGAAGCTCGGCAGGCTCGGCGCGCCCGACCCGGCGTAGCTGAGGGCCGTGCGGGCGGCGGCCACGGTGGTGGCGACCACGTTCGGGGAGTACAGCCGGGGCTCGGTGGCCGGTACCGGCACGGACTCGTCGCCGACGGCGGCGAAGAACACGTCGTACCGGTAGAGGGTTCCGGCGGCCAGCGGCGCCGCGGCGGTGGCGGTGACCGCTACCAGGTGGCAGTTGGCGGCCACCTTTACCGTGTTGCGGCTGCCCTCGCCGACCTGGGTCACCCCGACGCCGTCGGCGTCCGACGAGTAGACCCGCAGCGTGACCTTGCGGGGTTCGCGCAGCGCCAACCACACGGTGACGGACGTGCCGTCCACCCGCCGCAGCAGAGGACCGGCGAGCACCAGCGGGAGGCTGGCGAGCGGGCGGGGCTGCCAGGTCACGCCGACCTCCACGAGCCCGAGCCGACGGCGCCGTGCTGGCGACAACCGTCCACTTTGGACATACCCATTGCACTGAAACCCTTCACACGCCACCGATCCCAAGCTCGTCGCCGTCTATCGCGTTCAGTCAACGCCGGGTGACCAATGAGTAACATCGCTCGATTGCCGCTCAACTCGTAACCCTTCGTTTGACAACCAGGGGCCTTTCGCGGGCGGCCCATCTACCGATCGGATGCCTGCTCCTCAACCTGTCCGGCCCTCCTGCTGCAAGGAACCCGACTCTCCCTTGTGGACGGACATTCGAAGAACACAGCCTGGTCGGAGCCGGTGCCGGGATGGCTCGTCTCCCGCGACGCGGCGCCGGCATCCACATCCCTGGGAGGACGACATGAACGACGCACCCGACATCGACCAGCTCGATGTCACCCACCACCACGAGGACGACGACCCGGGCAGCCTGATCGGCGAGGAGGTCGAGTACGACCTCGGGCCGGCCGACGACCCAGCCGACGACCCGGGCACCGACCCGGGCGGGGGTGAGCCGGGCGACGACGGCGAGGAACCTCCGGGCATGCGCCCGCCGGTCCGGCTCGCCCCGGTGCTTGTGTGCCTGCGAAATGAGATCAACGCCCGCTGGCCGAACCGGGATCGCGCCTCGGACGGCTGGATCGGCGACACCGCCCACCAGGCCACGAAATCCGACCACAACCCCGACCAGGACAATTCCGTCAACGCGCTTGACGTCGACCGGGACGGCATTGATCCGCAACTGGTGGTGCGCCGGGCCATCGCCCACCCGTCCACCCAGTACGTGATCTTCGACCGGACGATCTGGAGCCGCACCCGAGGGTTCGCGCCGTCGCGGTACACCGGGTCGAACCCGCACACCAAGCACCTGCACGTCAGCGTCAGCCACTCCCCCGACCTGGAGAACAGCCGCCGGGCCTGGGGCATCGCCACCGCCGCACCGACAGTGGCGCTGAAACTCGGCGAACGGGTGCTGCGCAAAGGTTCCACGGGCGGTGACGTCCGCGAACTCCAGACCCTGGCGAACACGCTCGGGGCGAAGCCGCCACTCACCGTGGACGGCGATTTCGGCAGTCGGACCGAGGCGTGGGTACGCGGCTTCCAGAAGGCGAAGAAGCTCACGGTCGACGGCCTGGTCGGGCCGAAGACCGTGGCGGCCCTCCGCGCGGCGTCCAAGCCGACCCCGGCGAAGCCGTCGACTCCCCCCAAGCCGGCCACGCCCGCGAAGCCGCAGAGCAAGCCGCCGGCTCAGCCGCGACGGACGCCCGGTAGCCGTACGCTGCGCCGGGACGCGACGGGCGACGACGTCGGCTTCGTCCAGCGGTTCATCGGCGAGCGGCAGTGCGGCAAGGCGGACGGGAAGTTCGGCGCCCGGACCGAGGCCGGGGTGCGCTGGTACCAGAAGATGCAGGGCCTCGCCGCCGACGGCGTGGTCGGCCCGCGCACCTGGCGCAAGATGGGAGTGCAGGTCCGGTACTGACCTGGACCTCGGCGGGGGCAGGTGGTCGCGCCCGGTCATGAGGCCTGCCCGCTCGCCTGTCGCAGGGACCCGTCCGGCCGGTGCGACGGCACGCGGAGGGCGGCCGACAGATCCCGTCCGACCCGCTCGATCCCGACGGTCGCCGACAGGGCGAACACGAACCGGTCCGGCCGCAGCACCACCAGGTCGGCGCCGTGGCGCCGGAGCCACTCGCCGAGCACACCGTCGACGTCGACGACATCGACCCGGTCGGGCTGGCCGTCCCCGGACCGGTCCGGCAGGTCAGCCACCGGGGTGCCGGCCGGGTGGACGGCGACGAACCGCACCGGCAGCCCTCGCCACCGCGCTCCGAGCGAACCGCCCTCAGTGGCCAGGCCGAGCACGGCGAAGCCGTCGCCGAGCGCCTCGTCGAGCAGGCGTCCACCGGACGATCCCGGGAGAAGGATCCGCGGCTGGGGAAACATCGTCCCCACCACGCCGTCGCGCCGGCCGCCGGCCATGAGACCCCGCCGGTACGCCGGCACCGGCTTGAACTCGAACCGTTCCAGGAACCGCCGTACCCGGGGGATCGTCTGGACGGCCCGGAGCACGGTGTCCCGCATCCAGGCGGTGGACCGGCTGCGGGCCAGGAAGACGCGTCCCAGCCGGACGCTCGTCTGCGCCATCTCCACGGTGTGCGGGCGCCGCTCGGTCTCGTACGTGTCCAGCACGGCGGCGTCGGCCGCGCCGGACAGCACCAGAGACAGCTTCCACGACAGGTTCGCCGCGTCGCGCAGACCGCTGCACAGTCCCTGCCCCATGAACGGCGGCATCTGGTGAGCCGCGTCGCCCACCAGGAACACCCTTCCCTCACGCCAGCGCTCGGCGATGAGGTGGTGGAAGCTGTAGACCACCGCGCGGGTGACGTCGAACCGGTCCGGGTCGACGTACGGCGAGACGAGCGCGGCGATCATCTCCGGACGCCGCATGTCGTCTTCGGTCTCCCCCGGCCGCAGCATGAACTCCAGCCGGTAGCTGCCGGACGCGCCGGGAGACACGAACGCCGGGCGCTGCCAGTCGCAGACGAACCTGGTGTCCCGGACCCGGACGCCGTCGGGCGGCACGTCGCCGGAGATCGCCAGCCACGGCTCGTCGTAGCTCGTCCCGCCCAACGGGATCCGGACGGCGGCTCGGGTGGCGCTGCGGGCGCCGTCGCAGCCGAGCACGTACCTGGCGCGCACTGCCCGCCGTGCACCGGTTGCCACGTCGGACAGGAGCACTGTCACCCCGTCCCGGTCCTGCTCGAGGCCTACCAGTTCGGTGCCGAGCGAGAGCTGGACGTGCGGGAAGCGGTCCAGCCCGGTCCGCAGCGTCCGTTCCAGCCGTGGCTGGTCGAAGAAGCGAAGCGGTGCGTGCCCGTACCCGAAGTCCGTCTCGGACAACGCCATCCGGGCGAAGACCCGGCCCACACGGTTGACGTACTCGACGAGCGGCGGAGCGATCGTCTCATCGCGTACCTCGTCGAGCAGGTCGGCCTGCTGGTAGATGCGTAGCGCCTCGTCGTCGCAGGAGAACGCCCGCGGCTGGCCGTGCGGGGCCTCGCTCCGCTCCACGACAAGTGTGGTGACGCCGCGAGCGCCGAGCAGGTTGGCGGTGAGCGCACCGACCGGCCCGCAGCCGATGACGGCCACGTCGATCTCCTGGACCGGGTGGTGAACCGGCGGCTGAACTGGACGCATGGCGGTGCCCTCTCGGAACACGTTCCTGTGGGGACGGCTCCGGCCGTCCTCCCCGACGTGAACCAGGGCACCAGCTAGGCGTAGGAAAGTTGTGGAGAGGGCGTGGAGGCGGGCTCTACCACACGGTCAGAAGGCGTCCTCGGCGGCGAACCGGGGCAGCAACAGCCCGGCGCCCTGCTCGGCGGCGATCCGGGCCCCGATGTCCCACTCCGTGCGGTCGCGGCGCGCGACGCCACGGATGCGGTGCAGTTCCGCGACGAACACCCGCTCGCCCACCTGGTCGGCCACGGCCAGCGCCTCCCCGGCCAGCCTCGCCGCGGTCTCCGTGCGCCCGGCGGTCAGGTACGCCTCGGCGACCGCGCAGAGCGTGATCGTCCGGGTGGACCGCAGTCCGGGACGGTAGATCTCGTCACCGGCGGCGCGCATCGCTTCCAGCCGGCCGTGCTCCCCGCCGCGCGCGGCAGCCCACTCCTTGAAGAACGCGCCAGTCGCCATCATGTGCGGCAGGCCGGTGGCCCTACCGATGTTCCGGCACCGCCGCCCTGCGGCGTCGGCCGCCGCGACGTCGTGTTCCTGCATCGCCAGCCAGGCGGCGTACAGCGCCGCGTTCGCCCGGCCGTACGGGTCGTCCAGCTCCTCGGCGAGTGCCTCGGCATCGGCGATGTCCGCCCAGGCGCCGGAGGGGTTGCCGCGTACCGAGCGGACCAATGCCCGGAAGTTGTGGCAGCCCAGGACCGGCCGCCGGCCGACCTCCCGGCGCAGCAGCCCGCGATCGACAGTTCCCAGCCGGTCGATCGCGGCGGTGAGCCGTCGTTCGGCGTCGGCCGGCTGGCCGGTGAAGTAGCCGACCGCGCCGAGCAGGTACTCGCCGGCAACGACGGTCAGCCGGCTGCCGTCGTCCTCGGCCCGCGCCAGGCGCCCGGCGAGGTCCGCGCAGATCGCGAACTCGGCCCGGTTGGCGGCCAACTCGCCAAGCGCCCAGAGCGCGTGCCGGATGTCCACTTCGGGCCCGACGAGCGCCAGCAGCTCACGGGCACGGGCGCAGACCTGGTCGACCGCGTCGCTGCCGACACCGACAGTCATCTGCAACAGCGACGCGCGGTGCAACTGGACTGTCAGTTCGGTCGACGCCGCGTCGGGCGAGACCTGCGCGGCCGGGGCCAGCCGGTGCGCGGCACGTTCGAGGTGACCGAGTGCGTCCTCGTAGGCGACCCGCCGGGTCGCGTCGTCGGCGGCGAGCAGCGACCACCGCAGGTGGTCGTCACCGTGGCCGAGACCGATCGCCTGACCGTAGTGGTGGGCCAACTCGGCAGGTGCGACATCCGCGACCCGCTCGTAGACCACTGCCAGCCGGGCATGCAGTGCGGCCCGGTGCGGCGGGACCAGTTCGGCGTAGGTGACCTCGGCGATGAGCGGATGGCGGAAGGTGACCGCGCCCGGTCCGGCCTCGGTCACAAGTGCGGCCGTGTAGGCGGGGGCGAGCCCCTCGGCCACCGCCGGGGCCGTGGTGTCCAGCGCCGCCGCCATCACGTGGAGGTCCAGGTCGTGTCCGGCCACGCTGAGCAGGTCGAGGCAGCGCCGGGCGGGATCGGGCAACCCGCCGAGCCGCAGCCGTACGGTGTCGCGGATGCTCGGCGGCAGCTCCCCGGCGGCGGCCGGGTCCGTCCGGGACCGGAGCAGCTCGGTGATGAAGAACGGATTTCCGCCGGTACGGGCGACGAGTCGAGCCACGACGGGCTCCGGCGGTGCCACCCCGGTCCGGTCCCGGACGAGGTCGGCGACCGAGGACGCGTCCAGCCCGGCGAGCCGGAGCTGACCGAACCCCCGACCGCGAGCCAGCTCGGCGACGGTCGCCACCACTGCCGGGTCATGGTCGTACGGCCGAAGGGTGGCCACCACGAGTGCCCGCGCCGCCGACAGATCGGCGGAGAGGAACCGCAGCAACAGCAGCGAGTCCGGGTCGGCGGCGTGCAGGTCGTCCAGCACGACAAGCAGGCCGCACCGCCGGGCCACCGCGTGCACCAGTTCCGACACCGCCTCGTACACCTGGAAGCGCGCGGTCGGGTCGAGCCCGCCACCGTCTGCCGGGCCCGGCAGCGACCCCGCGGCGAACCCGCCGAGCCGGCTCGCCGAGCCCGTGGCGCTGGCCTCCGGCATCGCCACGAGCGCGCGTACCACCTGGCTCCACAGCCAGAACGGCGGCGCCTGGCCGACATCGGGACAGCGGCCCCAGACCACGGGGACGCCGTTCGCGGCGGCCAGCCCGCCGAGTGCCGTGGCAAGGCTCGACTTGCCGATGCCGGCCTCCCCCACCAGAGCCAGCACCCGCCCGCCGTGCCGGGTTGCCGCGTCGAGCGATTCCCGCAGCCGCTCCAGCTCCGCGCCACGACCCACAAGCGGGTCCGCACCCTCGGCCGGCGGTACGCCGACGACCGGATCCCGCCCGGACGGTGTGGCCGCGTCCTCCTCCGAGCGCGGCCCGCCCCGCACGACGTCCGGACCGACGGTCGCCGGGCTGCCGGGCTCCGCTGGTTCGATCTGCTCCAGGATCAGCCGGTGCACCGCCCGGATCTGTTCCCCGGGGTCGAGCCCGTACTCGCTGGCCAGGATCCGGCGCCCCTCGTCGAAGGCCGCCAGCGCCTCCGTCTGCCGGCCGGACCGGTACAGCGCCAACATCAACTGCGCCCGAGCTCCCTCGCGCAGCGGGTTCGCCGACACGAACCGGCGCAGTTCCGCCAGCTCCGACGCGTGCCGGCCGGCCACGACGGCTGCGGTCAAACGCCCCTCCTCGGCGCTCAGCCGCAGCTCGGCCAGCCGTGTCACCTCCGGGCGCACCGCCGCCAGCTCGGCGACGCCCGCCAGCGGCTCGCCCCGCCACAACGCCAACGCCTCGGCATAGCAGCCCTCGGCGGCCGCCGGCTCCCCGGCCGCGAACGCATCCGCCGCCCGGTCCACCAGGCTGCCGAACCGGAACGCGTCGATGGCCTCGGCTTTCACCCGCAGCTCGTACCCTCTCGGGCGGCTCCGCAGGATCCGCGCCGGCTCGCGATGGGACCGCTCGGGCTCCACGACCCGACGCAACCCGGCGACGTACGTGCGCAGCGTCATGTGGGCGCTGGCTGGTGGCCGGCCGTCCCACAGCGCCTCGACCAGCCAGTCGGCGGCGACGAACCGGTTGGGTCGCAGCAGGAAGAGGGCCAGCAGAGCCTGCTGCTTCGGCCCTCCGACGGGCACCACTCGCCCGTCCCGGAGGACCTCCGGCGGACCTAACACCCGAAACTGCATGCCATCACCACAACAATGATTCCAACATCTCCGGTGCGAGGTACGGCAGGACCGGGCCGACAGCCGCGACCCTCCGTCCAGGCTGTCGTACGCCAGCCGTACGGCTTCCGCTGCGTCGCCCATCCGTCAGCTACGAAGGCGCGGACGTCGAACAAGCCCTGCCCCGCCTCGTCGCCGCCGATGTCGGCCACTCGGACGGCGGTGTCAGCCTGCGTCGACGGGAACCCTCCGAGCGCGGGAGTCCGGGCGGCCAGCGAGGATGGCGGCGAGGATCTCCGCGCCGTCGACGACCCTGGGGCCGGGCCTGTTGAAGTAGGCGGGCCCGTCGACCACCCACACCTGCCCCTGACGGACCGCAGGCAGGGCCGCCCAGCCGGGTTGCGCGGCCGCCACGGACACCTCGTCGAACGTCCGCTCGGGCGTGAACCCACACGGCCCGAACACCACCACATCGGGAGCCAGGTCCGCGACCACCGACCACCGGTACGGGGTGCTGTGCGCTCCGGGCCCGAGCAGCAGAGACCGCCCGCCCGCATAGGTGATCTGCTCCGGCACCCAGTGCCCGCCGGGCATCAACGGGTCGAGCCACTCGACGAACAACACAGTCGGCGCGCCGGTCACCGACCCCGGCAGTGCGGCGAGGCGACGCTCGCTGTCGGCTCGGATCTCCGCTGCCCTGCCTTCGGTGCCGGTAAGCGCGGCCACGGCATCGACCGTGTCCAGGATCCCGCCGATGGTCCTCGCCTCCAGGGACACCACCCTGGTGTCGAGGTCGATCAGGCGAACCGCGTCATTGACCCGCTCGTAGGAGACCGCACACACGTCGCACAGATCCTGAGTGAGGATCAGATCCGGCTTCAGGTCATCCAGCATTGCCACATCGAGCTGGTACAACGACGAACCTCGGTGCGGGTCGCCGGCGATCGACGCCGAGATCTCCCGGCTCGTCAAAGCCTCCGGCAAAGACGTCGCCGTCACCGCCGGGATGTCGGCCAGGATCCCCGGCGGCCAGTCACACTCGTGGGTACGGCCGACCAGGTGCCCGGTCAGGCCGAGCATGGCCACGATGTCCGTGGCCGCAGGCAACAGCGAAACGATGCGCACACTCGCCTGCCTACCAGGCGCGACCGAGCCACGTCCACCCCGCGACAGCGACGCGGCCAGCGTCGTCAATGCCGGCCGTCGCCGCCGGCCGTCGGCCATCCGGCCAGCAGACCCGAGCACGTCTCAACGGTCCTCGGCGCCGTCGAGCAGCGCCCGCCGCAGGGCCAGCCGGTGCTCGCGGCGGATCTCCGCCTCCCGGTACCGCCGCCGGTCACCGTCGGTCTCCGGCAACAGCGGCGGCACCGTACGCGGCTGGCCGTCGTCGTCGACGGCGACCATGACCAGGTGGGCGGTGGCCACATCGGTGGGCGGCACCGCCCGGTCCCACCGGTCGGCGGTCACCTTGACGGCCACCTCCATCGAGCTGCGCCCAGCCCAGGTGATCCGGGCATCGACGTGCACGACGTCACCGACCCGCACCGCCCGCAGAAACGCGGTCTCGTCGATCGCGGCGGTCACCGCCGGGCCGTCGGAATGACGGGCGGCGACCACCCCAGCCACCGAGTCGATGAGATTGAGGATCCGGCCACCGTGCACCGTACCCATCAGGTTCGTGTGATGCTGGTCCATGATCTGCGACAGGGTCAGGTGCGACGCCGACGGCGCCCGGCCGTCGATCGTGGTGGTGTCATACACAGCGGCAGTCCGTCCCTCGGGAAACCACACCACCGAAACCGCGGACACACGCTGACGAGCACGCACCGCCGCACGTCACGCGGCACGTCACCCGCTCAGCCCACCCGCGAGGCCGACGGCAGCGCACACGGTTGTGTACGCGGCGCGGGCAGGTCTTCGGACTCGCGGGCCTGACCGGTCGCGCCGGTCCCCTACTGGCCGTCGCTTCCCAGGCCGTAGCCCAGTGCTGATGACGGCGGTCGTTCCCACTCACCGCTGCGGGGCAGCCCCGGACTTCCACCGGGTTCCCTCTTACGACGCCCAGCCGGTCACGACCAGGCGAACCAGCGCCACCAGGAGCATAGCTGGCCGGTCGCCACCTCGACGAAGGCCTCGTCGAGGTGTCAAGCGCATGATCACCTCGGGCCTCGGGAACGTCGCTGTGAACCTCTTCGAGACCCGCCGATGAGAGTGCCATCAGTCCTGGGCTGATGTGCGCTACGCGACCGGCGTCTACGCTTCCTCGCGTGCCGGTGGGATTCGGGGTAAGCCTTGTCGTCCGTGGTCAGACAGTGGACCCGGAGGGAATGCTGACGTCCCTTGCCAGGGCCTCCACTGCCAACGGTATCGAGATCGACCGCATCGGTGACGTCGTGCGGTTCACCGCTGACGAACTCGGTGATCTGTCGGTCCTCGCGGCGCCGTTGGCCGGCTGGTGGCAGCAGCACGGCCCGAACGTGGCCGGCGACGTGGCCCTACGGTTCGTCGGGCCGGGCGGCGTCACCGAGCTGAACTACAGCATGCCGGAGCTGGCTGTCGAACACGTCCAGCGCCACATCACGTTCGACAGCGGCCGGCCTTACGGCCCAGGTGAAGCACCCGGGCCGATACGCCGGCTCGCCGCGGCGCTCTTGCGCCGGACCCGCAATGGCTTCACCGCGTCGGAACTGGTGATCCGCGACGAAGGCAGCGTCCTGTGCGTTGCTCTGGCCGGCCGTGACCTCGACGACCAGCCCCGCAGCCTGGAGCTCCAGGCATTCGACCCCGCCCACGACGACTACGACCCCGGCGACGACGACGGATACTGCCTGGTCACCGAGCACCACGTACCGGTCGTGCAAGGGCTGGTCGCGCTCCAGCTGACCCGGCGGGTGCTACGCCTACGGCTGACCGACGGCGCGGCCCGGACCTGGGGAACACGCTCCGCGATGTACCAGGTCAGGCTCCACCTCGACAACCACGAGATCGAACAACTTCGCCTGCAGCTACGTCGCCTCTTCTCCCTCGGCAGCGATCGACTTCCCGTACCGAAACTCGAACTCGAGTAGGAGATCATCCGACCGTCGCGGCAGTATCCCAGTCCAGCTCCGCCGAGCACCGGCTACCGCCGCCAGGCCCGCCGTGTGCTTACCTTCCGGGATGCCGCACCTCATGATGTTCGACGAAGCAGATCCACTCCTGAACCGGCTGCGCACGCTCGCCCTGGCGTTCCCCGACGCGGCCGAGAAGATCTCCCACGGACGTCCCACCTTCTTCACCACAAAGGTCTTCGCGTACTACGGAGGATCGGTGAAAGTCGACGGCGTCTACCAGCAGCATGAACATTCGCTGCTCGTGCTCGTTGACCCCGACGAGCGAACGGCGCTGTTGGACGAGGACCGCTGCTTCGTGCCGGCCTACCTCGGCCCCTACGGGTGGATCGGGGTGGACCTGACCGCGGACACCGACTGGGACGAAGTCAACGAGTTGCTCGACGCGAGCTACCGACGTACGGCCGGGGCACGCAGGGTTGCCCGGCTCGACTCCCGGCAATCTCCAGCATGAGACCGGCCAACCGCCCGGTACGGAGCTATGCCCAGGGCGGGGCGTATCGGCCGACGTAGTCGCGAGCACGGGGGCGCGGGTCATGCCAGTACTGGTTCGGCATGCGGTGGTGGTGCTTCTCGCAGAACTCAGCGAGACTTTCTGCGATCTTGAAGCGCTCCAGCGCGTGGCCTTCAAAGTCTGTGTTGACGGCCAGCAGTCGCTGCTCCGGGTTCCAGCCTGAGTGGTCGAAGGCCCAGCCATCCCAGACCGCGTATGTGTGCAGGACCTGTCGCTCGCCCGGGCGGCGTACCGCGGCTATCTCGATGGACCTGTCGGGATAGGACTCTCGGCAGGCCCAGGCGAGGATGTGACACGCTCCGGCGGCGAAGAAGGCCTGGTCCGCCCGGTCCCATGCGACCCGCTGGTCTGATCGCTCGATCGGGGTCCGACGAAACGCTCCCGCCGCCCTGACCGCCACCACCCGACGGTAGTGGACGAGCCGGCACATCCCCTCATACGGGCATGGGCAACTGCCGAAACCGCCGGCAGTTGCCCATGCCCATGGTGTGCCCGTCCCGGAGCTGACCGAAGGTCGAGCGCCACCGGGCCGGTGCTGGTCGTTACGGTTGGAGGGCGTCCGCCGCAGGGGTCCAGGTCGACACGTTGTTGACGTCGGCGACAGTGATCCCCTTGGCGATCTTCTCCAGCTCGGACTGCGGCAGGCCGTTGCCGAGGCCACTGGTGCTGACCTGGACGACGACCTTTCCGTCGGCGCTCCAGACGTTGCAGAAGCCGCCGTCCTCGGGACCGCCGCCGTCGCCGACGCCCCGGTCGGACGCGTTGTGGCACTTCGTCGTGCCGGGCTCCGGCGACTGGTTCGAGTTGGCGCTCGGGGTGACGAAGATGTGGAACCCGTTCTTGATGGCGCCCTCGACCTGGTCGTACGGTGCGGTCAGGCCCGAGGTGGGTGCCGCGGGCTTGGTGTACGTGGCGCCGCCGTAGTCACCGGCGCGGGCCGTGGCGATGCCGCTGAGCCCGGGCAGGGCGTGCGTGCCGGTCTGCAGCGGCACGTAGCCGGTCGGCACGTAGCCCACCGTGAACGGCACCAGGGCCGGCGCCGGCTGGCTGGGCTTCAGGCCTTCGACCAGGCCACCCAGGTCGTCGAAGGTCGGGGTGGCGTCGTCGCTGGAGACCGACGTCACGGCCGCCCAGGCGTTGTCGGCGTACTCCCAGGCAAACAGCTTGTTGCCCAGATCCGGCGACTTCTGCGGGTCGAGGCCTGTCGGCAGTGTCGCCTGCACGGCCTTGCGCCCGGCCACCGTGACGTTCCTGCCGTCCTTGATCCCGGCGGGGTCGAAGGCGCCCGGCCGGTAGACGGTCAGGTACGCCCACAGGCTCGGCTTCCCACCGCTGGCCCTCTTCTTCTGCTCGAGGGTGCTGCCCTGAGCCTTGGCCTCCTCGGTGGTGACGGGCTTGTCGTTGGAGGTGTGGCCGTCCGAGTAGACAGAGGCGATCTGGTACGCCGTGGACGTCACGATCGGATCCTGCACGTGCAGCGCGCCGGCGTCGTACCCCTTGAAGGTGAAGGTGAACGGCGCGGCGTCGGCCCACGCGACCGCGCCGGACCCGGACGCCGCCGCACCGGCCGGGGCCGGGGTGACCGGGGTGCCCTGCTCGGCGGCCAGAGTCGGCAGCAGGAACGCGCCGGCGACCGCGACCACGACGAGACCGGCCGCGCCGGCCGACGCGAACCCGGCCAGACGGCGCCGCTCGGCCCGCCGGCCCGCCACGACGATGTCGTCGACGGTACGGGCCATTGGCGGCCCGTCGCCGGCCACGGCGTCCACCACATCATGCAACTGCATTTGTCCACTCCTCCATCGGCATCCCGTTGAGATTGATGCGCTCGCCGGCAAGCGACTCACGCAGCTTCGCCAGGCCGCGCGAGACCTGACTCTTGGCCGTGCCCACCGTGCAGTTCAGGACTCCGGCTGTGTCCTCCAGGCTCAGACCCAGGTAGTGCCGCAGCACCACCGCTGCCCTCTGCCGGGCCGGCACGGCGTCGAGCGCCGCCCGCAGGCGCATCCGCTCGTCGGCCGCACTGACCGGGTCCCCGCCTGTGACCTCCGGTATGGCGTCGCCAACCGACCGTTCACGCCGCCAGGGCCGACGGGTCTCGTCGATCGCGGCCCGGTAGACCATGGTCTTGACGTAGAGATCGGGCCGGTCCAGCTTCCGCCAGCGGGGGTAGAGCTTGATGAGCGCGTTGGCCACGGCGTCTTCTGCCGTGTGCCAGTCGCCGCAGGTCACGTACGCGAGTTTGCGCAGCGACGTCATCTCTGACGTCACGAACTCGCGGAATGCCTGCTCGTCTTCGGCTTTCACGTCGATTGCCTCCCTGTGACGGAGGTAGAACGGAACCGCCCGCCCCAGGAGTTGCACGGTCCGGAAAAATAGTTGTGTGATCACCACCCGTTACCGATGACTCAGGGCGGTTAAGACAGGCGGCAGACGCCGCGCCCGATCGCGCCGGTCGACGTCCCTTTCGGCGTGTCGGTCGACGAAAGCCCTGGTGACGGGCGATCCGCTGGGAGCGGTACCAGGCGGGGCGAAATCCCGCCCTTTCGATCGCTACACTCGCCGCAACCCCGGCACCGCCCGCAGACGTCAGCGGGTGCTGATCCGAATCGAATGGAGACGCCTGTGACCCGCGACAAGGCGGCACCCCCCGGCATCGACCCGAATGTTCCAAGCGTGGCCCGGGTCTACGACTTCTTCCTGGGCGGCAAGGACAACTTCGAGGTCGACCGAAAGGTCGCCGAGCACGCCCTGCGGATCACACCGGACGGGCCGGCAGCCGGCCAGGCCAACCGGGCCTTTCTGCGTCGGGTTATTCGTTACCTCGTCACCGAGGCCGGCATCGACCAGTTCCTCGACATCGGATCGGGGCTGCCCACCCAGGGCAACGTGCACGAGGTCGCCACCGAGCACAACCCGACAGCCCAAGTGGTGTACGTGGACAATGATCCGATCGTGTTGACCCACGGGCGGGCCCTGCTCGCCAGGGAGGGCACCGCGACGGTGATCCAAGCCGACATCCGGGCACCGCACGAGATCCTCAACCATCCTGACGTACGCCGGTTCCTCGATTTCGACAGGCCGGTCGGGTTGTTGCTCTTCGCGATCCTGCACCACCTCGGTGACGACGAGGATCCGCGAGCGGTGGCGGCGGCGTTGATCGACGCGCTGCCGTCCGGCAGTTACGTGGCGATCTCGCACTTCCGTGACCCGGGTGAGCGAGACCCGGAGGGCTCCCGCAAGGCCCGCGAGGTCGAGCGCGTCTTCAACGAGTCGCTGGGCACCGGCCGCTGGCGCACCGACGAGGAGATCCTCTCCTTCACCGACGGGCTGACGGTGCTGGAGCCGGGCCTGGTGCCGCTGGCCGAGTGGCGTCCGGAGCCGGGCACGCCCGCTCCGGACCAGACCGACACCTACCACACCTTCGTCGGGCTCCTCGCTCGCAAACCGTAGGCGCGCCGGCTCTGGCGACGACGCGGCGGCCCACGGCCGGAACCACGCGATCGTCAGACGGCCGTGCGCGACCACTGCTGGTTGGTGCCGGTGTTGCACGAATACTGCTTGAGAATCACGCCCTCTGCAGTCGACGCGGCCGGCACATCCACGCACTTGCCGCTGTGTCGTGCCCGGAGCTGGAAGTAGCTGCCGTTGGCGACCATCTGGAACTGCTGGTTGGTGCCGGTGCCGCAGGTGTACTGCACGAGTTCGGCACCGTCGGCGGTTGATGCGCTCACCACATCAAGGCACTTTCCGCTGTGCCGACTGATCAGGCGCCAGTAGCCGCCGCCGGCGTCCTGGAACTGCCACTGCTGCCACGCGTTGCCCCCGTACGTGTACTGGCCGACGCGCGCACCGTTGTCGGTGTTGGGTGATTGGACGTCCATTGCCTTGCCGCTGTGCCGCACGGTGATCCGGTAGAACGTTCCCGTCGTGGGCGGAGGCGTCGTGGGGCCGCCACCGATTGCGTCACCCCACGCATACCGGATCTGGTCGGCGCCGGAGGTGTTGCGGACGTCCAGGTTGAGGTTGGTGCCGCTGCCACTGAGGGAGAACATCGAGTACCAGTCATAACCGATGCTGCCAGGCTTGCCACCGAGGGCGGGCCAGTAGGTGCCGCCCATCTGGTTGTCGCGCATGACCTGGGCCATGGCGCGGATGTAACGCACGAAATTGTCGGTGCTGCCGGCGTCGGCGTAGTTGCGGCCGTCGTTCATGGGCGCGCCGAACTCGGTGGCGACCGCGCGGGAGGCGCAGTTGCCGAGGCGGGTCTGAATGTGGCTTCGGAAGGCGTCGTAGGTCATCGCGCCGTAGAAGAAGGCGTAGTAGTGGAACGAAAGCAACGTCGAGTTGAAGCGGCTGTCGTTGCAGATGTCCCGCAGGTCCTGGCTGAAGCCGGTGCCGCCGATGAGCACCCGGCCCGGCACCGCCGAGTAGTGGTAGCTGAGCCAGTTGGCCGCGACGTTGCGCCACTCCGCCGAGCTGTAGCCGTGCGGCTCGTTCATCGGTTCGAAGTAGACGTTTGTGTTCGAGCCGTACGTGTTGGTCACGGTGGACCACATCGCGTTCCACGCGGCGAGGTTCGTGATCCTGCCGCCGGAGGCGGCGCCGTCCTCCCAATAGGCCAGGATGACCTTGAATCCGCGGGCGGTGGCGGCGTCGATGGCACCCCGGTAGGCGTCCCACCACGCCGTCCCCACCGTGTGGGTGTTGATGGGCAGCCGGACGGTGTTGACCCCCATGGTGGAGGCCATGTCGTCGTAGAGGGCATTGGCCTTGGCCCGCACCGTGGCGTTGCTGTCGGACGAGCTCAGGCCCTGCACGACGAGCGGACCGGTGCTGAAGTTGTCACCCAACACGGCCCAGTTCATGCCCCGGAACTGGTTGGTGGCGGCAGTGGCCGGCGACGCCACGATGACGACGACACCGACAAGCGCGGTAAGCGCGGCTACCAGGGCGGTCAGCAGTCGCCGCGGCGACGTGATCCGGGTCATGACACGTCCAATCGGTGTGGAAGGGCTCGGTCGGAGGTCAACTGGTCACGCGGAAGGTGGCGTCGGCGCGGCTCTGCGCGTCGGAGACCGGATCGAGCCGGAGCAGGTAGTTGTAGTGCCTGATGTAGCGGTCCGGGTGGCTGTAGGACTGGAACGACGTCCACGAGGAGTTGGCGAGGCCGGCAACCTGCCGGAAGGTCGCGTCCGCGGCGAAGGTGGCGGTGCCGTCGTTCGCTTCCAACCGGAAGTCGAACCCGTAGTGGCGCAGGTAGTAGCCGGGGTAGTTGACCGACTGGAGGGAGAGCGTGCCGGAGCCGGCCAGACCGGGCACCAGTCGCCACTGACCGTCCTGGGCGGGGCTGACATTCGGGTCGATGCGGGCGTCGTAGTCGGCGTGCCGCACGTACCGGTCCTGGAAGTTGTACGACTGGATCCGGCTGACCGCGGTGGCGGGCCAGCGGGCGAGGACCCGACTCTGTTCGGCGGCGGTCAGGTTGAGGATCGAGCCGTGCCGTTTCTTGGTGCCGCCCATGGCGTACGAGCCGGACGCCGGCAGCCGGTAGCTGCCCGGGCTCGACGGGTTGGTGCTCAGGACGGGCAGGTAGCCGCGCCCGGTGGCGTACTGGTCGAGGTAGAGAACCCATTCGTTGCGGGTGTTGAACTTCATCCACATCGGGCCCTCGACCTGGGAGCCGGTCAGCCCGACGCCGGACAGGTCCCCGAGGGGTGTCCAGGTGCCGAGGAGGGAGTTGCTGCCTTCGATGGTGATCTGGGCATCCCGGGAGGCCCGCACATAGCGGTAGGCGCCGACACCGGCCGGCACCTCGACGATCTGGGTGTCGATGATCTCCTGGTTGCCGGGCCTGTTGACGTACACCTGCGGTGTGGTGATGGTGCGGAAGTCCGCGGTGCGCGCGTAGTAGATGCGGTGCTTGGTCGCCCCGTTGAGCGGGACGTTCGTCGCCCAGTAGAGGACGTAGTCGCCGGTCGCCGGGTTCCAGATCGCCTCCGGCGCCCAGGCGTTGCGGCCGTCCGGAATCGGGCCGGCGACGTTCAGCAGCCACGGCGTCGACCAGTTGACCAGGTCGGTGGACTCCCACACCACAAGGCTGCGGCTGCCGTTGTTGATCGCGGTCGACCAGTCCTGACCGCAGCCGATGCACAGGTCCGTGGCGATGATCCAGTACCTGTCACCGGCGGGCGAGCGGACCAGTGCGGGGTCGCGGACGCCGCGGGTGCCGAGGGTGGAGCGCAGCACGAGCCCGCCGTTGTTGAGATCCGTCCAGCGGAGACCGTCGGTGCTATGGGCGAGGTGGATCTGCTGCGCGGTCGAGGACTCGCCGGTGAAGTGCGCCATCAGGTAGCCGACGGTCGGGTCGAGCGCGGCCGCCTCCTTCGGGGTCGCGGCCGACCAGGTGGTGAAGAGCAGGCACGCGGCGACCGACACCGCACAGAGCCGGGCGAGGACACGCGACATGGGTCTCTCCTTCGCGCAGGGCCTACGGATCAGCTAGCGAGGGCGGTGCGGCGAACGCTTGTGTGAGCGCTAACAGGACCGCGACCCCTGAGCGGCCAGGGATAGCGGATTTTCTCGTTACAGGCGTGTTGCGGACAAGTGTTAGCGACCCCATCTGGGGTGTCAAGGGATCGACCAAAGTCATTGGCTGACGTGGCGGTTCAGTCGACGGCGGTGGCCATCCGTCGTACGGCCTCGGTGATCAACTCTGGGGCGGTGGCCAGATTCAGCCGGACGTGGCCGGCACCGCCGGTGCCGAAGGCCGAGCCGGAGTTGAGCGCGACCCGTCCACGGTCGAGGAAGACGGCGGCGGGATCGTCGCCGAGGTCCAGGGCGCGGCAGTCGAGCCAGGCGAGATAGGTGGCCTGTCCGGGCTGGTAACGGACGGCCGGCAGGTGCTCGGCGAGCAGCGCGGCGAGGAGCCGACGGTTGTCGTCCAGGCCGGTCAACAGGTCGTCGAGCCAATCGCCACCGTCACGGAAGGCTGCGGAGTGGGCGATCACGCCGAGGTGGCTGGTGCTGACGCTCACCCCGAACGGAACGCGGGCGAGATCCCCGGCCGCGTCCGGACCGGCGATGAGGAGCCCACCCCGCAGACCGGCCAGGTTCCACCCCTTGGAGGCCGACATCAACGACAGGCCGTTCTCCGCGCCAGGCACCGAGAGGTACGGCACGAACCCCGCTCCCCCGGCCACCACCGGCGCGTGGATCTCGTCGGCGACCACCCGCACCCCGTGCCGCTGGGCCAGATTGGCGACGGCGGCCAACTCGTCAGCGGTGTGCAGGACGCCTGTGGGGTTGTGCGGGCTGCACAGCAGGTATGCCGCCGGCCGCCCACCGGCCCGGGCCTGCCCGAACGCGTCGTCCAACGCGCCGAGGTCGATCCGGAGGTCCGCACCGAGCGGCGACTCCACGATCCGGCGGCCGGCGTGCGCCACGAACTCGTAGAACGGCGGGTAGACCGGGCAGTTGACGACCACCGCGTCCCCCGGATCGGTGACCAGCCGCAGCACCTCGACGACACCGTGCATCACGTCGGGCACGAGCGCGGTGCGCTCCACGGCCAGCCCGTCCCAACCCCACCGCCGCCGGGCGAACTCGGCCAGCGCCTGCGGGTACGCCGTACCGGCGGTGTAGCCGGTGTCGCCACGCGTGACGGCGTCGGTGATCGCCCGCGCGACAGGCTCGGCCAGCGGCACGTCCATCTCCGCCACCCAGAGCGGAAGCACGTCGTCGGGGTACTCCCGCCACTTGAGGCTCGTGCGTCGCCGGAGCTGGTCGATCGTGAGCTGGCGGAGGGGGTTCAGCGTGTCGCGCACACCACTCATGGCCGCAGCCTATTCGGAGGCACGACGGTCAGTCGGTACGCGGGCGGCTCGCTCCACCATTCACTGAGGGCGGTCCATCACTTGCCGCCCTGGTCGTGTGGAACGGTGACGGTGACGGTGCAGCCGACCGGCCGTCCGATCTCGTCGTGTCCGGCATACGTGAGGTGGTACACCCGGTCTCCACCGCCCCCGGCGCGTTCGGCCCGTAGCTTGCCGCTCGTGTCCGGCGTGCCGACGGTGAAGCCACTGACGTCCGTGGCGTCGCCTCCGGTCACGCTGGTCAGGGTGAACGCGTTCGGGCCGAGCACACCGTCGTGCAGGTCCACCGTGAGGTCGACGTCGACGAGCTTGTGGTTCGGTGGCCACAGGACCGGTCGGTCCGCCGCACAGTCGAGCTGCCGTACCGGCAATGGCTTTGTCAGGGTGGCGGTGGCGTGTCCGATGGTCGCGGTGAGCCGGCCGCCGGCTTCGTAGTACATGTGCGCGGTTCGCCCGTCGAAGTAGAACGTCGGCGCCGCCGATCGGCCGAGGTCGGGCGCCGAGGTCATCGAGTCGTGTACGACGCCGAGGTGGGTCTCCTGGTCGAAGTCCTGCCCGACATCCACCGCGTGCATGTTGCCGTCGGCGGCGTGGTAGATCACCAGGTTGCGGTCGTTCCAGCGCAGGAAGAACGGTCCCGAGGCGTTCGGCCCTTCGATGCCCTGCGGGGTCACGATCGGTTCGGGTTGCATGGCCCAGGTCCGCGCGTCGTTGGAGACCGCCCAGCGGATCCGTCGTGACACCGGCCCGGTCGGTCCTGGCAGGGCAGCGGTCGGATTGTCCATGAAGACCATCAGGTACCGGGTGCCCAGACGGGGCACGGACTGCTCGAAGACCCGGGCGTAGGAGGTCTCGCCACCTGTCGAGTCGTTGCGGCTGACCGCCGTCCCGCCGTAGCTGAAGTGGATGCCGTCGTCGGACGTCGCGTACCGGGTGATGGAGTTCTCGCCGTGGAAGTAGAGGAAGAGCTTGCCCTCGCCCTCGATCCACACCGCGTGCGGCGAGGAGATGTGGCTGACCGTCGCGTAGTGCGGCAGCCAGGTGTTGCTGATCAGGGGGTTGGCGTCGTATTCCGTCCAGGGGCCGTTGATCGAGTCGGAGTACGCGAGGGCGATCCCGCCGGGGCGCTCGTGCGGCGCGTAGTACAGGTAGTAGGTGCCGAGCGGGTTGGGGAAGTAGTCGGCGGCCCGGATGACACTCGGGAAGATGAACTCGTCCGTCGGGTTGTAGGCGAGGTCGGCCTTGTCGAACGCGGTGCCCTGGTAGGTGAACTGGGGGAAGTCGAGCTGAGGTTCGGCTGCTGCCGGCCGGGCGCCGGCCACGGCGGCGACGAGCAGGCCGGCACTGGCGGCCGCCAGGACGGCGCGTCGGGACGACGGGGCGGAGGTTCTCGTCATGCGGCGGCTTCCTCTTCGGTCGGTCGATCGATCGATCGGTTCGGCGGCACAGACGGCGCGGTGTCACGTTCAGTAAGAACACAGGGGACATCGATCGGCGGGCATCCACTGACGCCGTCGAGCTAATACGTATTAGCATCTATGTTTCTCGAATATTGCGTGACAGGCGGCGGGTCTGTCAAGAGTCGGCCCCACGCCCGGCCCGGGACGTCGGGGCACCGCCAACCTGTGGTGGCTAATGCGCATTACTCAGCGACTTCACACTGCCGAAATCTTTCGTTCACCCCTTGACACGTGCGGGACAGCCCGCCAAGATCCTCCCAGCGCCGATCGCTAATACGCATTAGCAGCACCGGAAGGACATGACGTGACCGCTCCCCCCAGACGTGTCACCCAGCGTGACATTGCGCGGATGGCCGGCGTCAGTCAGGCGACGGTGTCACTGGTGCTCAACAATCGGACCGACGCCGACGTCCGCATCGCCCAGGAGACCCGGGACCGCGTACTGCGGGTCATCGCCGAGACCGGCTACGCCGCAGACCCCGTGGCCCGCCGCCTCGCCTCGCGCTTCAACCGGATCATCGGCGTCTTCACGTACGAGCCCGCCTTCCCCAGCGGCAGCCGGGACTTCTTTCACCCGTTCCTGCTCGGCATCGAGGAGTACGCCGAGCGGATCGGCTGCGACCTGCTGCTGTTCACCAGCGCACCGGTGGTGGACGGCCGGCGGCGCATCTTCCATCAGGACAACCGGCTGCGCCTGGCCGACGGCTGCATCCTGCTCGGGCGCGAGATCGACGGCGCGGAGCTGCACCGGCTCAGCCGTGACGGATACCCGTACGTCGCCGTCGGACGCCGCGACGACGCGGGCGGGCCGGTCCCCTACGTCGGCGCCGACTACGCCTCGGCGGTGGCCCAGCTCGTCGAGGTGGCGCTGCGCCACGGCCACCGCCGCCTGGCCTACCTGAGCATGGGCATCCCCGCCGAATCCTCCGAGGACCGGCTCCGTGGGTTCCACGCCGCAGCGGCGACCGCAGAGAAGGCCGGGCAGATGTCGGCGCTGGCCGGCGAGGCCGAAACGACTGTCGACACGCTGCTGGCTGACGGGACCACAGTCGTCTTCGTGGAGGACTTCGCCACGGCTGTCGCACTGGAGTCGGCCACCCGTCGGCGTGGCCTGACCGTGCCCGGCGACCTGTCCATCGTGACCCTTGGCGACCCGACGGTCCCGGTCCCCACCGACATCGCGTTCACCGGGTTCCGCATTCCCCGCGAGGAGATGGGCCGGCAGTCGGTCGAGGTGCTGGCGGGCGTCATCGATGGCAGCGCCGCCGGCGTCCAGCAGCGACTTCTCCCCTGCGAACTCGTCGAGGGCACCACCCTCGGCACCCCTGATCCGGCGGCTGACCGACGCTGAGCGGTCGGCCGCGCAACTGGAAGGAAACACGTGGTACTCATGCGTACGGACGTCCTCGTCGTCGGGGGCGGCCTCGGCGGCGTCGCCGCGGCACTCGCCGCAGCCCGGGCGGGCCGGTCCGTCATCCTGACCGAGGAGTTCGACTGGCTCGGCGGGCAACTCACCAGCCAGGCCGTTCCGCCGGACGAGCACTCCTGGATCGAACAGTTCGGCGCCACCGCCAGCTATCGGGAGCTGCGCAGCGGTATCCGCGACTACTACCGTCGCCACTACCCGTTGACCGAACGGTCCCGTGCCTGGACCGACCTCAACCCCGGTGCGGGTTGGGTGAGCCGGCTCTGCCACGAGCCACGGGTGGCGGTCGCCGTCCTCGAACAGATGCTCGCCCCGTACCTCGGTTCGGGCCGGATTCGGGTACTGCAGCCGTACCGGCCGGTTGCTGCGGAGACCGACGGGGATCGGGTGACCGGCGTGACGCTGGCGCACCGCGACCGGGACGAGCGGATCGACGTGGTCGCGCCGTACGTCCTGGACGCCACCGAAACCGGCGAGCTGCTGCCGCTGACCGGCACCGAGTACGTCACCGGGTTCGAGTCGCAGGCGGACACGGGTGAGCCGAGCGCCCCGGCCGAGGCCCAGCCGATGAACATGCAGGCGGTGTCCGTCTGCTTCGCCCTCGACCACGTCGACGGCGACCACACGATCGACCGTCCCGCAGGGTACGACTTCTGGCGCGACTACAAGCCCGACTTCTGGGGTGACCGGCTGCTGTCCTGGAAGTCACCGCACCCGCGCACGCTCGAGGTCGTCGAGCGCAGCTTCACCCCCAACCCGGACGACGACCCGTTGACCGTCAACGCCGATCAGCGCCTCAACCCCGGCGACGGCAACCTGTGGACGTTCCGCCGGATCGCCGCCCGGCGCAACTTCACCGACGGCGCGTACGGCAGCGACATCACGCTCGTCAACTGGCCGATGATCGACTATTTCGAGGGACCGGTCATCGACGTGCCGAACGCGTCGTGGCATCTGTCCAAGGCGCGTGAGCTGTCGTACTCGGTGCTCTACTGGATGCAGACGGAGGCGCCCCGGCCGGACGGCGGCACCGGTTTCCCGGGCCTGCGGCTGCGCGGCGACGTGACCGGCAGCGCGGACGGCCTGGCCCAGGCCCCGTACATCCGCGAGTCCCGCCGGATCCGTGCCGAGTACACGGTGGTCGAGCAGGACCTGTCCCTCGCGGTTCGCGGTGACCACGGCGCGGTCAGCTACCCGGACTCTGTGGGCGTGGGCATGTACCGGATCGACCTGCACCCGTCGACAGGTGGCGACAACTACATCGATGTCGGCTCCTGCCCGTTCGAGATCCCGCTCGGCGCTCTGATCCCGCAGCGGATGGAGAACCTGCTGCCGGCGGGCAAGAACATCGGCACCACCCACATCACGAACGGCAGCTACCGGCTGCACCCGGTCGAGTGGAACGTCGGCGAGGTCGCCGGTCTGCTCGCCGACTTCTGTCTGGCGCGGGGCGAGTCCCCGCGTGCGGTCCGCAACACCCCCCGTTTGCTGACCGAATTCCAGGACCGCCTCACTGCGGCCGGCGTGGAACTGCGCTGGCCGCAGATCGCGGGCTACTGAACACACCCCCGTAAGGAGAATATTGTGAGAGCAGGAAAGGCCCTGCGCGGCGTCGCCGTCGCAATGGCCGGCGTGCTCGCCCTGACCGCCTGCGGCGGCGGTGGCGAGGCCGAGGACAGCGCCCCGGCGAAGCTTCGGATGACCGTGTGGTCGGCAAACGAGGCGCATCTCAAGCTGTTCAACGAAATCGCCGACGAGTACCGCAAGAGCCACCCGGACGTCGCTGAGATCAAGTTCGATCCGCTGCCGTTCGAGACGTACACCACCACGCTGACCACCCAGATCGCGGGCGGGAACGCGCCCGACCTCGCGTGGGTGTTCGAGAACTCGGCCCCCGACTTCGTCACCTCGGGTGCGCTGCTGCCCCTCGACGACACGCTGAAGAAGGCCGAGGGCTACGAGTACGAGGACATCTCCCCCGCCACGCTCAAGCTCTGGCAGAACGACGGGAAGCTGTACGCGTACCCCTTCTCCACCTCGCCGTTCGGGGTCTTCGTCAACACCGACCTGCTCAAGAAGGCCGGGCAGAAGACCCCTGCCGAGCTGATCGCGGCCGGTCAGTGGACCTGGGACAACGCTCTGGCTGCCGCTGCGGCGACCGCTGCGGACTCCGGCAAGGCCGGCATGGTCATTCGAGACTTCGACTACAAGGGCTGGGACAACCTGTCCACCTTCTGGACCGGCTGGGGAGCCCAGGCGTGGAGCGAGGACGGCAAGTCCTGCGGCTTCAACAGCCCGGAGATGGTCGAGGCGATGACCACCCTGCACAAGGCCACATTCACCCAGAAGGCGCTGCCCGGTCCGGGTACGACCGCCGACTTCTTCGCCGGTGACTCGGCCATGACCGTCACCCAGATCTCCCGCGCCTCGCTGCTGAAGGACGATGGCTTCGGGTGGGACCTGGTGCCGCTTCCGGCCGGGCCGAAGGGGAGCTACGCGGTGGTCGGCCAGGCCGGCCTCGGGGTGATGAAGAAGAGCCCGCACGCCAAGCAGGCGGCCGACTTCCTGGCCTTCTTCACCAACCCCACCAACTCGGCGAAGCTCGCCCAGTTCTTCCCGGCGCCCCGGCAGTCGCAGCTGACCGCCGAGACCCTCGCCAAGACGAACCCGAAGCTCAAGCCGGAGCAGCTGCAGAAGGTCGTCATCGACGGCATCACCAACGGCGTGGTCAAGCCCAGCCACTCCGGGCAGGCCGAGCTGAGCCAGCAGGTCCGCGCCGGGCTGGACCCGCTGTGGCAGCCGAACGCGGACGTCAAGTCCGTACTCGACGGCGTCTGCACCAAGATCCAGCCGCTGCTGGCGAAGTAAGGCCAACGATCATGACCCAGACGGACACCAGGGAGGGCTCGGCTTCGGCCGGGCCCGCCCCGGGCCCGGCCCGGCCGTTCTGGACCAGCCGCCGCCGGGACCAGCTCACCGGTTACGTGTTCATCGCCCCGCAGATGCTCGGCAGCATCGTCTTCGTGCTCCTACCGCTGATCCTCGTGCTCTGGTACAGCCTGCACGAATGGAACGTGCTGGCCGGGACCTTCGACTTCGTCGGCGCCGACAACTACCAGGCCCTCGCCGACGATCCCAACCTCGGCTCCGTGCTGCGCGCCACCGGGCTGTTCTCCGTCGGCCTGGTGGTGCTCAACCTCGGCCTGGCACTGCTTCTGGCCGTCCTGCTGAACCAGAGGCTGCGAGGCACGATCGTGTTCCGCACGCTGTTCTTCTCCCCCGTGGTGGTCTCACTTGTGGCCTGGACCATCGTCTGGGGCTTCCTGCTTCAGGACAACGGCGGGATCAACGGTCTGCTCGACACCATTGGCGTGGACGGCCCGAACTGGCTGCGCGGCGAGGGCACCGCGATGGTGTCCGTGATCGTCGTGCAGGTGTTCAAGAACGTCGGCCTGAACATGGTGCTGTTCCTGGCCGCCCTGCAGGGTGTGCCGGCCGATCTGTACGAGGCTGCCGAGGTGGACGGGGCGAGCCGGATGCGCCAGTTCTGGCGGATCACCGTACCGCTGATCAGCCCGACGATCCTGCTGACATCGATCATCACAGTCGTCGGGTCGTTGCAGGTCTTCGCGCAGATCTCCGTGCTCACCCAGGGCGGACCCGGCACATCGACAACGGTCCTCGTCTACTACCTGTACCAGCAGGCCTTCCAGTTCCATCACTTCGGCTACGGCGCCACGCTGTCGATCCTCCTGTTCGCCATCGTGCTCGCCCTCACCGTGCTCCAGTGGCAGATGCGCAAGAGGTGGGTCTTCCATGAATCGTGACCTGTCCCGGCGAGCCAAGCTGGTGCTCTACGGGGTGTTGCTGGTCCTGGCGATCCCGTTCGTCTTCCCGACCTGGTGGATGGTCACCTCGTCGTTGAAGCCGGTGGCGGACATCTTCGCCTTCCCACCGCAGCTCCTGCCGACCAACCCCCGGTTCGACGCCTACCAGCGGGTGTTCGAGTTGCAGCCGTTCGGGCAGCAGTATCTGAACAGCCTCTACATCGCGCTCGTCGTCACGGTCGGCACCATGGCCGTGGCCGCGCTTGCCGGGTACGCCTTCGCGCGCATCCGGTTCCGGGGCCAGAACGTGTTGTTCCTCGTCGTCCTCGCGGGCCTGCTCATTCCGAGCGAGGTGACGATCGTGCCGCTGTTCCAGATGTTCTTCAAACTCGGCCTGGTCAACACCCACTGGCCGCTGATCCTGGTGCCGATCTTCGGCGCGCCGAGCGTCCTGGCGACGTTCATCATGCGGCAGTTCTTCATCAGCCTCCCCAATGAGTTGGAGGAGGCGGCCCGGGTCGACGGGCTGGGCCGATTCGCCACCTTCTGGCGGATCGCCCTGCCGCTGTCGCGGCCGGCGCTGGGCGCGGTGGCCATCTTCACCTTCCTGCACAGCTGGAACCTCTACCTGGAGCCGATCGTGTTCCTCTCCTCTCCGGAGAAGTTCACCCTGCCCCAGGCGCTCACCCAGTTCGTCGACGCCTACGGCGGCCCCATGTGGGACGTCCAGATGGCTGCGGCGTCGATGACCGCCCTGCCCGTCCTGGTGGTCTTCGTCATCGCGCAGAAGCAGTTCGTCGAGGGCCTCGCGCACACCGGCCTCAAGGGATGACGACACCGCTTGTCGGCATCGACATCGGCGGCACCAAGACGGCGGCCGCCCTGGTCGACGGGACCGGACGGGTGCTGGAGCGCCGCGAGGCGCCCACACCCGCCCGGTCCGGGCCCCGGGCCGTGCTGGACACCGCCGCCCGGCTGGCCATCGACCTGCTCGGCGCGGCCACCGGGCCGGTGGGGGTGGGCACCGCCGGCACTGTCGACCCCACGACCGGCGGCATCCGGTACGCCACCGACAGCCTGCCCGGCTGGACGGGCACTCCGGTCGCCGACGAACTGGCCGCACGGCTGGGTCGACGAGTGCGGGTCACCAACGACGTCAACGCGGCCGCGCTCGGCGAGTGCTGGGCCGGCGCCGGACGGGACCGCGACCATGTGCTGCTGGTGGCCGTCGGCACCGGGCTGGGCGGGGCGGTCGTCCGCCACGGCCGCGTCGAGGCCGGTGCCCGTGGGGCGGCCGGCGAGGTCGGGCATCTGCCGGCTCCGGGCGCCGAACGGCTGCGGTGCGGGTGCGGCCGGTACGGGCATCTGGAGGCGATCGCCTCCGGCAGCGGGCTGGCCGCCGCGTACCTCATCGAGACCGGCACCCACGTCACCGGGCGGGCCGTGGCGGAGCGCGCCGCGGCCGGAGACGGGGTCGCCCAGCGGGTGGTGGAGCGTGCCGGCGCCGTCCTCGGCGCGGCCCTGGCGGGGTTGGTGGCGCTGCTCGATCCGGACGCGGTAGTGGTGGCCGGTGGTGCGGCCGGTCCGCTCCTGCCCTCCGCGTCGACTGCCTACTCGGCCGAGGTGCCCGCGGGCTGGGCCGACGTTCCGCTGCTGCCCGCCACGCTTGGTGTCGACGCCGTCCTCGTCGGCGCCGCCCGACTGACCCTCGACGGACCCCACATCGAAAGGACCAACGGATGAGCGTGCTCGACGACCTGGCCGGCGGGCTGGTGGTGTCCTGCCAACCGCTGCCCGACGAGCCGGACGATCCGATGCGCGACCCGTACGTCCAGGCCCGGGTGGCGGCCTCGGTGGTACGCGGCGGTGCGGTGGCGGTCCGGGTCAACGGACCGGACGACGTCCGAGCGGTACGCGCCGCCGTCGACGTTCCGGTGATCGGGCTGTACAAGCACGGCACCGGGGGCGTCTTCATCACCCCGACCGCAGCCCACGCGCTCGAAGTGGCACTGGCCGGAGCGGACATCGTCGCGATCGACGCCACCGACCGCCCCCGCCCGGACGGACGCTCCTTCGCCGACACGGTCCGCGCGCTGCGTGAACGGACCGACGCACTGGTCCTGGCCGACGTCTCCACTGTGGCCGAGGGCGTCGCAGCCGTCGAGGCCGGCGCGGATGCTGTCGCCACCACACTGTCCGGCTATACGCCGGCCAGCCCACCGACCGACGGGCCCGACCTTGGGCTCGTGGAACGACTCGTCGCACTGCTGTCCGTGCCGGTGATCGCCGAAGGGCGGTACCGCGACACGGACCAGATCGGCCGGGCATTCGAGGCGGGTGCCCACGCGGTGGTGATGGGCAACGCGGTCACCTCACCGCTCTGGATCACCCGTCGGCTCGTGCCGGCCACCCCCCGCGCGGCGAGCGCACCGAAATAAAGGGAGCAACAATGAGAAGACGTACCCTTCTTGCCACCGGCATAGCCGGGTTGGCCACCGTTGCCGTCGGCCGACCCGCATTCGCCGGGCCTGCCAACCGCCAACTGACCGTGGCACTGGTCCCGTTGGACGACCGGCCCGTCAACACCTACGCGGCGCAGATGACCGCGGCGAGCGCCGGCGCCCAGGTGCAGATGCCGCCACGGGAACTGCTGGGCCGTTTCTTCACCCCGGGCGACGGAGCCGGCATCGCCCGCTGGCTCGGCACCACCGACGGCGTCGACGGGTATGTGATCTCGGTCAGCATGCTCGCGTACGGCGGCCTGATCGCCTCACGCACCGCCGCCCCGACCCTCTCGGCCGCCATGGCGAACCTCGCCGCAATCCGGAACCTGCGCTCGACAAGGCCGAACGCGGTGATCGAGGTGCACGACACCATCCAGCGCCTCGCCATCACCAGCACGGGCACCGAGCTGGACCAGTACCGCGACCTGCTCGTCTCCTGGGCGAAGCTCTACGACCAGGTGGTGAACCTCGGGCAGGAGGAACTGCGAGCCCAGCTCGACGCCGTGCGGGTGCGGATCCCCGACCAGGTCGTCGAGGACTATCTCGCGGCGCGGGCCCGTAACCACCAGGTCAACCGGCTCATGATCGAGTGGGTCGCCGACGGCACCATCAGTCACCTCGTGCTCTCCGAGGACGACACCGCGCCGGTCGGCCTCGCCCGGGCCGAGCGGGTGGAGCTGGAGGCGCTCGTCGCCCAGCTCGGCGTCGGCGACCGGGTGGAGATCTTCCCCGGCGCCGACGAGGTCAACGCGCTGCTGGTCGCGCGGGTGATCGCGTCCGGCACGGCCCCCACCTACCGCGTGGAGTACGCCGGCGTCTCCGGTGAGGGCTGGACCGCGCAACTCGAGGGCATCCCGTTCGCGGAGAACATCCGACGGCACGTCACCTCGGTCGGAGGACGGGTCGTCAGCGGCGACGCGGACATCGTGCTCGCCGTGAACACCCCCTCGACGGCACCCGGGCAACGGGCCGCCGACCTGGACGCCTTCGTCGGACGGATCGGCACGCTGCTGGCCGCCGGCACCCGGGTCATCGTGGTGGACCCGCTCATCGTGAACAAGGCCGACCACGATCTTGTCGCGCGGATGGAGAACCACCTCGATCTCGCGGCGCTGCTGTCGTACTCGGGGTGGAACACCGGCGGCAACGCGCTCGGCCTGGCACTCAGTCACGGCACCGCCCGGTGGGCGTACCTACGCGCCTCCGGCAGCGGGTTCGGCGTGCCCGCCCTGCGCGCGCCCGCCCAGGCGCACGCCGAGTACCTGCTCTACCGGTTCGTCAAGGACGACGCGTGGAAGAACGTCGTGCAGGTCGAGGCGTACGCGCACGCGCGGGCACAGGGCTGGGACCCGCTCGCGCTCACCGCCGAGCAGAAGAGCTACTTCGACAGCTGGGTCACCGAGCGGCTCGTACCCCTGACCGAGCGGTACTTCGCCGACCACTTCGCCGGGCACCGCATCGAGCTGGGCCGGCGTGGCGCGAAGACGATCACGGCGACCCTGACCCACTTCGAGTCGGCGCGGGTCGAGCTGCCGTGGGACCGTCTGTTCGAGGTGACCCTCGAGCCTCGGCTGCAACTGTCCTGATCGGAGCCGGACGCGCAGGGTGACAGCCGTCCGGCAACGCCCGCACGACCCCGAGCGCGGCAGGTTCGACGCGCTCGGGGTCGCTGGCGGTCGGCCTGTGACAGCCGCTCGTCGGCTCGAACCAGGCCATCCCGATGGGCAGCGGCTGAGTAGGGATACTCAGGACGGCCGGGTATCCCCCGTCAAGCGCCCGACGTGAATGGCCAATAGCGTGGGCGCGTGGTGACATTCATGCGTCGGTGGACGCTGCGCTTCGCGAGCTTCGCCCTGACCCGGCTCTACACGCTGTACCGGATTCATCCGGCCATGTGGCGACTCACCGCACGTCAGTACCGCCCGTACATGGGTCGTTTCGCCCGGCTGCACGCCTGGATGACATGCCAGTTCGCCGCCATCGACGTCCCGGCGTACGGCGACTTCCTGCGCCGCAACCACTGGCGGTTCCGGTGGTTCGACCTGTCGTCGTACCCGCCCACTGACAAGCGGGCCTACGTGCAGGCGTACCCGGAGGCGCAGCGCTGTTGGCACGGTGAGATCGAGATCGCCGGCAGTGTTGTCGACGAGTCGTCGGGCTCGTCGGGTCAGCCGTTCAACTGGATCCGCAGCCGCCGGGAGCTGCGCTCGGTTCACAAGAACCTGGCCGGCTACGCGACGATGGTGTTTCCGTCGAAGCGGCGGTTCGTCATCAACGCGTACTCGATGGGCGCCTGGGCCACCGGGACCAACACCGGCATCGCGATGTCCACGATCGCGATGGTGAAGAACACCGGACCGGACCTGCAGAAGATCGTCGACACCCTGCGGTACTTCGGGCCGGGCTTCGACTACATCGTCACCGCGTACCCCCCGTTCCTCAAGCATCTGCGTGACAAGCTCGACGCCGAGGACTTCCCGTGGGCTGAGTACCGCATCAGCGGACTTGTCGGCGGTGAGGGGATGACCGAGGCGCTGCGCGACTATCTGCAGGAGCGCTTCGTCAAGGTGCGCTCCGGCTATGGGGCCAGCGACCTCACCATCGGCATCGCCGGTGAGAGCGACTTCAGCGTCTGGGTCCGCCGACGTCTGCGTACCGACGTCGCGCTGCGCACCGCCCTGCTCGGGGCCGACGAGCATCGACTGCCGATGGTGTTCCAGTACAACCCGCTTGAGACCTACCTGGAGACCACCCCGGACCACGAGGTGCTCTGCACGATCAACTCGACGGCGTTGCTCAGTCCCCGGGTCCGCTACAACATCGGTGATGAGGGCCGGCTGGTCTCGTACCCGGACGTTCTCGCCGCCATCTCCGACCCCGAGGCGCGGGCCGAGGCGGAACGCGCCTGGCAGGTCGACCGGATGCGGTTGCCGCTGCTGTTTCTGTTCGGCCGCAAGGACAGCACGATCTCGTACATGGGCGCCAACATCTACCCGCAGGACGTCGAGTACGGCCTCTACACCGGCAATGCCCAGGCCCACCTGCTGCAGAGCTTCTGCCTGGAGTTGACCGAGCAGGCCGACCTGGAGACCCGGCCGGTCGTCCACCTGCAACTTCGCGAACACCTGGCGCTGCGTCCCGATGAGTGGCAGAGCCTTGTCGACACCTGCCGCGCCGGGGTCCTGCGTCACCTCGCCGAGGTCAGCCGGGACTTCGCCGAATCCCTCGCCGAGGATCCGTCGGTCGCCGACCTGCGGGTGGAGGTCCACGAGTTCGGCACCGGCCCGTTCGCCGACGCCGCCTCCAAAATCAAGAATGTGTACCTGGTAAAGGGCGTGACGGTATGAGGACAAGCGACTTCTCGGCCGCGCCGCCGGTGGGCCAGGCGACCGCGATGTTCGTCGGCGCCACCCGCTACCGCGGGCCGCGCTCAATCCTCACGCTCACTCGGGTGTGGTTCAAGATGGTCCGGCAGATGAAGCGGATGGACGGTTACCGCTGGCACACCGTGTATTACCAGTTTCCGTTCACTCTCGGCACCATCGCCTTCTTCAGCGACCGTGACGCGATGCTGAAGTTCGCCCGCAGCCGCCACCACCGCGACCTCATGTGTTGGGTGACCGATCACGGCACGAAGAACGCGACAGGCGGCTACATCCGCCTCTACAACGCAGAGCCCGAGGGCTACAGCAACGGCGTCTGGCGCGCCGAGTCCGACGGCATGGCACACATACCGACCTTCACCCCGCTGTCCACCGAGACGTCCGGTCCGACGGTGCATCGCGCATGAGACTGGTTCCCGTGCAGTCGCGGGCCGACCTGCGGGCGTTCGTCGACTTCCCGCTCCGGCTCCACCCGACCGACAGGTACGTACCCCTGCTGTCATCGGTCATCGCGGCCCACCGCCGCACCGCCGAGCTGTTCCTGGTCCGTGATCGACACGGCGATGTCGTGGGACGCACAAGCGTGCACCGCAGCGCGGCCTTCGACGCCAAGGTGGGCCCGCGGCAGTTGTTCGGGCACACTGAGTTCGTCGATGACGACGACGTCTTCGCCGCCATCATGGACGGCGTCGAGGCCAGGGCCGGCGGCCGACCACTCTTCGGACCGGTGGCACTGCTGCCCAACCAGACCGGCGGAGTGATCACCTCCGGTTTCGCCGACCGCGGCTTCGTGGACTCCGCGTGGAACCCCGCCTACTACCCGAGAATGTACGAGCGGCACGGCTTTCACAGTCGGTTCGAGGCGGACACCTGGCTTGTCGACCTCAACGGCACGGCTGCCGACGACCCCGACCACGGGTTCGCCTTCGACGACGCCCGGATCGACGCCGAACAGCTCGTCATCCGGCACGGCTCCCGGTGGCGCCTGCGCAGCCAACTGCCGGTCCTGCGGCGGATGCTCAACGCGAGCTTCGCCCAACTCGGCTACTACACCGCCATCTCCGCCGAGCAGCTCGCGGAGCAGACGGACGGCCTCGCGTTCCTGCTCGACGAGTCGCTGCTTCTCTGGCTCGAGAAGGCCGGCCGACCCGTCGCGTTCGTCGTCACAGTGCCGGACATCTCCGAATACCTCATGCGCATCGGCGGCCGGCTCGGCGTCGTCAATCAGCTCCGCCTCCTCGCCACCCGCGACCGGTACCGACGTGACGCCGTCCTCATCATCAAGGGCACAGTGCCCGACGAGCAGGGCAAGGGCTATCTGACGCTGCTGTCGCGGGAGCTGCACCGCAACCTCGCCCGCAACGGGTACCGCACGTTGCGCAGCACCTTCGTCGAACGGGCGAACGTCGCCTCGGCCGCCCAGTACCGGCGCGCCGGAGGGCGGCCACTGCACGGGTACACCTTCTACGAGAGGGCCGCGGCGGCGTGAGCTGGGTCGAGCAGTTGCGGGCCAACGAGGCGATCTGCAACCGGGCACCGAGCGCGCACAACACGCAGCCGTGGCGACCGGAATACCACGCCGACAGGATCGTCATCGATGTCGACGCCGCCCGTAGCCTGCCCGACTCCGACCCGACCGGCCGCGACCTGGCCCTCGGCATCGGCGCCTTCATGGAGACCTGCCTCATCGTCTCCGCCGAACTCGGCCTCTCCGTCACCGCGGCCCCCGGTCCGCAACTGGTCCCCGGGCCGCAGCGTTACCCGACGCCCTTCACGATCGCCGACGTCGAGGCCCGCCGGGTCGCCCGTGGTCCCTACGCGCCCGGGTACGTCGGCGCCGACGTCATCGCCGACCTCGGGCCCGGCATCGCACACATTCCGGCCCGGGATCTCGCTGCCGATCTGGAGGTTGCCGACCGCTGGATGTTCGGCACGCCGCCCGTCGCTGTCGAATTGCGCGACTGGCTGCGCCTCAGCCCACGCCATCCTCGATACCACCTCGACGGGCTCACCGACCGGGCGCTCGCCCTGTCCCGGTTAGAGGCGTGGGCCCTGTCCACCGCGCTTCGCGCGTACCCGGTCACCCGTCGGCTGGGCCTTCCGGCCCTGCTGGCCGCCAGTGGCCGCGGCCTGTTGCGCTACGACGGCAGCATCCTGGTCCTGCTCGCTGACGACGAGGACCGCATCGCCGCAGGCAGACGCCTTCTGCGTACGTGGCTGACTCTCGCCCGGCACGGCCTGGCGGTCCATCCACTCAGCCAGCTCATCGACTGCCCGCCGACGGCCGCTCGGCTCGCCGAGCGGGTGGACGGCCAACCTCTCGCGGTGTTTCGCGTCGGTCGCCCTCTCGCCGAGCCGGTGCGCTCGGCCCGACGCTAGCGGGCCCACGCTTACCTGTTGAGCAGCCGTAGCCGGCCCGGCGCGCGCCGCCGGCAGCCTCGGCGATCCGCAACAGGCCCGAAACTACCGGTTGAAACTCCTGGAATTTTCTGCCAGCCTGGGAGGCATCGATCAGCGTGAACGTTAACTGGATCACTTCCGCATTGGAGGCGCCCCACGCGGCCGTCAGGCCCATCCACCTGCCAGGCGGCCACGCCCACAACCGTCCCAAAGGGCCGCCCACCGGAACGACGACAGGTATTTCCTCTCCCCACCACTGGAGGATCAGTATGGTTTCTCGGACCCGTCTCAGCAGGCGTGGCCGCCTGCGAACACTCACTTTTTCCGGAACAGCCG
>NZ_JBIAZG010000008.1:0-20213 GCF_042898885.1 Micromonospora sp. NPDC000316
CACGCCCGCACGATCACCGATCCCGAGCATCAGGCCACCGCCCGGCTGCTGCGCCAGGACTTGGCCGCCCGCCGGCGGCAGGCCTCGACTCGTTCCCACGCTGATGGGCACGTCGTGGCGATCCGTGCCTTGCCGGACTACGACGCCCTGTTCGGCGTGGACTTCGACCCCCGCCCCGGCCCCGAGGCGGTCCAGGAAAACGCAGTCGAAGGGAAGTAGATGACCACGACAACGAAGAGCACACCGACGCCGGACGGGCTGGGATCCAAGCTCGCCTACCTCACCAGAGTCCTCAAGACGCCCACGATCGGGCGGACCTGGGAGATCTTGGCCGACCAGGCCAGGGAGGCGAACTGGTCGCACGAGGAGTACCTCGCCGCCGTGTTGGAACGGCAAGTCGCCGACCGAGAGTCCGCCGGCACGACGATGCGGATCCGCACCGCGCACTTCCCGGCGATCAAGACCCTGGAAGACTTCAACCTCGACCACCTGCCGAGCCTCAGGAAGGACGTGCTCGCGCACCTGGCCACGGCGACGTTCATCCCGAAGGCGGAGAACGTGATCCTCCTCGGCCCGCCCGGCTTGGGCAAGACCCACCTGGCGATCGGGCTCGGGATCAAGGCCACCCAGTCCGGCTACTCGGTCCTGTTCGACACCGCGACGAACTGGATCGACCGACTCGCCCGCGCCCACCACGCCGGCGCCCTGGAAGCCGAGCTGAAGAAGATCCGCCGCTACAAGCTCATCATCGTCGACGAAGTCGGCTACATCCCCTTCGACACCGACGCGGCGAACCTCTTCTTCCAACTCGTCGCATCCCGCTACGAGACCGGCTCCATACTCGTCACCTCGAACCTGCCGTTCGGGCGGTGGGGCGAGGTCTTCGGCGACGAAGTCGTCGCCGCCGCGATGATCGACCGCCTCGTGCACCACGCCGAGGTCCTCACCCTCGCAGGCGAGTCCTACCGCACCAAAGCCCGCCGAGAACTCCTCGCGAAAGACCGCGACAAGTAGGACAAACGACCTCCGGGGGGTCAATCCCAATCCGTCGCTAGGGGGTCAGTTCCAGTCCGCCGTTGACAGGGTCTTCCCTCAGCTTCATCTGGTGAACGATTCCTTCGTTCGATGAAAGACCCGGAGGGTGGTCCTGCATGGGTCGCGGGAGCGGAGCGCCGGGCTCGGCGGGGCTGCTGCTGGTCGTCGGAGTGTCGCCCCGGGTGGACCTCACGCTCAGTGTCGCCCTGCGGCGGGGCCGGCATGACCGGCTACTTCAGGGGGTCGTGGCCCCAGTTCATGAGGGACCAGCGCCACCTCGTGTCGCGGACGTTGCCCGAGGGGCGCTGGGCCATGTGCCGGCGGACGTAGCCGACAACCTTGCGCATGTGCTTGTAGTCGCCCTCGGACAGGTCGTCGCGTTTCCGGCGCAGCAGGTTGACGATCTTGCGCCCGGAGTCGTGCCCCACCGACTCGCCGCCACCGGAGTGGCCACCCTTGTGCCAGCCGACCTGCTTCGACTCGTCGGTCTCCAGCCAGGACGACAGCTCGCCGGGCTTCATGTTCACCGCCTCGGTGAACTCCCGGTAGGTGTCCCGGCCCTGATCGTCAGCTCTGCTCATGACGCAGCGCCTCGGGGCGGTGGGCCACGTCGCGGCCCGAGTCGTCGTTGCGGATCCGGTACTGCGGCTCGTCCTCGGTCGCGTTCACGGTGTGGCCGCGTACGTGTGTCCGATCGGTCAGCTTCTCCCTGACCACGCCGCGCGCCCGGCCGCTGTGACTGGCCCAGGAGACGTGGTCACCCTCGCGGAATTCCCTCTGCTCGGCCATACGCCCGGCTACCCGGCACCGCCGGGGGCGAAACGGTAGCCGAACCGCCGACTACGGTGTGATTTCGGTGATCGGCAGTTTGATCTCGAAAGGCTCGGTCAGCTCGATCACGTCAGCGCCGTCGGCCGCCAACTCGTACTGTCGCTCGCCGCCCGGGCCGACCCGCTCACCGATCCGGTACGCGTAGACGTGCACCGGATCCTGCTCGATCCGCCAGTAGAAGGGGATGCCGGCGGCGGCGTACTCGCCGGGTTTGGCGAACCTGTCGATCCGTCGGGTGCCTGGCGAAACGATCTCCACGGCGAGCACGACGTCCTCCGACCGCAGCATGGACCGATCAGGCGGCACCGTGGCGCGATAGAGCAGTACGTCGGGCTGTCGACTGGTGTTGTGGCTGAGCCTGACTCCGACGGACTGCGCGGCGCCGAGGTGAGTCGGCACGTGGTTGTGCAGCCAGAGCCAGAGCATGCTGGATATGTTCTGGTGGCCCAGGGTGGGGGAGGGTGTCACCTGGATAACTCCGTCGACGAGTTCGACGCGGGGCGCGTCGTCCGGCAGGGCGAGCAGGTCCTCCAGCGTGTAGTCGGCACGCTGCTGCCGCATCGGGTCCGGACACCAGGGGCCAGGTGATGTCGGGATGGGCTCGGCGCTCATGGTGTGAGCGTACCGGCCATCGATGCGACGCAGGTCGGACCGCGGGTGCGACGCGCTCAGCCGAGCGGCTTCTCGGTGACGAAGATGGCGGTGCCGGGGAAGAGCTTGCCGCGCAGCGGGCTCCACTGCCCCCAGATCCCTTCGTGTCCTTGCGGCCACTCCGGCTCCACGAGATCCAGCAGTCGGAACCCGGCGCCGACCAGCTCGCGGATCCGGTCGCCGAGCGTGCGGTGCTGCTCGACGTAGGTGGCCACGCCCGATTCGTCCTGTTCCACGTAGGGGGAGCGGTCGAAGTAGGAGTGCACCGCCGTCAGCCCGCCCTCGCCCGGGTCGTCGAGGAAGATCCACCGCATCGGGTGGGTCACCGAGAACACCCACCGGCCGCCGGGCCGCAGCACCCTGTGCACCTCGGCGAGCAGGGCCGCCGAGTCGTCCACGAACGGAATCGCGCCGAAGGCGGTGCAGGCGGTGTCGAACGACTCGTCGGCGAACGGCAGGGCGAGCGCGTCGGCCTGCACGAGCGGCACGCGTACCCCGCTGCGGTCGGCGGCCTGCGCGGCGTGCCGCAACATGCCCGCGGACAGGTCGAAGGCGACCGGCCGGGCGCCCTGGGTGGCCAGCCAGCGGGCGGCGGCTGCCGCCCCGCAACCCACCTCCAGCACCCGCCGCCCGGACACGTCACCGAGCAGCCGGGCGTCGGCCTCCCGCAGACCCTCCGGGCACCAGACGAAGTCCACGTCGCCGAGGAACGCGCCGTGCTCAGCCTGGTAGTCGTCGGCGTCGGTGTCCCACCAGCCGCGGTTCGCACGCCGGGCCTCGGCGTCACCTACCCGGCGCCGGGTAACCCGGCTGTCGTCATCCACGCGCTCACGCTAGGCCCCACCCACCCCATTGGGTACGGCGGCGCGTCCAACGATCTGCGGGACTCCTCGCGCCAGGGCGGCTTGATCGACTCGGTTTCCGTGACGTCGCGGTGTCCGGGCCGGTGGGACACCCCGGTTTCCAGGAAGCCGAGTCGATCATGTGGGGGCGTGCGCGGCGGACCCTCGCGGCGGCGGCTCGACGGGGCGGCTGGGGCCGCTGTGACACAGGAGACACGAGTGGTGGTTTCCGGGCGATTGTTCGGCTTTCGCAGGTCGTCACACGGCGAGGAGACGGGAGGGCTTGCACGCTGTGGTAATGCGCACGGTAGGCTAGACGATGCGCTCGCGGATCGTGTGTCTCGGCAGGGAGCAGGTGCGCGGTCGACGAAGCACATCATGATCTCACTAGGCGATCGTTCGGTGTGCCCGGCGACGGATCCGCTGGCGCGAACAGGTCACTGCGACACCAGCCTGCTGTGACAACCCACCGACCGGAGCAACCGCCCACATGACGAGCAGCATCGAGGCCCCCTCGAGCGCCACCCGGGTCACCCACGACGATCTCGGTTCCGAGGAGGCATTCCTCGCCGCGATCGACGAGACCATCAAGTACTTCAACGACGGCGACATTGTCGAAGGCACCGTCGTCAAGGTCGATCGGGACGAGGTCCTGCTCGACATCGGCTACAAGACCGAGGGTGTCATCCCCTCTCGGGAGTTGTCGATCAAGCACGACGTGGACCCCGCCGAGGTTGTGACGGTTGGTGACCACATCGAGGCCCTGGTCCTCCAGAAGGAGGACAAGGAGGGTCGTCTGATCCTCTCCAAGAAGCGGGCGCAGTACGAGCGGGCCTGGGGCACGATCGAGAAGATCAAGGACGAGGACGGTGTCGTCCGCGGCTCGGTCATCGAGGTTGTCAAGGGTGGCCTCATCCTCGACATCGGGCTGCGCGGCTTCCTGCCCGCGTCCCTTGTCGAGATGCGGCGCGTGCGTGACCTGCAGCCGTACGTCGGGCGTGAGCTCGAGGCCAAGATCATCGAGCTGGACAAGAACCGCAACAACGTGGTCCTGTCCCGCCGGGCCTGGCTGGAGCAGACGCAGTCCGAGGTGCGCACCGAGTTCCTCAACAAGCTGCAGAAGGGCCAGGTCCGCAAGGGCGTCGTGTCCTCGATCGTCAACTTCGGCGCGTTCGTGGACCTCGGCGGCGTCGACGGTCTGGTGCACGTCTCCGAGCTGTCCTGGAAGCACATCGACCACCCGTCCGAGGTCGTCGAGGTGGGCCAGGAGGTCGAGGTCGAGGTCCTGGACGTCGACCTGGACCGCGAGCGTGTCTCCCTGTCGCTGAAGGCGACGCAGGAGGACCCGTGGCGGCAGTTCGCCCGCACCCACGCGATCCAGCAGATCGTGCCGGGTAAGGTCACCAAGCTGGTGCCGTTCGGTGCGTTCGTCCGGGTGGACGACGGCATCGAGGGCCTGGTCCACATCTCCGAGCTGGCCGAGCGCCACGTGGAGATCCCGGAGCAGGTCGTCCAGGTCGGCTCCGAGGTCATGGTCAAGGTCATCGACATCGACCTTGAGCGTCGCCGGATCTCGCTGTCGCTCAAGCAGGCCAATGAGGGCTTCGTCGAGGGCGAGGAGCACTTCGACCCGACCCTCTACGGCATGGCCGCGACGTACGACGCCGAGGGCAACTACATCTACCCGGAGGGCTTCGACCCCGAGACGGGCGAGTGGCTCGAGGGGTACGACAAGCAGCGCGAGACCTGGGAGAACCAGTACGCCGAGGCCCGTCAGCGCTGGGAGGCCCACACCAAGCAGGTGCAGACCTCTCGGGCCGCCGACGCCGAGGCTGCTGCCAACCCGACTCCGGCCGTTCCGGCCGCTGGCGGCGGCGGTGGCACCACCTCCTCGTCCAGCCCGGCCCCGAGCCGGCAGGCCGAGGAGCCGGCCGGCACGCTGGCCACCGACGAGGCGCTCGCCGCACTGCGGGAGAAGCTCGCCGGCGGTAAGTGACCCGCTGAACGACGAAGGGCCCCGTCCCCACGATCTTCGGATCGTCGGGGGCGGGGCCCTCGCCGTACCCGCCGTACGGGGGTGGATTTGGCGGCGGCATTCGTGATCCGGTTGACTGGTCGGGTGCTGAGAGTGGGGTTGACCGGCGGTATCGGGTCGGGCAAGAGCGCGGTGGCCGCGCGGCTTGTCGAGTTGGGTGCGGTGCTCATCGACGCGGATCGCGTCGCGCGGGAGGTCGTCGCACCGGGCACCGAAGGACTGGCCGAGATCGTCGCCACCTTCTCTGAGCGGGTGCTGGACGCCGACGGCGCGCTCGACCGCGCCGCGCTGGGCGCTGTGGTGTTCGCCGACGAGGCCGCCCGGCGCCGCCTGGAGGCGATCACCCATCCCCGGGTCCGCGCCCGTACCGCCGAGTTGATGGCCGCGGCGGCGCCGGACGCGATAGTCGTCAACGACGTACCGCTGCTAGTGGAGGTGGGGCTCGCGCCGACGTACCACCTGGTGGTCGTGGTGCAGACGGCCGTCGCGACCCGACTGGAGCGACTGACGCGCAACCGGGGGATGGACCGCGCGGAGGCCGAGCGGCGGATCGCCGCGCAGGCCGACGACGCGCGTCGTCGCGCGGCGGCGGACGTGGTGCTGACAAACGACGCGAGCCTCGGTGCGCTGCACGCCGCCGTCGACGCGCTGTGGCGGCAGCGGCTCCAGCCCTACGCGCACAACCTGCGGCAACGGCGGGTGGTCGCGCCAGAGCAGGGCCGGGTGGCGACGAGCGACCCGATCTGGCCCGAGCAGTACGCCCGGCTGGCCGCTCGGATCCGGCACGCGCTCGCCCCGGCCGACCTGCGGATCGACCACATCGGCGCGACAGCGGTGCCCGGCTCGGCCGCCGCCGACGTCATCGACGTGCAGGTGGCCGTGCCCACCCTCGCCGACGCCGACGGGGTGCTTGCCGACCGGCTGGCGAACGCCGGGTTTCCCCGTGTGCCGGGGCACTGGTGGGACGATCCGCGTCCGGCCGGCCAGGGCCGGTGGGAGAAGCGGCTGCACGGCAGCGCCGACCCGGGCCGGCCGGTGCGCCTGCACGTGCGGGCGGCCGACTCCCCGGGCTGGCGGTACGCGCTGCTGATGCGCGACCACCTGCGCGCCGACCCGGATCAGCGCGCCGCGTACCTGCTGCTCAAGCGGGATCTGGTCGAAGCGGCACCGGACGTCGGCGGCTCCGGCACGGCCCGCGATCCCTGGTTCGACGAGGAGTACCTGCGGGCCGAGCAGTGGGCCGCGCAGACCGGCTGGCGGCCCTGAGACCCGGGCGGCGCGTCGGGTGGTCGGTGGATCAGCGGACGCCCGGCCGTGGCGGGCTGCCCGTTCGGGCGGTGGGCGGCGGGTCGAGGCGGGGTACCACTGCCGGACTGAGGTCCAGCTGTGCCCACACGCCGGCGCCGGTGTGCAGCTCCACCCGGCGCAGCGACCCGTCCCGCTCGATCCAGTAGCGCAGCCGCGCGGCGGCCGTGCGCAGCTCCACGACGTCCACGATCCGCCCGTCGGCGACGTCCTCGCGTATCCGCAGGGCCGCGCCGCGTTGCGCCACCGGCCCGGCGGCGGCCACCGCGGCGTCGACAAGCAGGTCCAGGTCGTCCCGGGCCGACCGGGTGGGCCGCCACGTTCCGGCGGGCACCGGAAGCGGCGGTCGGCCCGGGGTCTCCGCGGTGCCGCCGCCACTGGCCTCGGCCGGTACGTCCGTCCGGGACAGGCCTGCCGCGGCCCGGTGCAGCAGGGTCCGGCGCTCGGGTGCGCCCAGGTCGGCGACGGCCAGGTACGCGGTGCCGGCGGTCCAGCTCAACCAGCCCGAGCCCCGCAGGTTGGTGTCCGTGCCCACCGGCGCGCTCAGCGTCACAGTCGCGCCGCCCTGGGCGCGTAGTCGGACCGGCAACCGGGCCACCCGCCGCTGCTCCGCGTCGGTCAGGGCGCGGGGCAGACCGGGGCGGCCACCGAGCGCGTCCACCGGGCGCAGCGTGGGCCGGTCGACCCGGTTGAGGAGCACGGTGACGGGACCGACGCCGGGCAGCCGGGTCGTCAGCTTGTGCAGCCGCGCATCCTGGTCCAGCCAGTAGCGGGTCGACGGTTCTGGCGCGGCCTCGGCGGTGCTGCCGGCTGGTGTTCCGCTGCTGCCTGGCGTGGTGCTGCTGGCTGGCGTGGCGCTGGCCGGGGCAGGCGCGGTAGTGGTGTGCAGCGGTGCCGACACGACGTCCACCGGCCCGGCCGCCAGCACCTCCCGGGCGACCCAACGGGCGTCGCCGTCCGCCGGGTCCGGACGGTCGGCGGAAAGGCCCCGGAGCAGGTCGAGGACCGGCGCCAGCCCCGCGCCGGGGGTCAGCCGGTGCAGCCGCCAGCGGTCCGGAGGTGGCACGAGTGGCGGCGCGGCGGGGGTGGGCACGGCCGTCGGGTCCGGTCGGATCACCAGCACCGACCCGGTGCTCTGCAACAGACCCCGGTCGGCGCCCGCCCCCGGCCCGCCCACGTCCAGGTAGAGCAGGGGCCGCGACCAGTCCACCCACCCCACCAGCTCGGTACGGGCGGCACCGGTGCCGGCCGTGACGTGCACCCCGGAGCGCAGGTCCCGCAGGTTGGTGACCCGAATCGCGGCCAGTCGCTCGGCCTCCGCGACGGTAAGCGGCCGGGCCGGCTCGGGAGGGTCGGGCGCCCAGCTCAGCAGCCCGATCACAAGCGCCGTCGCGGACGTCACAGCGGTCAGCCCGAGCAGCAGCAGCACCGTACGCCGGCGGCGGCTCGCCGGGGACGGCCCGACGGCATCCGCGTCGGTGTCGGTGACGTCGCTGGCGTCGGCGGTGCGGCTCGTCCGGGAGGAGGGCCCGCTGGTGTCGGTGCGCCCGCTGGCGGGAGCACCCGCCGATCGACCGGTGGTGGTGGGTGCGGCGCTCGCCGAACCGCCGCGGTGCCGACCGGAGCCGGGCCGGCCCGCGTCGGTGTCCGCGCCGCGTCGGCCGGTGCCAGGCCGACCGGTGCCGCGTCGGCCGCCTGTGGTGCCGGTGCGGTGGCGCCGGGGCGGGTCCCCGGGATCGGGCTCGGGTGCCGGGGTCGCAGAGGTGTCCACGGATGTGAAACGGGCGGGACGGCACTGGGGTGACGAGCAGGGGCGCTCGCGGCGGCCGGTCTGCGCCGTGAGCGCGACCACACGGGTGCGCACGCCGGATGGGCCGGGTGCTGCGACCGCTGTGCCGGGGGCGGCCGGCCGTGATGACGGCTCGGCCACCGGCCCGGTCGGCCGCCGCGAGCGGCCTACATGAAGAGGGTAGTCCTGGTGACATGCGCCACACAATGAGAATATCGAAGCCGATCACGTAGCCTGCGCGACGGCCGGAACCTGTCGGACCTCCGGCGTACCGTTGAGGTCATGGCGCTCGACATTCCTCGGCTCGACGGTCGCTTCCAAGTCGTCAGCGACTTCCAGCCGGCCGGTGACCAGCCGGCCGCCATCGACGACCTTGAGCGGCGGGTTCGACGCGGCGACCGCAACACGGTGCTGCTCGGCGCGACCGGCACCGGCAAGAGCGCCACCACGGCGTGGCTGATCGAGCGGTTGCAGCGCCCGACCCTGGTGCTCGCCCCGAACAAGACGCTCTGCGCGCAGCTGGCGAAGGAGTTCGGCGAGCTGCTGCCGGACAACGCTGTCGAATACTTCGTCTCGTACTACGACTACTACCAGCCCGAGGCCTACATCCCGCAGACCGACACCTACATAGAGAAGGACTCCTCGATCAACGAGGAGGTCGAGCGGCTGCGGCACTCGGCGACGATGTCGCTGCTCACCCGCCGCGACGTGGTCGTGGTGGCGACGGTCTCGGCGATCTACGGTCTGGGCACCCCTGAGGAATACCTCGACCGGGCGATCCGGGTCGAGGTCGGCCAGGAGGTCGACCGCGACCAGTTGCTGCGGCGGCTTGTCGACATCCGCTACACCCGCAACGACATGGCCTTCCAGCGGGGCACCTTCCGCGTCCGCGGCGACACGCTGGAGATCATCCCGGCGTACGAGGAGCTGGCGGTCCGCATCGAGATGTTCGGCGACGAGGTGGAGAAGCTCTACTACCTCAACCCGTTGACAGGTGACGTGGTCCGCGAGGTCAACCAGTTGGTGATCTTCCCGGCGACGCACTACGCGGCCGGCCCGGAGCGGATGGAGCGGGCCATCCGCGACATCGAGGCCGAGTTGGCCGAGCGCCTGGCCGAGTTGGAGCGGCAGGGCAAGCTGCTGGAGGCGCAACGGCTGCGGATGCGCACGACGTACGACATCGAGATGATGCGGCAGGTCGGCTTCTGCTCCGGCATCGAGAACTACTCCATGCACATGGACGGTCGGCTGCCCGGCAGCCCGCCGCACTGCCTGCTCGACTACTTCCCGGACGACTTCCTCACGGTCGTCGACGAGTCGCACGTGACGATCCCGCAGATCGGCGGCATGTACGAGGGCGACGCGTCGCGCAAGCGGATGCTCATCGACCACGGGTTCCGGCTGCCCAGTGCCGCCGACAACCGGCCGTTGCGCTTCGACGAGTTCCTGGAGCGGGTCGGCCAGATGGTCTACCTCTCCGCGACCCCCGGCACGTGGGAGATGGAGCAGGCCCAGGGCGAGTTCGTCGAGCAGGTCATCCGGCCCACAGGCCTTGTCGACCCGCAGGTCGTGATCAAGCCGACCAAGGGCCAGATCGACGACCTCATGCACGAGATCAAGCTGCGCACCGACATCGACGAGCGGGTGCTCGTCACCACCCTGACCAAGAAGATGGCCGAGGATCTGTCGGACTACCTGCTGGAGAACGGCGTCCGGGTGCGTTACCTGCACTCCGAGGTCGACACGCTGCGCCGGGTGGAGTTGCTGCGCGAGCTGCGCCAGGGTGAGTACGACGTGCTCGTCGGCATCAACCTGCTCCGCGAGGGTCTGGACCTGCCGGAGGTGTCGCTTGTGGCGATCCTCGACGCCGACAAGGAGGGCTTCCTGCGCAGCGGTCGCTCCCTGATCCAGACCATCGGTCGGGCCGCCCGTAACGTCTCCGGCCAGGTGCACATGTACGCCGACAAGATCACTCCGTCGATGGCGGCGGCGATCGACGAGACCGACAGGCGTCGCGCCAAGCAGATCGCGCACAACGAGGCGCACGGGATCAGCCCCGAGCCGCTGCGTAAGAAGATCCACGACATTCTGGACGACATCTACCGCGAGGCGGAGGACACCGAAAACTCCCGGGTCGGCGGTGCGGCGCGGCAGCTCTCCCGGGGCAAGGCGCCGGTCAAGGAGACCCGCAGCCGCAGCCGGTCCGCTGTCGCCACCACCTCCCGGGAGGGCATGGCCCGCGCCGACCTCGCCCAGCTCATCCAGGAGCTCAACGACCAGATGCTGGCAGCCGCCCGCGAGCTGCAGTTCGAGTTGGCGGCGCGCATCCGCGACGAGGTCTCCGACCTGAAGAAGGAGCTGCGGGGGATGGACGTCGCCGGCGTGAAGTGATCACCCGGGCCGGCTGGCATCCACAGGGGCGGTCCGGTCGGTGCGACTCGGCGAGCACTGTCGAGAACCTGTCGAACGGCAGCTAAGGGCCGTTCGACAGGTTCGCCGCATCGACCGTTTGATTGCGGTGTGCGAGCAAGCTATTGCACTGGGTGATCGCCCTGCGTACGCTCCCTCGATGGGGAGGCCGGGATGCCGTTGCCAACAAGTCCTGTCATTCGACGCGCACGGCTCGGCGCCGAGCTGCGCCAGCTACGCCGACGTCAGGCGCTGACCCTGGAGCAGGTCTGCGACCGGTTGGGTTGGGCCTCGACGTCGAAGCTGTCCCGCATCGAGCTGGGTCAGAGCCGCCCGGATCTCGCCGACGTGCTGGACCTGCTCGACACCTACCAGGTGCCGGTGACGGACCGGGACGCGCTCATCGTGATCGCACGGGACGCCGCCACCAGCCGTGGCTGGTGGAAGACGCTCGGCGAGATGAGTGAGCGCCAGCGCGTCTACGCCGAGTTGGAGGCGGGCGCGGCGCACATTGTCGAGTACCAACCGGCGGTCGTGCCAGGGCTGCTGCAGACACCTGCGTACGCCCGTTCCCGGGTCGCCGCGGGCGCCCTTGTCACGCCGAAGGTCGACGTGGAGGCCGAGGTGCGCGCCCGGGGGCTGCGGCAGGAGGTGCTGCGCCGGGCCGACCCGCCCCGCTACACGGCGGTGCTCGCCGAGGCGGTGTGCGAGCCGGGTGACCTGCCGGTCGCGGTCTGGCGGGAGCAGCTGCGCCATCTGGTGGTAGTGACCGGGCTGGCGCACGTGACGGTGCGGCTGCTGCCGCGCGGGGCGTCCGGCGACGGGCTGCATCCGCTCACGCCGTACTCGTGGTATGCCTTTCCCGACCCGGAGGATCCGCGCACGGTGATGCTTGAGGCGCTGACCACAGACGTCCGGTTGGCGACGACGCTCGACGTCGAGCGGTACGAGCGGATGACCGAGGCGCTGTTGGCGGCTGCTCTGTCACCGGAGGAGACGGTCACGGCGTTGGCCCGGCGCGTCGGCGAGTGAGCCGTCGGGTGACGCGCACGGCGGCACGCCGCGCGGTCACCGGGCCCGGCGCCCCCGAGCCCGTCGGGACCGGGGACCGACGCGTGCGGTGCGCACGATAAGCGGGGGGTACGACAGCTCCGCTCAGGCCGGCACGTCGAGGAAATGCTCGACGAGCGGCGGCCCGGCGAAGTGCGGCCCGATCAGGTCGCGCCACTGCGCGAACCGGTCGGTGGCCCGGAAGTTCTCCTCGTGCGCCTCGACCGAGTCCCATTCGACGAGCAGCACGAACCGGGTCGGGGACTCGATGCCCCGGGTCATCCGCACCGAACGGCAGCCGGGGGTCCCGGCGAGGACCGGGTGACCCTTGGCGTACGCGGCGGCGAACGCGTCCTCGTGCCCGGGCAGTACGTCGATCAGCGCGACCTCTAGCACCATGGGGGAAGCCTCCCACGGCTGGGGAGCCCGTGTGTCACGGGGTGTGTGCGGGGCCCGTCGATGCCCCTAGGGTGGTGCCCGGGGAGGGCATCGTGATCATCGACTGGCTCACCGGCACCGCGTTCGAGGTGGCCGGGACCGGCACCACGTGGGCGGAGCTGCTGGGGTTCGCCACGGGTGTTCTCAACGTGTGGCTGGTGGCCCGGCAGCGGATCGCCAACTGGCCGGTCGGCATCGCCAATGTGCTGCTGCTCATGCTGCTGTTCTGGACGGCCGGCCTGTACGCCGATGCCGGGCTCCAGGTCGTCTACGTCGCGCTTGGCTGCTACGGCTGGTGGCACTGGTTGTTCGGCGGCGAGCGCCGGAGCAGGTTGACGGTGAGCCGGACCGGGCGGGGGGAGTGGCTGGTGCTGGCAGTGGTCGGTGTGTTGCTCACCGGCTCACTCTGGACCCTGCTGGACCGGGCCACCGACTCGACGGTGCCGTTGCCGGACGCGCTGACCACGGCGCTGTCGCTGCTCGCCACGTACGGGCAGACCCGCAAGCGGGTGGAGAGCTGGTGGTTGTGGATCGCCGCCGACCTGATCTACATCCCGCTGTACGCATACAAGGGGCTGCACCTGACCGCCGGGCTCTATCTGGTCTTCCTCGCCCTGTGCGTGCTGGGCCTGCGCGCCTGGCGGGCCGATTTGCGCCGGCTCGACCCGCCGACCCCTGTCGCACCCGGCCCGTCGCCGGTGAGCGCGTGACAGGGCGGGCACCGGAGGGTCCGTCGGCGCCGGAGCAGAGGGCACGGGCGTCGGCGGCCGAGTTCGGGCACGGGATGGTGGTGGGGAAGTTCTATCCGCCGCACGCCGGGCACCACGCGCTCATCGCGGCCGCCGCCGCCCGCTGCGCCGCGGTGACGGTGGTGGTGGCGCCGTCGCGCCGGGAGTCCATCCCGCTGGCGGTGCGGCTGGGCTGGCTGCGGGAGGTGCACGCCGACACGCCGTGGGTGCGGTTCGTCGGGCGCTATGACGACCACCCGGTGGACTATGCGGACCCGGCGGTCTGGGACGCGCACTGCGCCGTGTTCCGCGCGGCGGTCGGGCCGGGGCCTGTGGACGCGGTCTTCTCCTCTGAGGCGTACGGCGTGGAGTTGGCGCGCCGCTTCGACGCCGTACCCGTGTCGGTGGATCCGGATCGGCGGACCGTGCCGGTGTCGGGCACGGCGGTGCGCGCGGACCCGGCGGGTCACTGGCGGTGGCTGAGCCCGCCGGTGCGTGCCTGGTTCGTCCGGCGGGTGGTGGTGGTCGGCGCCGAGTCGACAGGTACGACGACGATGGCGGCGGCGTTGGCCGCGCACTACGGCACGGTCTGGGTGCCGGAGTTCGGGCGGGATCTGACAGCCCGCAAGCTGGCCCGGCTCCGGGAGGTCTCACGGTCGGCGACTGTCTTCGACGTCAGTTGGGATCGGGACGATTTTCGTACGGTGGTCCGGGAGCAGCAGGCGGCTGAGGACGCCGCGGCTCGTTCGTCGGGGCCGCTGCTGTTCTGCGACACCGACGCGCGGGCCACCGCGGTCTGGGAGGAGCGCTACCTCGGCAGCGCGTCGTCGCAGGTCCGGGCGGCGGCACGGCGTCCGGCGTTGTATCTGTTGACCGATCATCGGGGCGTGCCCTTCGCCGACGACGGGTTGCGCGACGGCGAGCATCTGCGGAGCTGGATGACCGGGCGGTTCCGCGCCGAGTTGGCCGGCTGTGGTGTGCCGGTGGTGGAGCTGACCGGGTCACACGTCGAGCGGCTGGCGCGGGCTGTCGCAGCGTGCGACGCCCTGCTCGCCGCGGGCTGGACTCTTGCGGACCCGATCGCCGCACCCGATCCACGCTAGCTGCCTAGGAAGCTAGAGGTGGTGTGTGATGCCACTGCGGCGGATCACACACCGCCCGCCCGGAGTGTGATCACGGCGAGTGGTGGGCAAGAATGGTTCCCGAGGAGGGGAGTATTCCCCCGCGACGAAGTCGTCAGCACGGTCGGATCGCCGGATGGTCGGCGCCGACCCGGTTTCGTCGGTCGCCGTCCGTTCGCGGTCGGCGGCGGAAGAGACCTCCGACAGTCACCAGAGTGAGCGACAGAGGCACATCGGCACGCGCTGCGGCGTACGGTTTGCCCGACGCCGCGTGTCTGCCGGAGGAATGAAACGTTGGACGTGTCCGGGCTCGTGTGGGCGGGAACTCTCGTCGCACTGACCGCGGTGCTGCTCGTCGATTTGTTGATCATCGGACGGCGTCCGCATGAGCCGAGTGTGCGGGAGTCGAGCCTCTGGGTCGCCTTCTACGTAGGCTTGGCCCTGCTCTTCGGCGTCGGCGTCTGGCTGACCTCCGGGGCCAGCTTGGCGGGGCAGTTCTACACCGGCTGGCTCACCGAGTACAGCCTCTCGGTCGACAACCTCTTCGTCTTCGTGATCATCATGGCCCGCTTCGGGGTGCCCCGGCAGTACCAGCAGAAGGTGCTGCTCGTCGGCATCGTGCTGGCGTTGCTGATGCGCGGTGGCTTCATCGCTGCGGGCGCGGCGCTGATCAGCCAGTTCTCCTGGGTGTTCTACATCTTCGGGGCGTTCCTGATCTACACGGCGGTGAACCTGGCGCGTCAGGGCGAGCCGGACGAGGACGAGTTCTCCGAGAACCTGCTGATCCGGTGGAGCCGTAAGGCGCTGCCGATCTCCAAGACGTACGACGGCGCGAAGCTGACCACCCACGAGGGCGGTCGCCGGCTCTTCACCCCGCTGCTGATCGTGATGATCGCCATCGGCACCACCGACCTGATCTTCGCCCTGGACTCGATCCCGGCGATCTTCGGCATCACCCAGGAGCCGTACCTGGTCTTCACCGCCAACGTCTTCGCGCTCATGGGTCTGCGCCAGCTCTACTTCCTGCTCGGCGGCCTGCTCAGCCGACTGATCTACCTGAGCTACGGGCTCGCCGTCGTGCTGGGCTTCATCGGGGTCAAGCTGGTGCTGGAGGCGCTGGCCGACAACAACCTGCCGTTCATCAACGGTGGGGAGCACGTCGGCTGGGCGCCACACATCCCGATCTGGCTCTCCCTGCTGGTCATCGTCGGCACGCTTGGCGTCGCCACGATCGCCAGCCTCGTCAAGTCCGCTCGGGACCGGCGCCGCGAGTTGACCGAGGCCCGACGCTGAAACCACGCCGGCCGGGTGCCCAGGAGGCGCCCGGCCGGTCAGACCCGGTGCACGCCGACAAGTGTCGCGGCGCGGTCGGCGGCCATCGGCTCCTCCAGCACCCGCCGCCGCCGGTAGCAGGCGTGCAGCATCCGCCGACTGCCGCGACCCCCGGCGACGGCGGTGACGATGCCGATGTGGTGGATCTTGCGGCCGGGGCGGGCGAAGAAGTAGAGGTCGCCGGGGCGTTCCGCGCCCAGCGGCAGCGGGTTCGTCGCCACCGCCTGGTCGTCGGCGTCGCGCGGCAGCAGCACCCCGAACCGGCGCCAGGCCAGGTGGACGAGGCCCGAGCAGTCGATGCCGTGCGCGGAGAGCCCGCCCCAGATGTAGGCCACGTGCAGCAGTCGCTGGGCCACGGCGAGCACGTCGGCGGGGTCGGGTGGCCCGACCGGCGTTGGGACGAGCTGGCTGTCGGACAGCCAGAGCGGCGTGGCCCGACCGGGGACGTGCACCGGCCGCCACCCGCCACGCGCAGGGCCGGCCGGGACGAGACGGGTGCCGACGACGACGCCGGGCAGCACCACCGGGCCGTCCGGGTCGGAGCGCAGCCCGGTGACCGTGGCGTCCACCACGAGCGGGTCGCCGGTGACGGCCCCCTCGACACCGACCAGTTGGTCGGCCGGGAGCCAGCCCGGGTAGCCACGCGGATCTAGCTTGGCCGCCGGTTGTTCGATGGCGACCACGCGCGCCCAGCCATCAGGTCGTAGCTCGCTGACCAGGACCCGCTCGCCGAGCAGGAGTTGGCTCAGCACACAGTCGCCCACCTGCTGGTCGGTGTCCATGCCGGAGACCCAGGCCGGGATGTCGGCGCCGGCGGTGAGCGCCGGTCCGTCGATCGGCCGGACCGCCTCGGGGGAGGACCACAGCGTCGCGACCGCGACCCGGACGAGGGCCTCGCGGCCCGGTTGGAGCTCCACGTCAACCCCCAGCTCGTGTTGGTTGTCTGGGGAAACTCTATGAAAGAAACCAACGGCCATCAACCGCGAGGCTGTATCTTTACTTCAGCAAGACCGGAGATGCCGAGGCCGGGCGCGTCTGGCAGCATCACCGTCGCACCCTCGTACCGGATGCCGCCCCGCACCGGCGACCAGGCCAGCCACCAGGCGGCATCCAGGTCGGAGACCGCCGTGGTGCCGTACGCGGCGACCAGACTCGCCGCCGCGCCGATGCCGACCTGGGTCTCCATCATCGAGCCGACCACCGTGCCGAGCCCGTGCGCGCCGGCCAGCTCCAGCAGGGTGCGCGCCGGCTGCAGCCCACCGCACTTGGCCAGCTTGACGTTTACCAGGTCGGCGGCCCGGCGGCGGATCACCTCGACCAGGTCACGGACCCCGAAGACCGCCTCGTCGGCCAGGATCGGCACGGACACCCGGTCGCTGACCCAGGCCAGCCCGTCCAGGTCCCAGCGGGCCACCGGCTGCTCGACAAGCTCCACGTCCAGCCCGGCGTCCTCGATCCCGCGGATCACCCGGACCGCCTCGCGCGGCGTCCAACCCTGGTTCGCGTCGAGCCGGATCCGAGCGCCGGGGCCGACCGCCGCCCGGACCGCTCGTACCCGATCCAGGTCGCCGGCCGCGTCCGTGCCGACCTTCAGCTTCAGCACGCCGAAGCCGTCGGCCCGCCGCTGGCGCGCGGCCCCAGCCAGGTCCACCGCGTCGCCCGCCGCAAGTGTCACGTCCGTCGGAACGCGCAGGGTGGTGCCGCCGAGCAACCGCACCAGGGGTACGCCCAGTCGTCGCGCGGCCAGGTCGTGCAGCGCCACGTCCACAGCCGCCTTCGCCGCCTCGTTGCCGACCACCGCGCGTCGCACCTCGGCGCAGCGGGCCACCAGGTCGTCCGGATCGCGTCCGGTGAGCAGCGGCCCGAGCATCTCCCGGACGCACGCCTCCGCTCCGGCGACCGACGCGCCGGTGACCTGCCAGACCTGTGGGGCCTCGCCGAAGCCGGACCGGCCGTCGGTGTCGACCAGCTCGACGATAAGGGTGTCCACAGTGGTCGTTCGGCGCAGCGCGGTCACGAACGGGGTGTGTAAGGGGGCAGAAACCCGGTGGGTGCGTACCGCCGAGATCGTCATGTGGGGCACCCTATACGCGAGGACACGGCGGAAGGGGACACCGGATGGCCGGGCGAGACTGGGCGTTGATCGGCGCGCCGAACGCACGTGATCTGGGCGGCCTCGTCGCCGCCGACGGCCGGCGGGTACGTCCCGGACGGCTGATCCGCACCCCGGCGCTGGGCCGGCTCACCGACGAGGACCTGCCGGTGCTCGCCAAGCTTGGGCCGACCTGCGTGCTCGACCTGCGCGACCACTCCGAGATCGCCGTCGCCCCGGCGGACCGGTTGACAGGTGAGCCGCGCATCGTGCACCTGCCGGTCCACGACCCGGACCACCCGGTCTTCACGTACGTCTCGGCGGTGCTGCTCGGCCACGATCTCGACGCGTACGCGGAGCTGGCCCGGCAGGGCACCGCGAGGGCGATGGCCGAGATCTACAGGTGGTTCGTCACCGGCGAGGCGGCCCGGAGCAACTTCGGCGCGGCGGTACGCCTTGCCGCCCAGCCGGAGAACCTGCCGTTGGTCTACCACTGCTCGGCAGGCAAGGACCGCACCGGCTGGCTGACCGCCATCCTGCTCAGCGCGCTCGGCGTGGACGAGGCGGTCATCCGTGCCGAATACCTGCGCAACAACGAGCTGACCGACAGCCTCCGCGCGGTGCTCATCGAGGCGATGCGGCGGCGACAGCCCGCGCTTGACGTCGACGCGGTGCTGCCGGTTCTGGAGGTCCGGGACGAATACCTCGATGCCGGCTACCAGGAGGTGCGCCGGGTGCACGGCTCGTTCGACGGCTACCTGCGTGACGGGCTGGGGCTTACCGACGAGATCCTCACGGCGCTGCGGGCGCAACTGCTGGAGTGACAGGCGCGCCGGGCGGCGTGGCGGCACGTGTGACCCGTCCGATGACGATCAGCGCCTGACCGGCCGCGTACGTCGCCATCACCAGCACCGGCGCGCCGGAGGGCTGGGCCACGCCGGCCACCCCGGCGGCGATGAGCAGGTCGGAGCCGAGGAACAGCGCAGCCCCAGACCGACACGCCAGCCCTGGGTCACGGCGGTGGCGGCCATCGCCGCCAGCGCGAACGCGTACCCGGCCACCGGAATGGCCAGCCCGGCGTCGGTAAGCCCCGCCCACATCCAGGCCAGCGCGACGACGGTAAGCACCGCGTACCCCAGCGGGGCCGCGACAAGCGGTGGACGGCGCAGCGCGGTAGCGGCGCCGTGCCGGGTGAAGGCCACGAGATAGCAGACGTGGGCGGCGAGGAAGAAAACCATGCCGGCGATGAACCAGCCGGTGCCGTCGCCGAGCAACGCCACGTCGCCGCCCGTGGAGAAGGCAAGCGCGGCGAGCACCAGCCGATCCGGACGGGCGCCGCGTTCGGCGGTGGCCCGCCAGAGGTACGCGGCCAGTAGCGGCATCAGCAGTGGCTTGCTGAGCAACTCGGCCACACCGCTGTCGACGGCGTTGGCCAGCAGGTTCACCGCGGTCACGGCGAGGAAGGCGACGAGCAGGACACGGCTGCGGGGCATCAGCGGCTCCGGGGGTGGGGGTGGGAGCAGCAGCCTAGCCGGATCGCGGGTGCCGGCGTCAGAGCCGGTGGCGGGCCGCCCAGACCTGGGCCGAGATGTGGGCGATCAGCAGGCAGGCGTCGTCCTCGACCTCCTCGCCGCCGGTCCCGCCGTCGGCCAGGTCGGTGGTGGTGCACACGGCGATCACGTACGGCGGCGCGTCGTCGGGCAGCACCACGCCGGCACCGTGGCGCACACCGCGTACCCAACCGTTCTTGTGCGCGATCCGGGTGCCCTCCGGCAGGCCGGCGGCCAGGTCCTCGCGGTGCTCCTGGGCGAGCAGCACGTCGAGCATGTCGGCGCAGCCGGCCGGCGAGGCGAGCCGGCCGGGGGTCGCGGCCCCGGTGGCCAGCGCGCCCAGCAGGGCGGCCAGGTCGGCGGCGGTGACCGCGTTGGTGATGCCGGCGTCGCGGGCGGCGAAGTCCTCGATGCCCCGGCCGGTGACACTGTGCCGGGCCCCGGCCAGCGCCCACACCTCGGCGACCGCGGGCAGGCCGACCTGCCCGATGAGCAGGTTGGTGGCCAGGTTGCTGGACCGCACGATCATCCGTTCGGCGAGCCAGCGCAGCGGCGCGCTGCCGCCGACCCGCTCCCACACCGCGTCGTCGTTGTCGTAGTGCGGCGCGCAGGAGAACCGGGGCGCGCCGGGCTGTGCCGAGTCGAACTCGTTGACCACCGGGACGTCGCCGTCCAACTCCAGCGTGCCGGCCTCGGCGGCGCGGTGCAGGGCGACGAGCACCGCCACCTTCATGGTGCTGGCGGCGTAGTGGGCGGCATCCGCGTGGCGGGTCCAGCTCGGCGGCGCGTCGAGCCGGCCCACGTACGCCGAGACGGTGCCCGGCACCCGGTCCAGGTGGGCGTCGAGATCCTCCCAGGTCATGCCGGTGACCGTAGCGGATCACCGGCGGGTCGGGCGGCCCGGCGGCGTACCCCCGTCGGAAAACGGACGGGGGGGGGGGGGGCCCCCCCGCCCCCCCCCCCCCGGGGGGGGGGGGGGGGTGATGACCCCCCCGCCGACGGGCG
>NZ_JBIAZG010000008.1:20223-40708 GCF_042898885.1 Micromonospora sp. NPDC000316
GCGCCACCCCCCCGGGTCCGCCGTGGCACGGTCGCGTACCCGGGGGGGGGGGGGGGGCCGGGGGGCGACCCCCGGTCAAAAACGGGCGGGGGGGGCCCCCCCCCCGCGCCCCCCGCGCCCGGTGTCGGGTGCTGGTGTGCTCAGCCGGCGTGCTTGCGGCGGGCGGTGGCTCGGCCCCGCAGCTGCTGGTCGAGCACCACCTTGCGGATCCGGACCGTGGCCGGGGTGACCTCGACGCACTCGTCCTCGCGGCAGAACTCCAGTGCCTGCTCCAGCGAGAGCTTGCGCGGCGGGACCAGCTTCTCGGTCTCGTCGGAGGTCGACTGCCGCATGTTGGTGAGCTTCTTCTCCTTGGTGATGTTGACGTCCATGTCGTCGGAGCGGGAGTTCTCCCCGACGATCATGCCCTCGTACACCTCGGTGGTCGGGTCGACGAAGAGCTGACCGCGCTCCTGCAGGTTGGTCATCGCGAAGGCGGTGACCACGCCAGCCCGGTCGGCGACCAGGGAGCCGTTGTTGCGGGTGCGCAGCTCGCCGAACCACGGCTCGTAGGACTCGAAGACGTGGTGCAGGATGCCGGTGCCCCGCGTGTCGGTGAGGAACTCGGTGCGGAAGCCGATAAGGCCGCGCGCCGGAACCAGCCACTCCATCCGGATCCAGCCGGTGCCGTGGTTGACCAACTGCTCCATCCGGCCCTTGCGGGTGGCGAGGAGCTGCGTGATCGCGCCCAGGTATTCCTCCGGCGCGTCGATGGTCAGCCGCTCGACAGGCTCGCAGGTCTTGCCGTCGATCTCCCGGGTGACCACCTGCGGCTTGCCGACGGTCAGCTCGTAGTTCTCCCGGCGCATCTGCTCGACCAGGATGGCAAGCGCCAGCTCACCGCGGCCCTGCACCTCCCAGGCGTCCGGCCGCTCGGTGGGCAGCACCCGCAGCGACACGTTGCCGATCAGCTCCTTGTCGAGCCGGTCCTTGACCATCCGGGCGGTGACCTTGGCGCCCTTGACCCGGCCGACCAGCGGCGAGGTGTTGGTGCCGATGGTCATCGAGATGGCCGGCTCGTCGACGGTGATCAGCGGCAGCGCCACCGGGTTCTCGAGGTCGGCGAGGGTCTCACCGATCATGATCTCCGGGATGCCGGCGACGGCGATGATGTCGCCCGGGCCGGCGGTCTCGGCCGACGTGCGCTCCAGGCCCTCGGTCATCAGCATCTCGGAGATGCGGACCCGCTGGGTGCTGCCGTCGGTGCGGCACCAGGTCACCGTCTGACCCTTGTTGATGGTGCCCTGGCGGACCCGGCACAGCGCCAGCCGGCCGAGGAACGGCGAGGCGTCGAGGTTTGTGACGTGCGCCTGCAACGGCGCGCCCTCGTCGTACGAGGGCGGCGGGATGGTGTCCAGCAGGGTGCGGAACAGGGGCTCCAGGGAGTCGCTGTCGTCCGGCACCGAGCCGTCGGCGGGCTGGGTCAGCGAGGCGATGCCGTCGCGGGCGCAGGCGTAGACGATCGGGAAGTCGATCTGCTCCTCGTCGGCGTCCAGGTCGAGGAAGAGCTCGTAGGTGTCGTCCACGACCTCCTTGATCCGGGCGTCGGGGCGGTCCACCTTGTTGATCACCAGGATGATCGGCATCCGGGCCCGCAGCGCCTTGCGCAGCACGAAGCGGGTCTGCGGCAGCGGGCCCTCGCTGGCGTCGACGAGCAGCACCACGCCGTCGACCATGGTCAGGCCGCGCTCGACCTCGCCGCCGAAGTCGGCGTGACCGGGGGTGTCGATGATGTTGATGGTGACCGGGTCGGAGCCGTCCGCCGGCAGGTACCGCACGCCTGTGTTCTTGGCCAGGATCGTGATGCCCTTTTCCCGCTCCAGGTCTCCGGAGTCCATCACGCGCTCGGTGTTCTCGCCCCGGGCGCCGTACGCCCCGGCCTGCCGCAACATGGCGTCGACCAGGGTGGTCTTGCCGTGGTCGACGTGAGCGATGATGGCGACGTTGCGGAGGTCGGTGCGAAGCTGCATACCCTCTATCCTTCCGCCTGCGCTCGCGCAGGCTGCGTCGGGGTCACCCCCAGGTGCCCCTGATCTATGGTGAAACCGCTGTGCCGGTGGTTCTCCCGGCTGGCATGCTGGCTCCCGTGTCCCGGGGGCCTGAGTGCACGACCTGCTGACCTGGGTGCAGGGTCTGCCCACCCTGTGGATCTACCTGGTCGCCGCGCTGATCGTGGCGGGCGAGACCGCGGTGATCTTCGGCCTGCTCGTGCCGGGTGAGGCTACCCTGCTGCTTGTCGGCTTCCTCACCTACAACGGTACCTTGCGGCTCGGGTCGGCGTTGCTCGCGATGATCGCCGCGGCGGTCCTCGGTGACGGGCTGGCATTTCGTGCCGGACGGCGGTACGGCCCCCGGCTGCGCGCCGGGCTGGGTCACCGTGTCGGTCCCGAGCGGTGGAGCAGGGCCGAGGGCATGCTCGCCCGGCTCGGTGGTCGGGGCGTGTTCGCGGCCCGCTGGGTGGCCTTCGCCCGCACTCTGGTGCCCCGGCTGGCCGGTGCGACAGGCATGTCGTACCGGCGGTTCGCCCCCTGGAACCTGGGCGGCATCGTCACCTGGGTGGGCGGCTCCGTGCTGCTCGGTCACCTCGCCGGTGAGTCGTACGACACGGTCTCCCGGCTGCTCGGTCGGGCCACCGGCGCGGCACTTGTGTTGCTGGCCGGGCTGCTGGGGGTGGTGCTCGCCGGGCGGTGGCTCGGTCGGAATCCCGACCCCGTACGCGCCCTGCTGTCCCAGGCCGGTGCGCTGCCTCCGGTGCGCTGGCTCAGCGCCCGCTACGGGATCCTGTTCTTCCTGTTGGCCATGCGGATCGGGCCGGCCTGGACGCTGTTGATCAACCTCGCCGCCGGGTTGCTGCTGCTCTTCGCCACCGGGTTCGCCATCGCCGGTCTGCTCGCCGTCGCCGTGAGCAACAGCGGGTTGGCCGCGCTGGACGGGGCGATTGGGAGCTGGTTCGCGGCCCGCCGGACGCCCGGCGCGGCCGACGCCACCCTGATCGTGGTGTCCCTGGTGCGCGGGTGGGTGTTGATCGTGCTGGTGGCAGTGGTGGCGGCGGTGCTGGCGTGGCGCAACCGGCCGTGGCGGGCGGACCTGCTCAGCGTGGTCGGCACGGTGGGCGCGTTCGTGCCGCTTGTGGTGCTGGCCGTGGTGGCCGAGTTGACCGGCCCGGCCGGCAACGAGACCCGGTTCCCGACGCAGAACGCGATGGTCGCGGCGAGTTTCTGCACCCTGGCGTGGCTGGTGTCGCGCAGCGCCCACTGGCCGGTGGCGGTGACCGCGTGGACGGTCGCCGCAGCGGGCGTGCTGGGGGTCGGCGGCGCGCGGCTCTACCTCGGGTTGGACACGGTGAGCGGGACGGCGGCGGCGGTGCTGCTCGGTGTCCTGTGGACTGTGGTGTTCGTGGTCGCCTGGGCCACCCGGGACCGGGCGATGCGGGATCGGGACCAGCCGGTCGACCCGATGCTGCCGTCGCAGGGGCCCCGGAGCCCGGCGGAGCCTTGCTAACCTGCGTCGATGCTCACAGGGGGGAGAGACGCGATGCGTGGACGGATCGTTCAGGTGGGTGCCGTGGCGCTCGCGGGGCTGCTGCTCGCCGGCACGGCGGCCGGTTGCGCCGACCGGGGGGAACGACCGCCGGGCCAGGCCGCCCCCGTGTCGGTCACCGAGGAGCCGACCGAAGAACCGGTCGACGAGGCGATCCCCGAGCCGAGCCCGTCGCCCAGTGGGGTGGCGGCGATGGGTGCCGCGCCGAGCCGCAGTGCGTCGGCGACCCCGAAGCCGTCGAAGAAGCCGACCCGGACGACAAGCACGGCGCCGAAACCCCGCGCGGTGGCCAAGCCGCCCACCGAGACCAAGGTCCCGCCCGCGCCCCCGAAGCCCGCCCCGGCGTCCTGCAAGCCCTCGTACAAGGGCACCCAGGCGAGCAGGGCCGAGGCGAAGGCCGCGCTTACCGCTGCCGCGGCCCGCACCTACTGGCCGACCTCCGCACCGGACATCAAGATCCCGCTCAACCTGGTGAAGGCCACCGCGTGGCAGGAGAGCGGCTGGCAGTCCAACATCTACGCGTGCGACGGCGGCGTCGGGCTGATGCAGGTGATGCCGGGCACGGCGACCTGGATGAACCAGCGGTTCGAGCAGCGCTACGCCATCGCCGACTACCGCGACAACGCGTACCTGGGCGCCAACTACCTGGCCTGGCTGACCAAGTACATCGGCGACATGTACTTCGAGTCCGACTTCCGACTCGACGCGGGCCTGTGCACCGCCGAGCTGGATTCCTGCCTGCTCAACGCGGTGATCGCGGCGTACAACTACGGGCACGGGGCGGTGGCGCGGAAGGGGGAGCCGCTGACCATCCCCAACCCGTCCTACGTGCGCAACGTGCGGGCGCTGATGACCGAGTGCGTCTGTCTGGACTACTGAGCACCCGAACGGGAGCGGGGTCGGGTGGTTCCCGGCCTCGCCCCCGTCGGGTGGGCGGTCAGTCGCGTACGGCCGCCGGCTCCGGCGTGACCTCTTCCCGACGTGCGTCGATCCGGCCCGGCCACCAGAAGCGGTCACCGAGCAGGAACGCCAGCGCGGGCACCAGCACCGTGCGGACCAGCAGGGTGTCCAGCAGGACGCCGATGCAGACGATGATGCCGATCTGGGTAAGCGTGATCAGCGGCAGTACGCCGAGGACGGCGAACACCGCGGCGAGCAGCACTCCGGCGCTCGTGATGACGCCGCCGGTGACGCGCAGCGCGGAGAGCATCCCGGCGCGGGTGCCGGCCGTGCGGGCGTCCTCCCGAGCCCGGGTGACCAGGAAGATGTTGTAGTCCACCCCGAGCGCCACCAGGAACACGAAGGCGAGCAGCAGGACCCCGCTGTCCAGAGCCGGGAAATCCAGCACGTGGTCGAAGAGCAGCCACGCCGCACCGAGGCTGGCGAAGAACGACGCGATCACGGTGAGGACCAGCAGCACCGGCGCGAGCAGGCCCCGCAGCAGCAGGACGAGCACGGCACCGACGAGCAGCAGGATGATCGGCAGGATCAGCCGCAGGTCGCGGTCGTTGGCGTCGTCGGAGTCGTACGTGGCGGCCACGGAGCCACCGACGATCGCACCGGACGGCGCTTCCGCGCCCGCGGCGGCCGGCGGCGCGGAGCCGGGAACGGCGGCGACGGCCTCGCGCAGCGCCTCGATCGCCCGATCGGAGGCGACGGTGCCGGGTTCGGCGTCCAGCACCACGTCGACCTGGGCGACGGTGTCACCGGCGTCGCCGGGGCGGGCCGAGGCGACGCCTGGCACGTCGGTGGCGACGTCGGTGACCGCCCGCACCGCCGCCGGGGTGGTGATCACGGCCACCGGCTGGGTGCTGCCGGCCGGGAAGGCCCGGGCCAGGGTCTGCGCGCCGGTCACCGCCTCGGGCTGGGCCCGGAACTGCTCGGTCTCCGACAGGCCGGTGCGGATCCCCAGCCCACCCAGCGCCAGGCCGCCGAGCAGCACGGTGGCGAGCACCGCGACCACCACCGGGCGGCGTTCCACTGCGGTGCCGAGCCGGCCCCAGAGCCGGCCCTCCCGGGCCGGCCCGCCGACCCGGGGCACGAACGGCCAGAACAGGCCGCGACCGAAGAGCAGCAGCACGGCGGGGAGCAGGAACAGCGCCGAGAGCATGGCGAGGACCACACCCGTGGCGCAGGCCACCGCCAGGGCCCGGTTGGTCTCCTGCTCACTGAGCAGCAGGGTGAGCACGCCGAGCACCACTGTCGAGCCGCTGGCCAGGATGGGCTCGGCGGTGCGGCGTAGCGCGGCGCGCATCGCGGCGAACCGGTCCTCCTCGCGTCGCAACTCCTCCCGGTAGCGGGCGATGAGCAGCAGCGCGTAGTTGGTGGCGGCGCCGAAGACGAGCACGCTGGCGATGCCGGTGACCTGGCCCGCCTGGAGGTGGATGCCGAAGGCCGGCACGATCGTGTCGACCGCCCGCAGGGTGATCTGCTCGGTGGCCGCGACCACCACGAGCGGCACGATCCACAGGAACGGGCTGCGGTACGTGATCAGCAGCAGCACCGCGACCACCGCGGCGGTCACCGCGAGCAGCGTGACGTCTGCGCCGTCGAAGACCGAGGCCAGGTCGGCGGTGAACGCGGGGGAGCCCGTGACGTCGGCGTTCAACCCGTCCGGCAGGTCCGAGAGCGTGGCGCGCAGTTGGTCGACCTTCTCGGTGACCGCCTCCTGGCCACCCTCGGTGTTCATCGGCACGGCGACAAGCGCGACAGTCCCGTCCGGGGAGACCTGCGGAGGGCTGACCTGCCCGCCCACGGCGAAGCGGGCCAGGTCGCCGGAGCGGGCGGCGACGGCGGCGCGGTCGGCCTCGCTCAGCGCGCCGCCGTCGCCCCGGCTCACCACCACGATCGCGGGTTGGACCTCGCTCGACGGCAACTGCTCCTGTAGGCGCTCCACCTGGGTCGACTGCCACTGCACCGACAGGCCGGTCGCCGACACCGGTTTCGGGTTGTCCGGCTGGGGCACGGCGAAGACGACCACGCCGACGACGATGGCGACGGCCACGGTGAGCCAGGCGGCCAACCGGCCGCGCGCGACCCTTGTGAACACAGACATCAGTGACCTCAGGTCCTTCGAATGTCGAGTATCTTGATTAGCGAGATTAACGACGGCTGCTCTATGCTGCAACCCGAAGACCGACGACTGGGAGAAGCGGCGCGACGTGGCGACTCACGGCATGTACCGGCGGCGCGACACGCGCCGCGAGCGGCTGGTCGCCGAGATCACCAACAACCTCCGGCGGTACGCGGTGGACGCCCAGCAGGTCGGCCACGCCTTCGCCAACCTGCACGGGCTGAACCCCACCGACCTGCACGCCCTGATCGCGGTCATGGACGCCGAACTGCTCGGTGACCCGATCACCCCCGGCCGCCTCGGCGAGCACCTCAACCTCTCCTCCGGCTCGATCACCGCCCTGATCGACAGGCTGGAGCGGGCCGGCCACATCCGCCGCGACCGGGACACCGTCGACAGGCGCAAGGTGCTGCTGCACTACGCCGACCAGGGCGCCGCGCTGGCCATGGAGTTCTTCCGGCCGCTAGGCGCCCGCACCGACACGGTGATGGACCGCTTCACCGAGGACGAGCTGGACGTGGTGCACCGGTTCATGGTGGAGATGGGCGAAACGCTGCGGACGCACCGCGACGAGGTCCGCGCCGTCCGGCCCGAGCAGTCCCGCCGACCGACGGACTGACAGGTGCCGGACCGGCTCGTCGCCCGTCTCGCCGCCGCCGCGCTGCGGCTGCCGGTGACCCGGCCCGGCCCGGTACGCGTCACCCGCGACATCCCGGTCCGGGTCCGCGACGGCGTGGTGCTGCGCACCGACCACTACGCGCCGGTCGACGAGAGCGCTCCGACAGTGCTGATCCGCACCCCGTACGGGCGCGGCGGGCCGTTGCGGCTGCTCGGCCGGCTGCTCGCCGCTCGTGGCCAGCACGCGGTGATCCAGTCCTGCCGGGGCACCGGCGGCTCGGGCGGGACGTTCGCGCCGCTGGTGCACGAGCGCGACGACGGGGTGGACACCCTGGACTGGCTGCGCCGCCAGCCCTGGTGGTCCGGGGCGCTGGGCATGTTCGGGATCAGCTACCAGGGCTTCGCCCAGTGGGCGCTTGCCGACGACGCCGGCGACGACCTGCGCGCGATGGTCGCGGTGGTGACCGCCTCGGCCACCCGGGACTCGACGTACGCGGGAGAGTCCTTCGCTCTGGACACCGTGCTGACCTGGGCGGAGCTGCTGCACGCGCAGACCGTGCCGTGGCTGGCCCGCCAGTGGGAGCTCAAGCGGGGGCAACCGCGTCTGGCCGCCGCGCTGGAGCACCTGCCCCTGGCCGGGGCGGACCAGGTGGCGACAGGGGTCACCATCGAGTTCTTCCAGGAGTGGCTGCGTCACCACACGCCGGACGCCGCGTACTGGCGGACCCGGGTTTTCGCCGACCGGGTGGCCCGGGTGCGGGCGCCGGTGATCATGGTCACCGGGTGGCACGACATCTTCCTGCCCGCCCAACTCGACGACCACGCCACCCTGCGCGCCGCTGGCGCGCGACCGCGTCTCGTGATCGGCCCGTGGACGCACGGCAGCCCCGGCCTGTTCGTGGCCGCCCTGCGGGAGGGGCTGACCTGGCTCGACGAGCACCTGAGCGAACGCCTATCGTCGCCAGGTGCCGGATCGGCGCCGGTCCGGCTGCATGTCAGCGGCGCCGACGGCGGCTGGCGGGACCTGCCGGACTGGCCACCACCGGCCGTCGAGACGGCGTGGCACCTGCATCCCTGCGGCGAACTGGCGGCACACCCACCCGCGCCCTCGGCGCCCGACGAGTTCCGCTACGACCCGGCCGACCCCACCCCGTCGCTCGGCGGGCCGCTGCTGGTCGCGCAGCGGGCCGGCCCGGTGGACAACAGGCCCGTCGAGGCCCGGTCCGACGTGCTGACCTACACGAGCGCACCGTTGACCGCGCCGGTCGAGGTGATCGGCCCGGTGCGTGCCGAGATCCACGTCCGCAGTGAGCTGCCGTACCTGGACGTCTTCGTCCGACTGTGCGACGTGGACCGTCGCGGGCGCTCCTGGAACGTGTGCGACGGGTTGGTCCGGGTCGAGCCCGGGCGGTTCCCGGCCGACCCGTCCGGTGCGCTGCGGGTGCCGGTGCCGCTCTGGCCGACCGCGTACCGGTTCGGGGCCGGGCACCGGCTGCGCGTGCAGGTCTCCGGTGGCGCGCACCCGCGCTGGGCGCGTAACCCCGGCACCGGCGAACCCCTCGGTACGGCGGTTACGCTCCGTGCCGGATGGCGGCGCATTCTGCACGACCCAGAGCACCCGTCGGCACTGCTGTTACCGGTCGTCCACACTGGCCAGCCTTCGTCACGAATCTGACCATAGCCGCTCTGAGCTGGGCGTTTGTCAAAAGTGCGAGCTATGGTTTGGTCAATGCCCGACGCCGTGCACCAGCAGGCCGGGCTCGCGTGAAGCCCCGCACCGTGTACGCGGCGTGACGTCATGCTCGGCCCCCGCTCTTGGAAAGGGGGACCCCATGACCCGGGCCCCGGCTAACCTGTTGGCCGTCCGAAGCCTGCTTCTCGCCCACCTGGACGTCGACCCGAAGACCGTCCGCGCCGCCGACCTGGAGCCGGCGGAGGTCGGCATCGTCGGTGACGCGTCCCATCGCGGCGGCTACCACTGTGGATCGGATCGGGTGGTCACAAACGACTATTCGGTGGTGGAGTCGTCCCGGGACCGGACGGGCCTGACCCTCGACGCGGCGGCGCTGGACGTCGGCGGCTTCGAGGTCCGATCCGGTGGCCGTACGCACACCCTGGCCACCTTCTCTGCCTGGTGTGTGGGGCAGTGTGCCGCGAACGCGGCCGACACGCGGGACATCCGCGAGATCATCTACAGCCTCGACGGCAAGACCGTGAAGCGGTGGGATCGGCTCGGTAAGCGCAGCACGGGGGACGACTCGCACCGCTGGCACACCCACTTCAGCTTCTTCCGCGACGCCGTCAAGGCGGGCCGCGACCAGCGGCCCCTGTTCCGCCGCTACCTCAGTTCCATCGGACTCCTGGAGGACGACGACATGACCCCCGAAGAGCACAACTGGCTGGCCACCGTCCACAAGAACCTCACCGTCCTCGACGGCCGCAACCCGATCGGGCAGGTCTATCTGCGGCTGGCAGAGGGTCGGGACGACACCGGAGCGCCGGTCACGGGCCACCCGAACCTCAAGAGCCTCGGCCTGCAACTGACGGCGCTGCAAACGACGCTCAACGCGTTGTCCGGCCGCGACTTCACCGACGAGCCGGCGATCGTGCAGGGGGTGCTGGCCGGGCTGACGCCGGAGAAGATCGCCGCGGCGATCCCGGCCACCATGGCCAAGCAGGTCGCCGACGAGTTGGCCCGCCGGCTCGTCGCCTGACGGTGAGGGGCGGCCCGTTCCCGTCGGGCCGCCCCTCACCCGCGCATCCGCAACAACACGTGCGCAATAGGCATTGCGCAAGGACCGTTGCGGATGTAATGCTCGCGGCATGAAGAGCCGCGACGTACGCCAGGTCACCGACTCGCGGGTGCTGGCCGCCATGTCCCACCCGCTGCGCCGACGACTGATGGACGTGCTCAAGGTGCACGGCCCGTCGACAGTCGGCCTGCTCGCCGAGCGCACCGACCAGGCGCCCGCAAACGTCAGCCATCACCTCAAGGTGCTCGCCGCCGCCGACCTGGTCACCGAGGCCCCCGAACTCGCCCGGGACCGCCGCGAACGGTGGTGGCAACTTGTCACCCGGGGAGTGCGCTGGTCCAACACCGACTTCGACGCCGACCCGGCCGCCCGGGCGGTCGCCGACGCCGCCACCTCGCTCAACCTGGACCGGCACGTCGCCCTGGCCCGGGCCTGGCACGCCGCGGACGAGTCGGCGCAGGCCGCCTGGGCCGACGGCCCGTTCTCCACCGACCGCTGGTTGCACCTCACGCCCGAGGAGTTGGCCGAGCTGAGCCGCGAGATCATCGACCTGCTGGCACGCTGGGGCGACCGCGCGGTGCCCGACGACGGCGTCGAGCGTCAGCCGGTGTTCGTGTTCGCCTACGGATTGCCGGCCCGGCCGTGACCGCTGCCACCCGCGCCGATCCGGGTTCGGCCCGGCCGCCCGGCGGGCTGCTGCGGCACCGGGACTTCCGGCTGCTCTGGGCCGGCCAGGCGGTCAGCAGCGTCGGCAGCAACGTCACAGCCGTCGCACTGCCGCTTGTCGCGGTGGCGGTCCTCGACGCCGGCACCTTCCAGGTGGCGGTGCTCACCGCCGCCGCGTGGCTGCCCTGGCTGCTGATCGGCCTGCCCGCCGGCGCCTGGGTGGACCGGCTGCCACGTCGACAGGTGATGGTGGTCTGCGACGTGATCTGCGCGCTGGCGTTCCTCAGCGTGCCGCTTGTCGCCGCGGTCGGCCTGCTCACCGTCGGGCAGTTGCTCGTGGTGGCCGTCGTCGCCGGCACCGCGCGGGTCTTCTTCGAGACCGCCGACCAGGTCTACCTACCGGTGCTGCTGCGCCCCGAGCAACTGCCCGAGGGCAACGCGAAGCTGCACGCCACCCAGACCGTGAGCTACATCGCCGGACCCGGCATCGCCGGTCTGATCGCCCAGCTCGCCGGTGCCGTCGCCGCCCTGCTGCTGAACGCGCTCACGTTCCTGCTCTCTGCCGTCCTCCTGCTGCGGATCCGCACCGTCGAGCCACGCCCGGGCAGCCCTGACGCGTCCCGGTCGCTGCGACGGGACATCGTCGAGGGGCTGCGCTTCGTCGCCCGCGACCCGTACCTGCGGGTGCTGACGCTCTTCGGTGCGGCCAGCAACATCGGGCTGACCGGCTACCAGGCCGTCCTTGTGGTCTTCCTGGTCCGCGAACTGCGGCTCGCGCCGGGCCTGGTGGGCCTGCTGGTCGCGGTGATGAGCGCAGGCGGGATCGTCGGCGCGCTGGTGGCCACCGTGCTGGGCCGGCGTTACGGCACCGCGCGGGCCCTGCTGATCGGGGCAGCACTCACCGGCCCGCCTGCCCTGCTCATCCCACTCGCCGCGCCCGGACTGGGGCTGATCTGGCCGGCCCTCGGAGGGCTGCTGATCGGCCTCGGCGTGGCCATCGGCAACGTGGTCAAGGCGAGCTTCCGGCAGGCGTACACACCGCACCACATGCTCGGCCGTGTGACGGCGAGCATGCACCTGCTCAACTACGGCACCATCCCGCTGGCGGCCGTGCTGGCCGGCGCCCTCGGGGCGCGATATGGCGCCGGGACGGCAATCAGCGTGATGACCGCCTGGTTGGCGCTCACCCCGCTGATCCTGCTGATGGGGCCGCTCCGGAGGCGGCGGGACCTGCCCGCCGCCCCGGCAGCGTCTTGAGTGCACTGCGACGGCGGCCGGAGACCGGCCGCCGTCACCGGCACGGAGCTACATCGGGCGGACGTTGTCCGCCTGCGGACCCTTCTGCCCCTGGGTCACCTCGAACTCGACCTTCTGGCCCTCGTTGAGCTCCCGGTAGCCGCTCGAAGCGATCGCGGAGTAGTGGACGAACACGTCCGGCCCTCCGCCATCCTGCTCGATGAAGCCAAAGCCCTTTTCCGAGTTGAACCACTTAACCGTGCCGGTTGCCATGCATCTCTCCCTGTTCAAAGCGGCTGACACCGACCTGTGGCCGGTGATCGCCCGTACCTGTTCGACAGTAACGGGCAAAACCCGGTTCTGCCGGCCGAAGTGCCGTAGGTGTTTGTGTGAACTCGGGTGAACTCTGCGCGGCGGCACGTGAAACCCGCCCCAGCCACCCTCCGCTGGGGCATGCTTGCGCGGATGAAAGGTGCCGCAGCCACCGCGCTGTCCGAGCTGGAGCGCGAGATCGACGCGCCCGGCGACGGCTTGGACCGGCTGCGTTTGGTGCCCACCCCGTTCGTCCCGGAGGTGCGCCTCTACCTGGCCGACGACGCGATCGTCTGGTGGGCACGGATGGAAGCTGCCGCTGGTCACGCCCTGCCCCCGCCCTACTGGGCCTCCGCCTGGGCGGGCGGCCAGGCCCTCGCCCGGCACCTGCTGGACCATCCCGAACTCGCCGCCGGCCGACGGGTCCTCGACCTCGCCGCCGGCTCGGGACTGGTCGCCATCGCCGCCGCGCTCGCCGGCGCGGCCCGGGTCGTCGCCAACGACATCGACCCGTACGCCGTCGCGGCGGTCACCGTCAACGCCCGCGCCAACCAGGTCGCCGTCGACGCCAGCGGCGACGACCTGCTCGACGGCGCCGACACCGAGGCGGACCTGGTGGTCGCCGGGGACGTCTTCTACAGCCGCGCCATGTCCGACCGGGTGCTGCCGTTCCTGCGACGGATCGCCGCAGCCGGCGCCGACGTGCTCGTCGGCGACCCCGGCCGGGGGCACCTGCCCGCGGACCAGATGACAGTGCTCGCCGACTACCCGGTCCCCACCACCGAACCGTCGGTGGACTCGTCGCTGCGCCACGTACAGGTGCTACGGCCGGCCTGACATCGCCTCAGGGTCGACCCCGAGGCCGATACCAGGGGTTGGTGAGGGCTGGGACCGGATGTCCACGGTGGTCAGCGGGCCATAGCGTACGGGGCATGACGCAATGGCTGGCCCAGGTCGGAGAACTGCCCATCGGTGTGCTGATGGGTGCGCTCGGGCTGGTCATGGTCTTCGACGCCGTACCGCTGCTGGGCGTCCTCGTCCCCGGTGACGTGGCGGTCCTGGCCGCGGTCGGTGTGGGTCGACCGGCCACCGGGCTGGCGACCTTCGCGGCGGTCCTGACCGGCTGCCTGGTCGGCTGGTCGTTGAGCTTCCTCGTCGGCCGCCGGTACGCCGAACGCCTACGCCACAGCCGGGTCGGCAACTGGATCGGCGAGGCCCGCTGGAGCGCGGCGGAGGGCATCCTGCACCGCGGCGGCGGCCGGATGATGATGGTGGCGCCGTTCCTGCCGGTGTTCAACGCGCTGCTGCCCCTGGCCGCGGGCGGGCTGCGGATGTCGTACCGGCGGTTCCTCGGCTGCGCCGCGCTCGGCGGCACCGCCTGGGCCGGGCTCTACCTGGCGCTTGGCACCGTCTCCCGGTCGCTTTCCGGGCTGCTCCCGGGGGCGCCCAGCCCGCTGCTTGTCACAATGGCTGTCGGGCTGGCGCTGGCCGCCGTCGTGCTGCTGGGCGCGCGGCGGCGGCTGCGCGCGGTCTGAGTCGTCCCGCCCGCCCGGCCGGGGTCACCAGCCCCGGGCGCGCCACTGAGGGAGGGCCGGGCGTTCTGCACCCAGGGTGCTGTCCTTGCCGTGGCCCGGGTAGAACCAGGTCTCGTCCGGGAGCGTGTCGAACAGCTTGTGCTCGACGTCGTCGACAAGCGCGGCGAAGCGCTCCGGGTCCTTGTCGGTGTTGCCGACGCCGCCCGGAAAGAGGCTGTCCCCGGTCCAGAGGTGCGGGGTGCCGTTCGGGTCGCGGTAGAGCAGGGCGATCGAGCCGGGCGTGTGCCCCTTGATGTGGATGACCTCCAGCGCGCAGTCACCCACCGCGACGGTGTCGCCGTCGGCGAGGTGGTCCGCCTCGATCGGCAGGCCGGAGGCGTCGTCGGCGTGCACGAGCGCCCGCGCGCCGGTCTTGGCCACCACCTCCTCCAGCGCCACCCAGTGGTCCATGTGCTGGTGGGTGGTCACCACGGCGGTCAGCCGGCCGTCGCCGACCAGCTCCAGCAGGCGCGGCGCCTCGTTGGCGGCGTCGATGAGCACCTGGTCGCCGGTGCTCGTGCACCGCAGCAGGTAGGCGTTGTTGTCCATCGGGCCCACCGACAGCTTGCTGATGGTGAGCCCGTCCAGCTCGCGTACCGCTGGGGCGCCACCCGAGGTGGCGTCTCCGGTGTAGGTCATGAGGTGTCTATATCCATTCCGGTGGAGTTGGCAGTGGGCCGTCCGGTGCGACGGCGAGCGTGTGGCCGGAGTCCCGGCCGGTCAGCCAGGCGGCCAGGTCGGCGGCCGGCCCGCTGACGGTAGGCGCGCCGGCCCGGTCTCCGATGACCACCTCGTGGTGGCTGCCGTCGACGCGCAGCACCATCGACGGCGGGGTCGGCCCGCCGCCGTGATGGGTGGCCGCCTCGCGCAGCAGCCGGTGGGCGAACGTGTCCGACCAGTCGCCGGGCCGGTAGCCGGCGGCCAGGTCGAGGTGGTGCACCTCGATCTCGCGTAGGCGCCCCCAGACGAGCAGGGCCGCGGGCCACGGCCCTCGGCGCGACTGGACCGTCGCACCCCACGCCTCGGTCGGCATCGCCTCGACCGCCTCGGTGAACCGGTCTGCGGTGCGCCGGAGGTCGTCCAGGTGCTCGGCGGCCGGTCGACCGGCGCCGGCCTCGATGTCCGCCGTCCGGGCCGCCAGCGAGGCGTACATCGGCAGCGGCTCACCCGTGCGGGCCGCGGTGAGCAGGTTGACGAAGCCGTCGGCGTTGCGGGCCAGGTGCGCCAGCACGTGACCGCGCGACCAGCCCGGCAGCAGCGACGCCGCTGCCAGGTCGGCGGCGTCGAAAGAGGCGGCGGTACGCAGCAGCCGGCTGGTGGCCGCGTCCACCTCGCCCATCAGCAGCAGCGGGTCCGTGGTCACGCGTCGACCCTAGCGGTCCGCTGGCGCGCCGTCGTCGGGGAAATCGCTTTCGGCGCGTCGGCCCGCGCCCTACCGTCGGCGCCATACGCGGCACCGGGACGTCGGATGGAGGTGGTGTTCATGCCGGACGTGACACGCGTGCTCCGCCATCACCAGCTTCGACACCGATGAGGATGCCATGACGATTGATCTGACCGCCCTCGGCTGGGACGCCGACCGCGCGGCGTACGCCGCCCGACGTGGCGAGCACCACCCGGGCCGGGTGGCCCGGGTGGACCGGGGGGTCTGCACGGTGCTCGCCGCCACCGGCCCGGTCCGGGCCAGCCTCGGCGCGACGGTGCTCGCCGCCGCCGCCCAGGATCCCTCCGCGCTGCCCTGCGCCGGTGACTGGGTGCTGCTCACCCACTGGCCGGACCGCCGGACCACAGTGGCGACAGTGCTGCCCCGGCGGGCCGCGCTGATCCGCCGTACCGCCGGCAAGGACGCCAGCGGCCAGGTGCTGGCCGCCAACCTCGACGCCGCCGCGGTGGTCGAGCCGGTGCACCCGGAGCCGGACGTCGGCCGCATCGAGCGGCTGCTCTCGCTTGCCCACGAGTCCGGCGCGCGGCCGCTCGTGGTGTTGACCAAGGTCGACCTTGCGGCCGACCCCGCCGCGCTGGCCCGCCAGATCGCCGCTGTGGCGCCCGGGGTGCCGGTGCTGCCGGTCAGCGCGGAGCGTGGCGTCGGGCTGGACCCGCTGCGCGCCGAGGTCGCGCCGGGCCGCACGCTGGGCCTGCTCGGGCCGTCCGGCGCGGGCAAGTCGAGCCTGGTCAACGCCCTCGCCGGGGCGGTGATGATGCCGACCCAGGCGATCCGCCGGGTCGACGGCAAGGGCCGGCACACCACCACCTGGCGGGCGCTGGTGCCGATCCCGGGCGGCGGCGCGGTGATCGACACCCCAGGCGTGCGGGCGGTCGGCCTGCTCGACGGCGCCGTCGGGCTGGACCGGGCGTTCGCCGACATCGCCGGGCTGGCGCAGGGCTGCCGGTATGCCGACTGCGGGCACGACGGCGAGCCCGCCTGCGCGGTGCGCGACGCGCTGCGTACCGGGGAGCTGTCCACCAGGCGGTGGGAGAGTTGGCGGCGGCTACAGGGGGAGGTGGCCCACGAGAGCCGGCGTCGGGAGGCGCGGCTGGCCGCCGAGCGGCGCGGTGGCTGGCGCGGGGCCCGGCGCAGGGCAGCCCGGCCGCCGTCGCCCGGGGGCTACTGACTCGGTGCGGCAGGCTGCCGGGTCGGTACGGCCGGCTGCCGGGCGGGTGGGTCGGCGGGGGGCCGGTTGCCCGGCCGGCGGGACCGGGTCGCTGGTCGATGCGCCCGACCGGGCTGAGCTGGGGGAATGTGCGGGCGAGGGAAACTGTCGTACCTCGGGGCTAGAGTTGCCCAGGCGTGTTTTCCGCGCCCGCACGACCGCTCAGAACCATCGCAGAGCGGGACAGAACCCTTCGCTTCGCCTTCACCCGGGAGTACACGCACCGTGGCCGACCGACTCATCATCCGTGGCGCACGCGAGCACAACCTGCGTGACGTCAGTCTCGACCTGCCCCGGGACGCTCTTATCGTGTTCACCGGGCTGTCCGGGTCGGGCAAGTCGAGCCTGGCCTTCGACACGATCTTCGCCGAGGGCCAGCGGCGCTACGTGGAGTCGCTCTCGTCGTACGCCCGGCAGTTCCTCGGCCAGATGGACAAGCCCGACGTCGACTTCATCGAGGGGCTGAGCCCGGCCGTCTCGATCGACCAGAAGTCGACCTCGCGCAACCCGCGCTCAACGGTGGGCACCATCACCGAGGTCTACGACTACCTGCGTCTGCTCTACGCCCGGATCGGCGAGCCGCACTGCCCGGTCTGCGGTGAGCGGATCTCCCGCCAGAGCCCGCAGCAGATCGTCGACCGGGTTCTCGCCATGGCCGAGGGCACCAAGTTCATGGTGCTCGCCCCGGTCGTTCGCGGCCGCAAGGGCGAGTACGTCGACCTCTTCGCCGAGCTGCAGAGCAAGGGCTACGCCCGAGCCCGGGTCGACGGCGTGGTGCATCCGCTGACCGAGCCGCCGAAGCTCAAGAAGCAGGAGAAGCACACCATCGAGGTGGTGATCGACCGGCTCACCGTCAAGCCGAGCGCCAAGCAGCGGCTGACCGACTCGGTCGAGGCCGCCCTGGGCCTGTCCAGCGGCATGGTGCTGCTCGACTTCGTCGACCTGCCGGAGGACGACCCGGACCGGGAGCGCCGCTACTCCGAGCACCTGGCCTGCCCCAACGACCACCCGCTCGCCATCGAGGACCTCGAGCCCCGGGTCTTCTCCTTCAACGCGCCGTACGGCGCCTGCCCGGAGTGCACAGGCCTGGGCACCAAGAAGGAGGTCGACCCGGAGCTGCTGGTGCCCGACCCGGAGCGCAGCCTCCGCGAGGGTGCCATCCAGCCCTGGTCCACCGGGCACAACCTCGAATACTTCCTGCGCCTGCTGGAAGCGCTCGGCGAGGCCCAGCACTTCGACGTCGACACCCCGTGGCGGGCCCTGCCGGCGCGGGCGCAGAAGACGATCCTGCACGGCTCCGACGACCAGGTGCACGTGCGCTACCGCAACAAGTACGGCCGCGAGCGCTCCTACTACACCGGCTTCGAGGGCGTGGTGCAGTGGATCGAGCGCCGGCACTCCGACACCGAGTCCGAGTGGTCCCGCGACAAGTACGAGGGCTACATGCGCGACGTGCCGTGCGCGGCCTGCGGTGGTGCCCGGCTCAAGCCCGAGGTGCTCGCGGTCACCCTGGCCGGCAAGAGCATCGCCGAGGTCTGCAACCTGTCCGTGGGGGAGTGCGCCGACCTGCTCGCCGGCATCGAGCTGACCGACCGGCAGAAGATGATCGCCGAGCGGGTCCTCAAGGAGATCAACGCCCGGCTGCGGTTCCTGCTCGACGTCGGCCTGGACTACCTCTCCCTTGACCGGCCGGCCGGCACCCTGTCCGGCGGCGAGGCGCAGCGCATCCGGTTGGCCACCCAGATCGGCTCCGGCCTGGTGGGCGTGCTCTACGTGCTCGACGAGCCGTCGATCGGGCTGCACCAGCGCGACAACCACCGGCTGATCGAGACCCTGATCCGACTGCGGGGGTTGGGCAACACGCTGATCGTGGTGGAGCACGACGAGGACACGATCCGCACCGCCGACTGGATCGTCGACATCGGCCCCGGCGCCGGCGAGCACGGCGGCAAGATCGTGCACAGCGGCTCGGTGCCGGCACTGCTGGACAACCCCGAGTCGATCACGGGGGCGTACCTGTCCGGGCGTCGGTCGATCCCGACTCCGACGACGCGTCGCCCGCAGACCAAGGACCGGGAGCTGGTGGTGCACGGCGCGCGCGAGCACAACCTGCGCAACCTGACCGTCGGGTTCCCGCTGGGCCAGCTGATCGCGGTCACCGGGGTCAGCGGCTCGGGCAAGTCGACACTTGTCAACGACATCCTCTATGCGGTCCTGGCCAACCAGATCAACAGCGCCCGGCTGGTCCCCGGCCGGCACACCCGGGTCTCCGGTCTGGAGCACGTGGACAAGGTCGTCGGTGTGGACCAGTCGCCGATCGGCCGGACGCCGCGCTCCAACCCGGCCACCTACACGGGGGTCTGGGACCACGTCCGCAAGCTCTTCGCCGAGACCACCGAGGCCAAGGTGCGGGGGTACGGGCCGGGCCGGTTCTCGTTCAACGTCAAGGGCGGCCGTTGCGAGGCGTGCTCCGGCGACGGCACCATCAAGATCGAGATGAACTTCCTGCCCGACGTGTACGTCCCCTGCGAGGTCTGCAAGGGCGCCCGGTACAACCGGGAGACCCTCGAGGTGCACTACAAGGGCAAGACCGTCTCGGACGTGCTGGAGATGCCGATCGAGGAGGCCGCCGAGTTCTTCTCCGCCATCCCGGCCATCCACCGGCACCTCAAGACGCTTGTCGACGTCGGCCTGGGCTACGTCCGCCTCGGCCAGCCCGCGCCGACCCTGTCCGGCGGTGAGGCGCAGCGGGTCAAGCTCGCCTCCGAGCTGCAGAAACGCTCCACCGGGCGGACGGTCTACGTGCTCGACGAGCCGACCACCGGCCTGCACTTCGAGGACATCCGCAAGCTGCTGATGGTGCTGGAAGGGCTCGTCGACAAGGGCAACACGGTGATCACCATCGAGCACAACCTCGACGTGATCAAGACGGCCGACTGGCTTATCGACATGGGCCCGGAGGGCGGGCACCGAGGCGGCACCGTGCTCGCCACCGGCACCCCGGAAGAGGTCGCCGAGGTGGCCGAGAGCCACACCGGTCAGTTCCTGCGCGGGGTGCTCAAGCTCGACGGCAAGGCCAAGGGCGCGGCGGCCGCCACCACGCGGGCGGCCAAGGCCAACGGCGTCACCAAGGCGCGGGCCAGCCGCAAGGTGGCGGCCAGCGCCCGCTGACCCCGACTTTCCGAGGGCGGGTCCGGCTGAGTGTGGCGGTTGCGGGGGCGGGTCCGATCGGGTTCGTGCGCGTCCATTGCGGCGCGGGCGACTCGGTCCGGAGCCCGCCCCGTCCCCTTTTCCGGGTCGGCCAGATGCCACGGTGAACCATCCGGCACAGTTGCCCGTGTGGAGAAGTGTGGCCGGCTTTCGGACCGGCGCAGCGGGCTACAGAGAGGCGAGGCATGAGTGACGATCAGGCGCTTACCGTTCCGGGTACGCAGACCCGTCGGGCTCTGCTCACCGGTGTCGGAGCGGCCGGCGCGGCCGTCGTCCTGGCTGCCTGCGGCAGCGACGACACCGGAGACGGCACCGCCGCCCCGACCAGCGGTGGCCCGCCGGTGCCCAGCACCGGTGACGCTGGCGGCGGCAATCGGCAGGACGCCCAGTCGCTGGCCACCACTGCCGACATCCCGGTCGGTGGCGGCAAGATCCTCGCCGCCGAGGGCGTGGTGATCACCCAGCCGAGCGCAGGGCAGTTCAAGGGCTTCAGCCCGATCTGTACGCACCAGAACTGCCCTGTGTCGAACATCGACGGCGGCACCATCAACTGCACCTGCCACGGCAGCAAGTTCTCCATCGAGGACGGCTCGGTGAAGGCCGGCCCGGCTACCAAGCCGCTGCCCCCCAAGGAGATCAAGGTCACCGGGGATCAGATCTCGCTGGCCTGACCGCTGGGCCTCGCCCCGTTGGCGCGTACTCGATCGGGGTTGGGTTTGATCGACTCGCGGGCGGGGGGTGGGGGGGTGGGGGTTCCCGGGGGCCCCCCCCCCCCCCCCCCGCCCGGGGGTGGTGCGGCCGGGGGGGGGGTGG
>NZ_JBIAZG010000008.1:40718-250079 GCF_042898885.1 Micromonospora sp. NPDC000316
TCCGGGGGGGCCCCCCCCGGGGGGGGCCTATCTCTTGGGGTTTTGTTTTTCCCCCCCGCGGGGGGGGGGGGGGGGGGTCCCCGCGCCCCCCCCCCCCCCCCCACCCCCGGGCCGCGAGTCGATCTAGCGCCGGCGGTGGGTGTCGGTGGGGCGGACTAGGCTTGTCGGCGTGGCTGACCCCTCGACCTACCGTCCCGCACCCGGCACCATTCCGGAGTCCCCGGGGGTCTACCGCTTCCGCGACGGCACCGGCCGAGTGATCTACGTCGGCAAGGCGAGAAACCTACGCAGCCGGCTCAATTCCTACTTCGGCGACATCTGGAACCTGCACGAGCGCACCCGCCAGATGGTCACCACCGCCGAGTCGGTGGACTGGATCACGGTCGGCACCGAGGTCGAGGCGCTCCAGCAGGAGTTCACCGAGATCAAGCAGTACGACCCGCGGTTCAACGTCCGCTACCGCGACGACAAGTCGTACCCCTACCTGGCCGTCACCCTCGACGAGGAATACCCCCGGCTGCAGGTCATGCGCGGTGCCAAGCGCAAGGGCGTGCGTTACTTCGGGCCATACTCGCACGCCTGGGCCATCCGCGAGACCCTCGACCTGCTGCTGCGGGTGTTCCCCGCCCGGACGTGCTCCGCCGGCGTGTTCAAGCGGGCCGGCCAGGTCGGCCGCCCCTGCCTGCTCGGCTACATCGGCAAGTGCTCGGCGCCGTGCGTCGGCACCGTCTCCGCCGACGAACACCGCGCGATCGTCGACGGGTTCTGCGACTTCATGGCCGGGCGCACCGACACCATGGTCCGCAAGATCGAACGCGAGATGACCGAGGCGAGCGAGCAGTTGGAGTTCGAGCGGGCCGCCCGGCTGCGCGACGACGCGGCCGCACTGCGCCGGGCCATGGAGAAGCAGACAGTGGTGCTCGGCGACGGCACTGACGCGGACGTGGTCGCGTTCGCCGACGACCCCCTCGAAGCGGCAGTGCAGGTCTTCCACGTCCGCGACGGCCGGGTCCGCGGCCAGCGCGGCTGGGTGGTGGAGAAGACCGAGGATCTGACCACTGGCGACCTCGTCCACCACTTCTGCACCCAGGTGTACGGCGGCGAACACGGCGAGACCGACGTACCCCGGGAACTGCTCGTGCCCGCGCTGCCGGCGGACGCCGACGCGTTGGCGGAATGGCTCACCAACCACCGGGGGAGCCGGGTGTCGCTGCGGGTGCCGCAGCGCGGCGACAAGCGGACACTCATGGAGACGGTCGAGCGCAACGCCAAGGACGCGCTGGCTCGGCACAAGCTCAAGCGGGCCGGTGACCTGACCACTCGGGGCAAGGCGCTGGACGAGATCAGCGAGGCGCTGGACATGCGCACCTCGCCGCTGCGCATCGAGTGCTTCGACATCTCGCAGATCCAGGGCACCGACGTCGTCGCCAGCATGGTGGTCTTCGAAGACGGGCTCCCCCGCAAGAGCGAATACCGGCGGTTCATCGTCCGGGGCGCCACCGACGACCTCTCCGCGATGTCCGAGGTGCTGCGCCGCCGCTTCGCCCGCTACCTCGACGCGCGGGCCGAGACGGGAGAGGTGGGCGTGGAGTCCGCCGACGACCCGGCCGCACCCGGAGGCGCTGTCGATCCGCAGGTCGGCGTCCTTGTCGACCCGACCACCGGGCGGCCCCGGAAGTTCGCGTACCCTCCGCAGCTCGTCGTCGTCGACGGCGGCGCGCCGCAGGTGGCGGCGGCCGCCCAGGCCCTCGCCGACATGGGGATCGACGACGTCGCGTTGTGCGGCCTCGCCAAGCGGCTGGAGGAGGTCTGGCTCCCCGACGACGAGTTCCCGGTCATCCTGCCGCGCACCTCCGAAGGGCTCTACCTGCTGCAACGGGTCCGTGACGAGGCCCACCGCTTCGCCATCACGTTCCACCGTCAACGCCGCTCCAAGCGAATGACCGAGTCGGCCCTGGACACCGTCCCCGGGCTGGGGGAGGTGCGCCGCAAAGCCCTGCTGCGACACTTCGGCTCCCTCAAGCGACTCTCCACCGCCACTGCCGAAGAGATCACCGAAGTGCCCGGGGTGGGCCGGCGCACCGCCGAGGCGATCCTGGCCGCCCTCGACCCAGGGAGGGGCACGGAAACGGGCAGCGCGCCTGGGAGCGGTGCGTCTGACGGCGGTGCGCTTGCGGGTGGTGCGTCTGGGGGTGGTGCGCCGGAGGGCAGTCCGCCGGAGGGCGGTGCGTCTGCGGGTGGTGCGCCGGAGGGCAGCCCGCTGGAGGGCAGTGCGCCAGCGAAGGGCAGTGCGCCGTAGGCCAACCCGCCACCCGCCTTGGCGGCGTCGCGGCGGCACCTAACGCGGGGCGGGGGATGACGTCCAACGCCTGAGGGGGATGGTGCGCCCCGGCGCGAGATTCGTCGATCCGGATATGGCGGCACCGAGGCCGACTGCGCCCACGTCGGCTACTCTCTCCCGCACCTCGACGGCACTATACGGACATACCGAGCATTCGGCGCATGATCGACTCGATATCGGTGATGTCGGGGTGTCCCGGGCGTTCGGATACCGCGATATCGCCGATACCGAGTCGATCACCGCCCCGGCCCCGACTGTGGTCGGGTGGTTTGTCGGGTTTGGGGGTGGGTGTGCTGTGGTCGGGGGCACTCTGGCGGCGGAATGATGGGCCGGGCCGCCTGGTTGTACAGGGGGTAACCACGACAGCCACCGCCCCGCGCGGCCCGGCTCCGTTAGTGGCCCCGGGAACATCGACCCGGCCGGCCCGGTTACATCCGGCGAACACCCCGAGCAGGCCCCCCCCCGGGCCGCCGGTTGAAGATCCCCGGAGCGCGGTGGAATGACCCGCCGGCCCGGACGGTTACATCCACCTGGACCACCCGAGCAGGCCCCCGCAGGGTCGCCGGTGAGATCCCTCCGGAACCTTTCTCCCCTTGCACCTTGCACGCCCGTGTGCACCGCCCCCCTGGTGTCGCGGACCCCCGAATGCAGAGGAGCACGCCATGCGTACCGATCTGATTCGTAAGACCGCTCTGACCGCTGCTGGCCTGGCCTTCACCGGTGGCGCCATCGCCGGCCCCATCACTACCGCCTACGCCGCCGACGCCAAGCCCACCACCCAGAGCCAGGGCAAGGGTGAGCGTCAGCTCGACGTGCGCTACGAAGCCCAGCCGAACTTCTACTACTGCGGCCCCGCCGCCGCCCGCAACGCCCTGTCCGTGCAGGGCAAGGACATCAGCGTCGACGCCATGGCCAAGGAAATGGGCACCACCGAGAACGGCACCAACAGCATCAACGACATCACCCCCGTGCTGAACAAGGAAACCGGCAAGAACGACGCCTACCGCTCCGTCGAGATCAGCACCCCCGCCGCCGATGACAAGCAGACCGACAAGCTGCGCCAGGACATCGTCAAGACCGTTGACGACGGCCGGGCCGTGGTCGCCAACATCGCCGGCACCACCACCGACACCGACGGCAACACCCACTCCTTCGAAGGCGGCCACTACATCAGCGCCGTCGGCTACACCGACAACGGCAACACCGTCACCATCGCCGACTCCGCCAACCCGGACACCGCCTCCTACCAGGTCACCGTCGAGCACCTCGCCGACTGGATCGCCACCCGCGGCTACGCCACCAGCTAACCCACCACCACACCACCGCACCACGCACGACGAACACGACGGAAGGGCCGGACCCCACCAGGGGCCCGGCCCTTCCGCCGTTTTTACGTCAGCCGGCCGCAAGGACAGGCCAAGACCGGATCGAGCGGAACGCCGAACTGCCGGACCTGGGTCGCGGATCCTTTGGAGCTGATGCCGCAAACGAATCACCGACCCGATGCGTCGGCTGACTCGTCTACGACATCAGCTCCAAAGCGTGCCCACCCCACCACGCTGGCCCCACCCCACGCCGGCCCCACCCCACGCCGGCCCACCCCACCCGGGCCCGGGCCGGCCTGGCCGGCCAACATAGGGAACGCCGCAACCAGGCAGTCGCTGAGCCTCCCCGCCGGACGAGGCGCGCCCGACAGCGGTAACGCATCCCCCGGGCATCCATCCGCTGTGCGGCTGACCGCCTATCTGGAGCGTCTGCCACCGGCCGCGGGCAGGTGGTAGCCGGACGTCAGCCACGAGCGGCGCGAGGCCAGGCCCTCCGGCCCTCGGGCGCCGGGCTCCGGGACCCCGGGCCTCGGACCCGGGACCCCGGGCCTCGGACCCGGGACCCGGGACCCGGGACCCGGGACCTTGGGACTCCGAACCCTGAACCCTGATCAGGCTGAGTCGGTCTCGGCGGCGAGGACGGTGAGGATCTGCTCGCCGTACTTGGCGAGCTTGCTCTCACCGACCCCGCTGATCCGCGACAGCTCGGTCAGCGAGGCGGGTGCGTCGCTGGCGATCTGGCGCAGGGTGGCGTCGTGGAAGATGACGTACGCCGGGAGGCCCTGTTCCTTGGCGGTAGCCGCCCGCCAGGCGCGCAGCCGTTCGAAGAGCGACGCGGCGGCCGGTGTCAGGTCGGCGACGACGGTGGCGGCGCCGCGCGGCTTCGACGAGCGGCTTGAGGTTGGCCTGTCCGGCTCGCGGCGCATCGTGACGACGCGTCGGCGGCCCAGCACGTCGGCGCTCGCCTCGGTCAGGGCCAGTGTGCCGTAGTCGCCCTCCACGGCGAGTAACCCTTCGGCGAGCAGTTGCCGGACCACGCCGCGCCACTCGGCTTCGCTGAGTTCGGTGCCGATGCCGAAGACGGTCAGGGAGTCGTGACCGTGCTGAGTGATCTTGTCGGTCTGTTTGCCGAGCAGGATGTCGATGCAGTGCCCGGCGCCGAACCGCTGGTTGCGTTCGCGGTCCAGCCGGAAGACGGTGGAGAGCAACTTCTGGGCGGCGACCGTGCCGTCCCAGGACTCCGGTGGGTTGAGGCAGGTGTCGCAGTTGCCGCAGGCCGTCGTCGTGGTCTCGCCGAAGTATTCGAGCAGTTGGACCCGCCGGCAGCGCACCGTCTCGCAGAGGGCGAGCATCGCGTCCAGGTGTGCGGCGAGGTTGCGGCGGTGGGCGAGGTCGCCGTCCGACGTCTCAATCATCTTGCGCTGCTGGACGACGTCCTGGAGCCCGTACGCCAGCCAGGCGGTGGACGGCAGTCCGTCGCGCCCGGCGCGGCCGGTCTCCTGGTAGTAGCCCTCGACCGACTTGGGCAGGTCGAGGTGGGCGACGAAGCGGACGTCGGGCTTGTCGATGCCCATGCCGAAGGCGATGGTGGCGACCATGACCAGGCCGTCCTCGCGCAGGAAGCGCTGCTGGTTGGCGGCGCGGGTGGCCGCGTCCAGCCCTGCGTGGTACGGCAGGGCGGCGATGCCGTTTGCGGTGAGGAACTCCGCCGTCTTGTCCACCGAGGCGCGGGACAGGCAGTAGACGATGCCGGCGTCGCCGGGGTGCTCGTCGCGCAGCAGGGCCAGCAGTTGCTTACGTGGCTCCCGCTTGGGCACGATCCGGTATTGAATGTTGGGCCGGTCGAAGCTGGCCACGAAGTGCCGGGCGTCGTCGAGCTTGAGCCGGGTGGCGATCTCGGTGCGGGTGGCGCTCGTCGCGGTGGCGGTCAGCGCGATCCGGGGGACCTCCGGCCAGCGCTCGTGCAGCATCGACAGCGCCAGGTAGTCGGGCCGGAAGTCGTGCCCCCACTGGGACACGCAGTGCGCCTCGTCGATCGCGAACAGGGAGATGTGCCCCCGGTCCAGCAGGGCGAGGGTGGATCGGGCGCCGAGCGCCTCCGGTGCCAGGTAGAGCAGATCCAGTTCGCCGGCGACGAACGCCGCCTCGACCCGGCGTCGCGCGTCGAGCGTCTGGGTCGAGTTGAGGAAACTGGCCCGGACGCCGACCGCGGTGAGCGCGTCCACCTGGTCCTGCATGAGCGCGATCAGCGGGGAGACGACGACGGCGACGCCCTCGCGGACCAGGGCCGGGATCTGGTAGCACAGCGACTTGCCGCCGCCGGTGGGCATCAGCACCAGCGCGTCGCCGCCGGTCACGACGTGGTCGATGACCTCCTGCTGGAAGCCGCGGAAGGCGTCGTAGCCGAACACGCGGCGCAACACCGGCAGCGCGCCCTCGGTCCGCAGGTCGGTGGGGGAAGCCATCCGCGGAGTCTACGAGCCCACCCCGACACCTCCCGCCCGGCGCACCCGGGCGCATCGGCGGCGTTACACGGTCGTCCCGGCGACGCATGCCCGTGGCGACGCGGCCGGGGAGATAGAGTCGCTGATTGACCATTCGCGGCCGATGGCGGTCGCGGCGCCACGGCTTGGGGGTACGGGTGAGCGAGGCGCGCACAGCCGCTGACCGGATCGACGACCCGGCGGCGACCGACGGGCAGCCGACAGCCGAGTCGGAGACCACCCTCGTGGTGGTCACCGGGCTCTCCGGCGGTGGCCGCAGCACCGTCGCCAGGGCGCTGGAGAACGTCGGCTACTACGTGGTGGACAACCTGCCGCAGGCGTTGATGCTGGACATGGCCGAGTTGGCGTTCAAGGCCGGTGGGGCGGCCCGGCGTACGGCGATGGTGCTGGACGTGCGCTCCCGTGCCTTCTCCACCGACCTGGCCGGGGCGATCCGTGAGCTCAAGGAGCGGGGTTTCTCACCCCGGGTGGTCTTCGTTGACGCCGACGACGAGGTGCTGATCCGACGGTTCGAGAGTGTCCGGCGCTCGCACCCGTTGCAGGGTGACGGGCGGTTGGCCGACGGCATCGCCGTGGAGCGGGGACTGCTGGAGGAGGCCCGCGACCAGGCCGACGTGATCATCGACACGAGCCACCTCAACGTCAACCAGCTTCGTCGACGCATCGAGGAGCTGTTCGGCGGCGAGGACGCCCGCCGGCTGCGGGTCACCGTGCTGTCGTTCGGCTTCAAGTACGGCCTGCCACCCGACGCCGACTTCGTGTTGGACGCCCGGTTCCTGCCCAATCCGTACTGGGTGCCGGAGTTGCGGGAGCACACCGGGCGGGAGGAGGCGGTAAGCGCGTACGTGCTGGGCCAGGAGGGCGCGGACGCGTTCGTCGGTTCCTACGCCGACCTGGTCAACGCCACCACCACCGGGTTCGAGCGGGAGGGCAAGCGGTACCTGACGGTGGCCGTGGGCTGCACCGGCGGCAAGCACCGCAGCGTGGCCATCGCCGAGGAGTTGGCCGGCCGGCTTCGTCAGTCCGGGCTGGCGGCCAACGCCCAGCACCGCGACCTGGGGCGCGAATGACGGGCCGCCGGGTGGTGGCGTTCGGCGGTGGGCACGGGTTGTCCGCGTCGCTGCGGGCGCTGCGCCACTGCGCTCCCGAACTCGACCTGGACATCACCGCCGTGGTCACTGTCGGTGACGACGGCGGTTCCAGTGGTCGGCTGCGCGCCGAACGGGGCGGCCTGCCGCCGGGCGATCTGCGGCAGGCACTTGTCGCGTTGGCAGGTGACCATCCGGCGACCCGACGCAGTGCCGGGTTGTTCCAGCACCGCTTCGCCGCCGCACCGGCTGCCGGCGTACCCCGGGAGGGCTTGGCCGACCCGGACCCGGCGGCGGACCGCGCCGACGGGCTGGCCGGTCACGCGGTGGGCAACCTGGTGCTCTGCGGCCTGATGGAGCTGCTCGGGGACCCGGTGGCGGCGCTGGAGCACGCCGGGGCGATGCTCGGCACTGTCGGTCGGGTGCTGCCGATGTCGCGCCAGCCGGTCGACATCGAGGCGCGGGTACGCGGCGCGGACCCGGCCGGCCCGGACGAGGTCCGCACCGTACGCGGCCAGCACCAGGTGGCGGTCACCACCGGGCGGGTCGAGTCACTGCGGCTGACCCCGGCGGCCCCGGCGGCCTGCGCCGAGGCCCTCGCCGCGATCGGTGCGGCGGACTGGTTGATCTTCGGGCCGGGTAGTTGGTACACGAGTGTCCTGCCGCACCTGCTGGTGCCGCAGTTGGCCGACGCGATCGTGTCCAGCTCCGCCCGGCGGCTTGTCACCCTCAACCTGGCCGCGGAGAAGGAGACCCTCGGGCTCTCCGTCGCCGATCATCTCGCGGCGCTGCACTGGTACCTTCCCGAGCTCAAGGTGGATCTCGTGCTCGCCGATGCCAAGGCGGTGGGTGACCCCGAACCGGTGGAACGTGCGGCAGAATCGCTTGGTGCCCGCCTGGTCCTCGCCCCCGTCGCCGTCACCGACGGCGCTCCCCGCCATGATCCGGCTGCCCTGGGCGCCGCGCTGGTGCCTGTCCTGGGTGCCGATCGTTAGACACGTACGTAATCTCCGGCGACACGCCGGAACAGGTCCGTGAGGGGACGCACAATGGCGATGACGGCCGCGGTCAAGGACGAGCTGAGTCGGGTCGACGTGCCCAAGCCCTGCTGCCGGCGGGCGGAGATGGCCGCGCTGCTGCGCTTCGCGGGCGGGCTGCACATCGTCTCCGGCCGCGTGGTGGTGGAGGCTGAGCTGGACACCGGTGCGGTGGCGCGCCGGTTGCGCCGGGAGATCGCGGAGGTCTACGGCTATCCGAGCGAGATCCACGTGCTGGCCTCCGGCGGGCTGCGTAAGGGCAGCCACTTCATCGTCCGGGTGGTCAAGGACGGCGAGGCTCTCGCGCGGCAGACCGGCCTGCTGGACGTGCGCGGCCGGCCGGTACGCGGGCTGCCCCCGCACGTGGTGGCGGCGAACGTCTGCTGCGCCGTGTCGGCCTGGCGTGGGGCGTTCATGGCGCACGGCTCGCTCACCGAGCCGGGCCGCTCCAGCGCACTGGAGATCACCTGCCCCGGCCCGGAGTCGGCGCTGGCGCTTGTCGGCGCCGCCCGCCGGATCGGCATCACCGCGAAGAACCGTGAGGTACGCGGGGTGGACCGGGTCGTGGTGAAGGACGGCGACGCGATCGCCGCGTTGCTCACCCGCATCGGAGCGCACTCCAGCGTGTTGGCCTGGGAGGAGCGTCGGGTCCGCCGCGAGGTGCGGGCCACCGCCAACCGGCTGGCCAACTTCGACGACGCGAACCTGCGCCGCTCGGCGCGTGCGGCGGTGGCCGCGGCGGCCCGGGTGACCCGGGCACTGGAGATCCTCGCCGACGAGGCGCCCAACCACCTCACCGACGCGGGTCGGCTGCGCCTGGAGCACCGGCAGGCGTCGCTGGAGGAGTTGGGAGCGCTCGCCGAGCCGCCGCTGACCAAGGACGCCATCGCCGGGCGGATCCGCCGGCTGCTGGCGCTCGCCGACAAACGAGCCCGCGACCTGGGCATCCCGGATACCGAAGCTGCCGTCACGCCCGACATGCTCGTGGTCTGATAGGACGGTGGGGCCGCACGGTGCGTCCGGGAGACGACCCGGCGCAGCGTGGCCCCGCGCGCTCGGATATGGTCGCTGAGTACGGCAAGGGGGCCGACACAGGCACTCCTCGTCGTGCTTACCGCCTCGGGCGGTCAGGTCCTCAGACCGCGGCGGGGTGGCCGAGATGAACCGTCAACGGCCGGCTCCAGCGGTCGGCGCACACCACTTCGCCGGCCCGTTGTCGCAGCCGGCGGACCAGAACGCGAGGAGATGGAACCTGTGACCATCCGGGTTGGCATCAATGGCTTCGGCCGGATCGGCCGTAACTTCTTCCGGGCAGTGCTGGCGTCGGGCGCCGACGTCGAGGTCGTGGCGGTGAATGACCTGACCGACAACGGCACGCTCGCCCACCTGCTCAAGTACGACAGCATCCTCGGCCGCCTGCCGTTCGAGGTGAAGGCCACCGCCGACGAGATCACCGTCGGTGGCAAGACCATCAAGGCGTACGCCGAGAAGGACCCGTCGAAGCTGCCGTGGGGTGACCTCGGCGTCGACGTCGTCATCGAGTCGACGGGCTTCTTCACCGACGCCACAAAGGCCAAGGCGCACGTCGACGGCGGCGCCAAGAAGGTCATCATCTCCGCTCCGGCGAAGAACGAGGACGTCACCGTCGTCATGGGTGTCAACCAGGACACCTACGACCCGGCGAAGCACACGATCATCTCCAACGCTTCGTGCACCACCAACTGCCTCGCCCCGATGGCGAAGGTCCTGCACGACACGTTCGGCATCCAGCACGGTCTGATGACGACGATCCACGCGTACACCCAGGACCAGAACCTCCAGGACGCGCCGCACTCGGACCTGCGTCGGGCCCGGGCCGCCGCGCTGAACATCGTGCCGACCTCGACCGGCGCCGCGAAGGCCATCGGCCTGGTGCTGCCGGAGCTGAAGGGCAAGCTCGACGGGTACGCGCTGCGGGTGCCGATCCCCACCGGCTCGGTCACCGACCTCACCGTCAACGTCGGTCGCGAGACCACAGTCGACGAGGTGAACGCCGCGCTGAAGGCCGCAGCGGACGGCCCGCTCAAGGGCATCCTGGTCTACAACGAGGACCCGATCGTCTCCAGCGACATCGTCACCGACCCGGCGTCGTGCATTTTCGACGCGCCGCTGACCAAGGTGGTTGGCAACCAGGTCAAGGTCGTCGGCTGGTACGACAACGAGTGGGGCTACTCCAACCGGCTCGTCGACCTGGTCAAGTTGGTCGGTAGCTCGCTGTGAGCATCCGGACCCTCGACGACCTGCTCGCCGAGGGGGTCTCAGGTCGGCGCGTGCTGGTGCGCGCCGACCTGAACGTCCCGCTCGACAAGCAGACCGGTGACATCACTGACGACGGCCGGATCCGCGCGGTGCTGCCGACGCTCGGCGCGCTTGTCGAGGCCGGCGCGAAGGTGGTCGTCTGCTCGCACCTGGGCCGTCCGAAGGGCACGCCGGACCCGCAGTTCAGCCTCCGTCCGGTTGCCGGGCGGCTCGGTGAGCTGCTCGGCGCGCCTGTGCACTTCGCCGAGGACACCGTGGGTGACTCGGCCCGCTCCACGGTCGCCGGCCTGACCGACGGCCAGGTCGCACTGCTGGAGAACCTGCGTTTCAACGCGGGTGAGACAAGCAAGGACGAGGCCGAGCGGGGCGCGTTCGCCGACCAGCTCGCCGCGTTCGGCGACGCGTACGTCGACGACGCGTTCGGGGCCGTGCACCGCAAGCACGCGAGTGTCTACGACGTGCCGGCGCGGCTGCCGCACGTCGCCGGGCGTCTGGTGTTGCGTGAGGTCGAGGTGCTCTCCACGCTCACCAGCGAGCCCGAGCGGCCGTACGTGGTGGTGCTCGGCGGGTCCAAGGTCTCCGACAAGCTGGCGGTGATCGAGGCGCTGCTGCCGACTGTCGACCGGCTGCTCATCGGTGGCGGGATGTGCTTCACGTTCCTCAAGGCTCAGGGCCTGGAGGTGGGCACCTCGCTGCTGGAGGAGGACATGGTCGAGACCTGCCGCAACCTGCTGGAGCGGTCCTCGGGCAAGATCATGCTCCCGGTCGACGTGGTGGTCGCGGACGCGTTCGCGCCGGACGCCGCGCACGACACGGTCCGTGTCGACGGCATCCCGAGTCACCGGCTCGGCCTGGACATCGGCCCGGAGACGGTGGCCGGCTTCGCCGCCGCGCTGTCGCAGGCGAAGACGATCTTCTGGAACGGTCCGATGGGCGTGTTCGAGATGGCGGCGTTCGCGGCCGGCACCCGGGGGATCGCCGAGGCGATCACCGAGGCCGACGCGTTCAGCGTCGTCGGCGGCGGCGACTCCGCGGCGGCGGTGCGTGCCCTCGGGCTGGACGAGTCGAGTTTCAACCACATCTCCACCGGCGGCGGCGCCTCCCTGGAGTATCTCGAGGGCAAGGCCCTCCCCGGCATCGCGGCCCTGGAGAACTGAATGGCGAGCACGACCCGTCGGCCGTTGATGGCCGGCAACTGGAAGATGAACCTCAACCACCTCGAGGCCAACCTGCTCGTGCAGAAGCTGGCCGCGAGCCTCACCGAGAAGCAGTTCACCGAGGTCGAGACGGTGGTCCTGCCGCCGTTCACCGACCTGCGCACGGTGCAGACCGCCGTTGACGGGGACAAGCTGCTGATCGGCTACGGCGGGCAGGACCTCTCCCCGCACGCCGCAGGCGCGTACACCGGGGACATCTCCGGCGCGATGCTCGCCAAGCTCGGCTGCACGTACGTGGCTGTCGGGCACTCCGAGCGGCGGGCGTACCACCACGAGGACGACACGGTGGTCAACGCCAAGGTGAAGGCGGCGCTCACGCACGGCCTGACCCCGATCCTCTGCGTGGGGGAGGGGCTGGACGTCCGCGAGCAGGGCACCCACGTGGCGCACTGCTCCGACCAGCTCGACGGGGGCCTCGCCGGGCTCACCGCCGAGCAGGTCCGCCAGGTCGTTGTCGCGTACGAGCCGGTGTGGGCGATCGGCACCGGCAAGACGGCCACCCCCGAGGACGCCCAGGAAGTCTGCGCGGCGGTCCGTCAGCGGCTTGCTGAGCGGTTCGACCAGGAGACTGCGGACCAGGTCAGGGTCCTGTACGGCGGCTCGGTCAAGGCGTCGAACGTCGCCTCGATCATGGGCCAGCCGGACGTGGATGGTGCCCTCGTGGGTGGCGCCAGCCTGGACGCGGAGGAGTTCGCGAAGATCTGCCGGTTCCCCGAGCACATCGCCCGCTGATCGCTCGCTATCCTTGACACCGCCCGTCCGCCGGTCGGTGCCGCCGTGCCCGATCAGACCGGGCGAGGATCGCTACGAGAGGACTGCCCCCAGCCATGCCGATCTGGTTCGCATACACGTTGATCGTGTTGCTGGTCATCACGAGCATCCTGCTCACCTTGCTCATCCTGCTGCACCGCGGCAAGGGCGGCGGTCTGTCGAGCATGTTCGGCGGTGGCGTCAGTTCCAGCCTCGCCGGCTCCTCGGTGGCCGAGAAGAACCTGGACCGTTACACCGTTCTGGTGGGCGTTGTCTGGTTCGCTGCCATCATCGGGTTGGGGCTCTGGCTCCGCCTCCAGATGAGCGGTACTGCCTGAGCAGGCGTGCTAAGTCGTACAATCTGCGCGCGGTCCGTCACTCGACGGGCCGCGCGCAGGCTTTTCTCCGCTGCACACCGCGTCGCCCGCCGCCCATCCCTGACGGCTGCGGGTCCCCTCCGACGACAGGAGCGAGCAGCCGTGCCGAATGGCAACGTCATCCGAGGTGCCCGGGTCGGGTCCGCGCCGATGCGCCCCGACGAGCGACACCATCCCGCCCCGCGCCGGGACGTCACCTACTGGTGCCGCAACGATCACCGGACCGACATCCGGATCGCGGCGGAGGCTGCGGCGCCCCCCGTGTGGGACTGCCCGCGCTGCGGGCTCCCCGCCGGCCAGGACGAACAGAACCCGCCCGGTCGGGTCCGCGCCGAGCCGTACAAGAGCCACCTGGCATACGTGAAGGAGCGGCGTACCGCCGAGGAGGGTGAGGCGCTGCTGGCCGAGGCGCTCGCCGCGCTGCGGCGCCGCCGGGGCGAGTGAAAGGAGGGGCCCCTTATCAACGCCAGGCGTTGATGAGGGGCCCTTCCTTTCAGTTAGCGCAGGCTGCGTAGGCGGGCGGGCACGTCGGCGGCCGCCGCCCGGTCCAGCAGCCAACGAGTGCGGTCCACGCCGTGGACCCCGGCGGCCGGCAACTGCACCGGACCGGCCCCGGCGAGCGCCATGCCCACCGCTCGGGCCTTGTCCGCGCCACCGGCCACCAGCCAGACCTCCTCGGCGGTGTTGATCGTCGGCAGGGTGAGCGTGGTCCGCACCGGCGGCGGCTTCGGGCTGCCCCGCACCGCGCTGACCGGCCGGGTCTCGTAGTGCACCGGATGCCCCGGGAAGATCGAGGCGACGTGCCCGTCCTCTCCGACGCCCAGCATCAGCACGTCGAAGTGCGGCAGCGCGGCGGGCCGGGCGGCGCGGGCCAACTCCTGGGCGTACAGGGCGGCGGCCGCCTCGGGGTCGTTGCCGGCCGGGCCGTCCGACGCCGGCATCGGGTGCACCCGGGCCGGGTCCAGCGGCACCACGTCCAGCAGGGCGGCGCGGGCCTGGGTCTCGTTGCGCTCCGGGTCCCCGGCGGGCAGGAACCGCTCGTCGCCCCACCACACGTCGACCCGGGACCAGTCCACCGCGTCGCGGGCCGGCAGTTGCCCCACCGCCCGGTACACGGCCGCGGCGACCCGCCCACCGGTGAGCACCACCGAGGCCTCACCTCGGTCGGCCTGGGCGTCGAGCAGCTTCACCAGCAGCCGAGCCGCCACGGCCTGCGCCAGCAGGTCGGCGTCGGCGTGAACGGCGACACTCGCCTCACTCATCGGTTGTGCCTTCGTTTCTCGACCGCACGCGGCGGTCGCTGTCGCATCGTGCCGGGGCGGGCTGCCCCGGAGGTGCCGGGGCGGAAGCCGGGAGCATCCCGGCCCCGCCCCGCTGTCGTGCTCCGGACGTGACCGAGCTCAGCGCTCGCTCGTGCCGGTGTGCGCTGTCACCCCGGCCTCCGCGCGCTGCGCGGTCGCCGGATCCTTCCAGACGTGTACGCGCTGCGGAGAGCGCTGCTCCAGCCCTCGCAACCCGACGGTCGCGCCCAGCGCCTCCGCGTACACCTGGTCGGCGTCCAGCCGGCGCAGCTCCTCGGCCAGTTCGTCGCCGAGCGGCCGGCGGACCAGTGGCAGTGCCCTGTCGTCCTGGCCCGTCCGCCGGAACACCGCCATGCTGTCCTCGCGGGTAAGCGTCAGACGGTCGCCGTTGGCGCAGGTCAACTGCACCTCCCGCATCCGGGGGAACTCGTTGGTGTCCACCCGCTGTGGGCGGATGCCGAGCCGGCTGGACAGCCAGCCGACCATCAGTTCCGCGGTCGGGTCGCTGGGCGGCGCGACCACCGTCGCCTCGGTGACCTTCGCCTGGGTGGTGTCGAACGCCCCGGCGACGAGGGTCCGCCACGGCGTGATCCGCGTCCACGCCAGATCGGTGTCGCCCGGCGCGTAATCGTGCGCCCGCTGCCGCAGCGCGGCGATCGGGTCGGCGGCCTGCGCGCTGTCGGTGATCCGCCGGTCGGCGACCACGCCGAGGAAGTCGGTGGCGATCTCCGCAGGAGGCGGACCGTGCCACCACGTCACCACGGGTACGTCCGGCACCAGCAGCGGCATCACCACCGACTCGGCGTGCAGGGCGAGCCGCCCGTACATCCGGGTGACGACGGCCTCGCACGGGCCGAGCCGGCCACCGACCACGATCTCCGCGTCCAGCCGGTTGCGGTCCCGCTCGATCTCGGAGCGGACCACCACGAGCAGTCGGCACGGGTGGGCGGCCGCGGCGATCGTCGCCGCCGCCTCCGCTTCCCGCACCCGCTTCTCGTCCACCACCACGATGAGGGTTAGCGCCATCCCGCTGGCCACACCGCCGGCGCTGCGCCGCTCGGCGGCGAGCGCCTTGACCACCTCGTTGCCGGTGGTGTCCCACAGCCCGATCACTGGAGCCTCCTGGTCTGCTCGCTCACGCGCGCCGCCACGCCCGGCCCTCGCGGGCCAGCATCTCGTCAGCCGCCCGCGGCCCCCACTCGCCGGCGCGGTACGGCTCCGGCTTGGTGCCCTCCCAGGCGTGCTCCAGCGGGTCGATGACCTGCCAGCTCTGCTCGACCTCGGCCGCGTCCGGGAACAGGGTGCGGTCGCCGATGAGCACGTCCAGCACCAGCCGCTCGTACGCCTCAGGGCTGGACTCGGTGAACGCCTCGCCGTACTGGAAGTCCATCGCGATGTCGCGGACCTCCATAGTGGTGCCGGGCACCTTCGAGCCGAACTTGAGCACCACGCCCTCGTCGGGCTGCACCCGGATCACCAACTGGTTGTTGCCCAGCGACTCCATGTCGGCGTCGTTGAACGGCAGGTGTGGCGCCTTCTTGAACATGATGGCGACCTCGGTGACCCGCCGGGGCAGCCGCTTGCCGGCCCGGATGTAGAACGGCACCCCGGCCCAGCGGCGGTTCTGGATGCCCAGCCGCACCGCCACGTACGTCTCCGTGGTGGAGTCGGCAGGCACGCCCTGCTCCTCCAGGTAGCCGACCGCACGCTCGCCGCCGACCCAGCCGGGCAGGTACTGGCCGCGGACGGTGTCCCGGGCCACGTCCTTCGGCAGGGTGATCGCCTTGAGCACCTTCAACTTCTCGGCCCGGATCTCGTCGGCGTCGAAGCTCGTCGGCTCCTCCATGGCCACCAGGGCCAGGAGTTGCAGCAGGTGGTTCTGGAGCACGTCGCGGGCGGTGCCGACGGTGTCGTAGAAGCCGGCACGGCTGCCGATGCCGACGTCCTCGGCCATGGTGATCTGCACCGAGTCGACGTACTTGGAGTTCCACAGCGGCTCGAACAGGTTGTTGGCGAACCGCAGGGCGAGGATGTTCTGGACCGTCTCCTTGCCCAGGTAGTGGTCGATCCGGAAGACGTCCTGTCGGGTGAACACGTCGTCGACCAGGTCGTTGAGCGCCTTGGCCGACGGCAGGTCGTTGCCGAAGGGCTTCTCCACCACCACCCGGCGCCAACCGCCGGACTTGTCGTTGTCGGCCATCCCGGTGCGGGCCAACTGCTTGAGCACGACGGGGAACGCGGCCGGCGGGATGGAGAAGTAGAACGCCGCGTTGCCGGTGATGCCGTGGGTCTGCCGCAGTTCGTCAAGCGTCGACGCGAGGTGGTCGAAGGCCGCGTCGTCGTCGAAGGACCCGCCCACGAACTTGATGTTGCCGGCCAGCCGCGCCCAGACCTCGTCCCGCCAGGGGGTACGGGCGTGCTTGCGGGCCGCCTCGCAGGCGAGGGTCTCGAAGTCGCCGTCGCCCCAGTCCCGCCGGGCGAAGCCGAGCACCACGAAACCGGGCGGCAGCAGCCCTCGGTTCGCCAGGTCGTAGACGGCGGGAAGCAGCTTCTTTCGGGCCAGGTCGCCGGTCACCCCGAAGATCACCAGAGCGCACGGCTCGGGGATCCGGGGCAACCGGCGGTCCTGCGGGTCGCGCAGCGGGTTCACGCCGCCTTCTCGCTCCGCGTCAGTCACATCGTCCATCCTCACGTCCGCAGCTCACCGGCCGCGTCGAGCAGTTGGGCGATGCCGGCGGCCCGGTCGGTCAGGTGCAGCCGCAGGACGGGCCGCTCCCGGCCCGCGAGGGCCTGCCGGTCGCCGGCGGCCTGCGCCGCCTGCAGCTCTCCGAAGGTGTACGGCTTGCCCGGCACCGCCAGGTCCTCCGCCACCGCGCCGGTCACCTGGAGGTAGCTGCCCACCTGCGGGCCACCCTTGTGGTACTGGCCCGTGGAGTGCAGGAACCGTGGCCCCCAACCGAATGTGACAGGTCGCCCGGCCGCCTGTGCCAGCAGCGGCCGCAGCCGGGCCGCGTCGGCGTCGGCGATGCGGTCCAGGTACGCCATCGTGGCCAGGTAGCCGTCGTCGCCCAGCCCGTCGAGCAGCCAGCGCAGCACGCCGGCCAGGTCACCGGGGGCGCCCTGCGGCGCGTACACCTCGATCGCGCCCTCGGTGAACGACGGTGACTCCGCCGGGATGCCCGAGGCCAGGAGCTTGTTGGTGTTCTCCTTGGACTCGGTGACGTTCGGCTGGTTGAACGGGTCGATGCCGAGCACCACGCCGGCCACTGCGGTGGCGTACTCCCAGGCCAGGAACTGCGCGCCGAGCGGGCCGTTGACGGCGACGTCCGGGTTGGCGCCGCCGCCGGGCACGTCACCGGCGCACAGCGCGCCGCCGTAGCTGATGGTCAGCACGTCCGGCCCGGTGGCGCCCGGGCTCTGCGGGGATTCCACAACCACCGGCAGGATGCCCACGCCGGCCTTGCCGGTCGACTCGGCGATCAGTTGCTCGGCCCAGTCGCCGAGCCCGTCGATGCCGGTGCCGTCGGACACCAGTGCGACCTTGTCGCGGGCCAGCGTCGCGGCGGCGCCGAGCGCGGCGCCCAGCGCCAGCGCCGGGTTGTCGTGGTCCCCAGCGAGTGACTGGGCCAGCGCGTCGGCCTGATCGAGCAGTTCGGCGACCTCGACCCCGGCCAGCGCGGAGGGGACCAGCCCGAACGCGGTGAGCGCGGAATACCGGCCGCCCACGTTCGGGTCGGCGAGCACGGTGAACGCGCCCATCTCGCTTGCGGTGGTCGCCAGCGGGGAACCCGGGTCGGTGACGATGACGAAGTGCCTGCCGGCCTCCGCCTCGGTCATCCCGGCGTCCAGGAACGCCTGCCAGTAGGCGCGCCGGTGGCTGTCGGTCTCCACCGTCGAGCCGGACTTGCTGGCCACCACCACGACGGTGCGCTCCAGCCGGTCACCGAGGGCCGCGCGGACCTGGCCCGGGTCGGTGGTGTCCAGCACGGTAAGCGGCCGGCCCAGGGTCCGGGTGATCACCTCGGGGGCCAGCGACGAGCCACCCATGCCGGCGAGCACCACGTGGTCCAGGTCGGCCAGCTCCGTGGTCAGCTCGGCCAGCTGCGCCAGCAGCTCCCGGCTGTGCCGGTGGGTGTCCACCCAGCCGAGGCGGATCTTCGCCTCGGCCTCGGCGTCCGGACCCCACAGGCCCGCGTCCTTGGCCGCCAGGCGGCCCGGAACGCCCGCCTTGACAAGCGCGTCCCGGGTCGAGGCGGGCGCGGACTTGTCAACCGCGTCCGCGCCGTAAACGGCGAGACCACCAGCGGCCTCCACCGGCCCAGCAAGAAGATCGCTCATGCGTTACCACCGGCCTTCTCGGCGGCCTTGGCGTTGCCCTTGGCGGCCTTGTTCGGTGCGCCGGTGCCCTTCGCCGCGGCCTCCAGCGACTTGCGGACGCCGTCGAGCAGCTCCTGCCAGCTGGCCTCGAACTTCTCCACGCCCTCACGTTCCAGGGTGGCGATCACGTCGGCCATGTCCACGCCGACCGACTCCAGGTCCGCGAAGACCTTCCGGGCCGCGTCGTAGGCGCCGGTGATGGTGTCGCCGCGGGTCTCGCCATGGTCGGCGTACGCGTGGATGACCGGCTCCGGCATGGTGTTGACGGTGCCGGGGGCGATCAGCTCCTCGACGTAGATGACGTCCCGGTAGTCCGGGTTCTTCGTCGAGGTGGACGCCCACAGCGGGCGCTGCGGGTGCGCGCCGGCGGCGGCGAGCGCCTTCCAGCGGTCCGAGGAGAACACCTCGCTGTAGCGCTCGTACGCCAGCTGGGCATTGGCGATGGCGGCCTTGCCGCGCAGCGACTTGGCCTGCTCGGAACCGATCTTCTCCAGCCTCTTGTCGACCTCGGAGTCGACGCGGGAGACGAAGAACGACGCCACCGAGCCGATCTTCGACAGGTCGTGGCCGTTGGCCTTGGCCTGCTCCAAGCCGGCCAGGAACGCCTCCATTACCGCCGAGTAGCGGTCCAGACCGAAGATCAGCGTCACGTTCACGCTGATGCCCTCGGCGAGCGTGGCGGTGATCGCCGGGAGCCCCGCCTCGGTGGCCGGGATCTTGATGAAGAGGTTGGGCCTGTCGACAAGCCACCACAGCGCCTTGGCCTCGGCGACCGTCTTGTCGCTGTCGTGCGCCAGCCGGGGGTCCACCTCGATGGAGACCCGGCCGTCGACACCGTCGCTGCCGTCGTACGACGGGCGCATCACGTCGCACGCCCACCGCACGTCGTACGTGGTGAGCATGCGTACCGACTCCTCGACCTCAACGCCACGGGTGGCGAGGTCGCGCAACTGCCAGTTGTACTCGTCGGCGTCGCTGAGCGCCTTTGCGAAGATCGTCGGGTTGGTGGTGACACCGGCCACGTGCTGCTCCCGCCGGAGCTGGTCCAGCCCGCCGGAGCTCAGTCGTACCCGGGACAGATCGTCGAGCCAGACCGCCACGCCTGCGGCGGTGAGTTCATTCAGCTTGTCGGTCATGCCGTCCACGCTCCCTCAGTTGCCGGTCGTGAAACCGGTGATGTCGCCCACCCGGGCCAGCGAGGCGTGCGCAGCCGCCACGATCCGGTCACCGGTGAACCCGAACTGCTCGAAGAGCACGGTGTGCGGGGCGCTCGCCCCGTAGTGCTCCAGGCTGACGCTCTCGCCGAGGTCGCCGACGATGCCGCGCCAGGACATCGCGATGCCCGCTTCCACGCTCACCCGTGCCTTTACCCCGCGGGGGAGCACCGACTCCCGGTATGCCTCATCCTGCTCGTAGAACCACTCCTGGCAGGGCATCGACACCACACGGGTGGGGGTGCCGTCGGCCTCCAGGCGCTCCCGCGCGGTGAGGCAGAGCTGCACCTCGGAACCGGTGCCCACGATGATCACCTGCGGCTTGCCGGTGGACGCCTCGGCCAGCACGTAGCCGCCCTTGGCGACCCCCTCCGCGCTGCCCAGGACGGCCCGGTCCAGGGTCGGCAGTGGCTGGCGGCTCAGCGCCATGGCGGTCGGCCGGTCGGTGTGCTCAAGCGCCATCCGCCAGGCCCAGGCGGTCTCGTTCGCGTCCGCCGGGCGGACGACGTCCAGACCCGGAATGGCGCGCAGCGCGGTCAGGTGCTCCACCGGCTGGTGGGTCGGGCCGTCCTCGCCCAGGCCGATCGAGTCGTGCGTCCAGACGTACGTCACCGGCAGCTTCATCAACGCGGCCAGGCGCACCGACGGACGCATGTAGTCGCTGAACACCAGGAACGTGCCGCCGTACGGGCGGGTGCCGCCGTGCAGGGCGATGCCGTTCAGGATGGCGCCCATGGCGTGCTCGCGGATGCCGAAGTGCAGCGTGCGGCCGTACTCGTGGCCCGGGAAGTCCTTGGTGGCGTGCGCGGCCGGAATGAACGACGGCTCGCCCTTCATCGTGGTGTTGTTGCTCTCGGCCAGGTCGGCCGAACCACCCCACAGCTCCGGCAGGACGGGCGCGAGAGCCTCCAGCACCTTGCCGGACGCGGCACGGGTGGCCACGCCCTTGGCGTCGGCGGGGAAGGTGGGCAGCGCGTCGGCCCAGCCGTCCGGCAGCACCCGGCCGGCCATCCGCTCGTAGAGCGCCGCGCGCTCCGGGTTGGCCTTCTTCCAGGCGTCGAACGCGGTGGTCCACTCCTGCTGTGCCTCGGAGCCGCGGCTCATCACGTTGCGGGCGTGGCCGAGGACCTCCTCGTCGACCTGGAAGGTCTGCTCCGGGTCGAAGCCGAGGATCTGCTTGGTGGCCTTCACCTCGTCGGCGCCGAGCGCCGACCCGTGGATCTTGCCGGTGTTCTGCTTGTTGGGCGCGGGCCAGCCGATGATGGTGCGCAACGCGATGAAGGAGGGACGCCCGGTCTCGGCCTTGGCCGCCAGCAGCGCCCGGTGCAGGGCCTCGGCGTCCTCGTGGTAGTCACCCTGGTCGGCATCCCCGCTGCGCCAGTCGACGGTCTGGACGTGCCAGCCGTACGCCTCGTAGCGGGCCGCCACGTCCTCGCTCTTGGCGATCCGGGTGTCGTCCTCGATCGAGATCTCGTTGTCGTCGTAGACGACAGTGAGGTTGCCCAGCTGCTGGTGCCCGGCGAGGGCGCTGGCCTCGTGGCTGATGCCCTCCTCGATGTCGCCGTCGGAGACGATGCACCAGATGTCGTGGTCGAAGACCGACGTGCCGGGCTCGGCCTCCGGGTCGAACAGGCCACGCTCGCGGCGGGCCGCCATGGCCATGCCGACGGCGTTGCCGAGGCCCTGCCCGAGCGGGCCGGTGGTGGTCTCCACGCCCGGCGTGTGGCCGTGCTCGGGGTGACCCGGAGTCAGCGAGCCCCACTGCCGCAGCGACTGCAGGTCGGCAAGGCTCAGCGGGTAACCGGACAGGAAGAGCTGGATGTAGAGGGTCAGGCTGGAGTGCCCGGCGGAGAGCACGAACCGGTCGCGGCCGGGCCAGTTCGGGTCGGCCGGGTTGTGCCGCATCACGCGGTTGAAGAGAAGGTAGGCCGCGGGCGCGAGGCTCATCGCGGTGCCCGGGTGGCCGTTGCCGGATTTCTCCACGGCATCCATGGCCAGCACGCGGACGGTGTCGACAGCCCGACGATCGAGGTCGGACCAGTTGAGTTCGGAGTGCTCGGGTCGGTTGGCAGCCACGATGGTTGTGCTCCTCGGCAGATGGGCGGAACCCTCACTGATGACCCTATCGAGCGTGACTAAACGTCCGCCCGGGGATCTCTGCATGGCCTGCGGTACGGGATCGGCCGCTGAGTCGTTCAACCCGGTGGTGTGACGGCTCGCACCGTTGTCGGGTCGGCCGGGCAGCCAAAACGACGACGCGTAGTGTGTGGGTCGGTATGCAGGCCCGCAGTGGTCCGCCGAACCAATCTCCCCAGGCCGATGCCGGAAGGTGGCAATCCGTGAGCATGATCACCGAGCGCCCCGCGAGCAACCCCGCCGGGCAACCCCCGGCGCGCTCGGTCGAGCGTCCGGTGGCGCGGCGGGATGTGCGCGCGGTCATCTCGGCGTACGTGGCGCTCACCAAGCCGCGGATCGTGGAGTTGCTGCTGGTCACCACCATCCCGGCGATGATGCTGGCCGAGGGCGGCCTGCCGTCGCTGTGGCTGATGGCAGTGGTGCTGATCGGCGGCTCGCTCGCCGCCGGTGCGGCAAGCGTGCTCAACTGCTACATCGACCGGGACATCGACCAGTTGATGCGGCGCACCAAGCGTCGGCCGTTGCCGGCGCACACCGTGTCGCCGCGCAGCGCGCTTGTCTTCGGTCTGGTGCTGGCGGCGATCTCGATCGTCCTGATGGCGGCGTTCACCAACCTGCTCGCCGCGGGGCTGACCCTCGCCGCGATCGTCTACTACGACGTCGTCTACACGCTCTGGCTCAAGCGCTCCACCCCGACGAACACGTTCTGGGGCGGTGCCTGCGGTGCCGCTCCGGTGCTCATCGGGTGGGCGGCGGTGACCGGCTCGCTGGCGCCGGCCGCCTGGGGGCTGTTCGCTGTGGTCTTCTTCTGGCAGATGCCGCACTTCTACCCCCTCGCGATGAAGTACAAGGACGACTACGCCCGCGCCGGCATCCCGATGCTGCCCGTGGTGGCCTCCGTCCGCCGGGTGAACGCCGAGATCCTGATCTTCGCCTGGCTGACCGTGCTCACCTCGCTCGCGGTGTGGCCGCTGGGGCTCAGCGCGATCTACGGCGTGCCGACCCTCGTGGTGGGCGCCATCTTCATCGTCGAGGCGCACCGGCTCTGCCGTCGGGCGACGCGCGGCGAGGCCGTCAAGCCGATGCGACTGTTCCACTGGTCGACGACGTACCTCACGATCGTCTTCGTGGCCGTCGCGCTCGACGCGCTGATCTGACGCGCGCCGCGCGGTCGCCGCGCGCCCCGGGCCTTCGGCTTTCGGCCGCGCCGAAAATCCGGTTACCAATCATGTCGATGGATGAGTTGTCCCGGTTTAACGTCACATCAGAGTAACTTTCGGCATGAGTCGGATCGACTCAACCTTCGGCCCGTCCGGGCCGATCTGGCGAGACGTTTGATGGGCAAAAGTCCGGATATAGCCGGGCAGACAACCTGTGGTCTTCCTTAAACCTGTAGGTAATTGGCATCACAAAAGCTTCATGGTTCTCGCCCGCACGAGTGGAGTTCTGCTTAGGCTTCGCGTCATGGCAGATGGTTCCGATACGACGCTGACGGCCGAGCAGACCACCAGCGAGCAGGCACCGCAGGGCTTGGTCGCGGGCCTCAAGTCGTTCGCCGCCGGGCACGGCGGCGCGAAGGCGGTCATCGAGTACGTCGGCAAGCGTGGCGCGCGAATCGTTCTCGTGGGCTCCGACGGTGAGTGGGGCGACCAGTTCGCCGACGACACCGTCACGGCCCGGGAGGCGTGCGCCCAGGCGGGAGTCACCGTCGAGAACGCCTGGGAGCGTGAGCTGATGGACCAGATGCGGCCGAGCAACGACCTCTGGCGGTCGATGGCTCGACGCACGATGGCCCGCTGAATAGACACCTGAATTGACAGACCACCACCAGTCGGCCCGGGGGAAACCCCGGGTCGCTCTCGTCACCTGTACCGAACTGGCAGACCTCGACCCGGACGACCGGCTGGTCCTCGCCCCGCTCGCCGCCCGTGGCGTTGCCGTCGAGCCCGCGGTCTGGGACGACCCCGACGTCGACTGGTCCGCCTACGACCTGGCGGTGCTCCGCTCACCCTGGGACTACGCGCTGCGCCGCGACGAGTTCGTCGACTGGGCGGCCACCGTCCCAGCGCTCGTCAACCCGGCCGACGTGGTGCGCTGGAACACCGACAAGCGCTACCTGGCCGAGTTGAGCGCCGCCGGAGTGCCGACCGTACCGACGGCCTGGGTGGCGCCGGGGGAGACCTGGCAGCCGCCCGCCGACAGCGGCGAGTACGTGCTCAAGCCCGCGGTCAGCGCCGGCAGCCAGGACACCGGCCGCTACGACCTGGCCGATCCGGAGCACCGGGACCTGGCCGCGGCGCATGTCCGCCGGCTGTCCGACGCCGGCCGGGTGACGATGGTCCAGCCGTACCTGCGCGCCGTCGACACCGAGGGCGAGACGGCGCTGCTCTTCCTGGCCGGCCCGGACGGGCTCACGTTCAGCCACGCGATCCGCAAGGGCCCGATGCTGACCGGCCCGGACCTCGGCCCGGACGGGCTCTACAAGGCCGAGGAGATCAGCGCCCGCACCGCCCGACCCGAACAGTTGGCGGTGGCCGAGAAGACCCTCGCCGGGGTGCCCGGCGGCACACGGCGGTTGCTCTACGCGCGGGTCGACCTGATCCCCGGCCCGGATGGTGAGCCGGTCCTTGTCGAGCTGGAGCTGACCGAACCGTCACTCTTCATCGGGTACGCCCCGGGTGCCCCCGATCGCCTCGCCGAGGCCATCGTCACCCACCTGGCCCGCCTCGGCTGACCGTCCGCCACTTCCAAGATCCCGTCAGGTCGGCGCCGCAGCGCCCACTCGTGGGGCGCGGGCGGTCAGGCGGTTACCGGGACGGCTTCGACGGGGTTGGCTGCCTGCGGTGCGGGGGCGACCGGGCGGCGCTCACGCGTCGACCACTGCATCGACAGGGTGGCGAGCAGCACCAGGCAGGAGCCGAGCATGTGCGCGCCGACCAGGAGCGCCGGCACGTGGGTGAAGTACTGCACGAAGCCGATGACGCCCTGACTCAGCTCCACCGCGAGCAGGACGATCGCGGCCCGGGTCGCCCGCTGCGCGCCGACGGCGCGGAAGGCGAAGATCAGCGCCACCGTGAGGCCGATCAGCAGGAAGACACCGTCGGCGTGCACCTGGGAGATCGACTCCGGGTCGAGCCCGTTGCGGGCCGCGCCGTGGTCGCCGGCGTGCGGGCCGCTGCCGGTGACCCAGGTGCCGATGACGAGCACGGCGACGCTGACGCCTGTGGTGATCCGGGCCAGGGTGCGCAGTGGTGTGGGTACCACGGCCACGGCCGGGCCGTCCGGGTCGCCGATCCGCCGCCAGAGGGCGTACGCGGCGGCGATCACCGCCATCGAGGCGAGGAAGTGCAGCCCGACCACCCACGGGTTGAGGTTGGTGAGCACGGTGATGCCACCGATCACCGCCTGGGCGGGAATGCCCAGGAAGACCGCGACGGCCAGCGCCAGCAGCCCGGGCCGGCTCGGGCGGTGTGCCAGCACGGCCAGCAGGGTCGCGAGTGCGATCAGGCCCACCGCGAAGGTCAGCATCCGGTTGCCGAACTCGATCACCCCGTGCACGCCCATCTCGGACGTGTTGACGTACGACGTGTCGGTGCACCGGGGCCAGGTGGGGCAGCCGAGGCCCGAGGCGGTCAATCGGACGGCCCCGCCGGTGACGACGATGCCCACGTTCGCGATGATGGAGGCGAGCGCGAGGCGGCGCAGCAGGATGCCGGAGACCGGACGGACGATTCGGTTCACGGCCCAAATCCTACGCACCGTAGTGATCGAGGTTTGTCCGACTCTGCCGGGTCGGTGGTTCGGATCACCGGGACCCGGGTTTGCGACCCTCCAGGTAATTACGTAACGTTGGCGTTGTGAAAAACGCGGCGGCGCTCTCCGGGCGGCAGCCGACGGCCGCTGCGGCCGTCGGTGCGACTCCGTCCGCCTCCGTCGTGACGACGCCTGGCCCGTTCGGCGGCGCCGCGGTGACCGAGATCTCCACCCGCGACCGGGTCACCCAGTTGCTGCTGGAGCGGGGTGCCACCACCGCCGCGCAACTCGGCCTGGCGTTGGGTCTGAGCCCGGCGGCGATCCGCCGGCACCTGGACGCGATGCTCGCCGACGGCGACGTCGTGGCCCGTGAGCAGACGGTGCAGGGCAGCCGCGGTCGGGGTCGCCCGGCCAAGGTGTTCATGCTGACCGAGGCGGCCAGGGGCCGCTGCGGCACCCACCACTACGACAATATGGCCACCGCCGCGCTGCGCTGGATCGCCCGCAGCGGTGGTTCGGACGCGGTCGAGGCGTTCGCCACCGAGCAGGTGTCCGCCCTGGAGTCGCGCTGTCGGGCCGCCATGGAGGACGCCGGCGACGACCCCCTCGCGCGGGCGGAGGCACTCGCCGGAGCGCTCACCTCCGAGGGTTACGCTGCCAACGCGACCACGATCGCCTCCGGCGGTCAGCTCTGCCAACACCACTGCCCGGTGGCTCACGTGGCCGCCGAGTTTCCCCAGCTGTGCGAGGCCGAAACCGCGGTGATCTCCCGCCTGGTCGGCACCCACGTGCAGCGCCTGGCCACCATCGCGCACGGCGACGGGGTGTGCACCACGCACATCCCGACCCAGCCGAGCCGCGCCCAGTCCGGTAATCCCGTCACCACTGTGAGGACAGATAGATGACCGAGCAGATCGTCCAGCCCCTGACCCAGGAAGAGCAGCTCGCCGCCCTGGGTCGCTACGAGTACGGCTGGTCCGACCCGGACGCCGCCGGGGCAGTCGCCCAGCGCGGCATCAACGAGGCGGTGGTGCGGGACATCTCGGCCAAGAAGAACGAGCCGGCCTGGATGCTCGACCTGCGCCTGAAGGGTCTTCGGCTGTTCGGCCGCAAGCCGATGCCGGCCTGGGGCGCGGACCTCACAGGCATCGACTTCGACAACATCAAGTACTTCGTGCGGTCCACCGAGAAGCAGGCCACCAGCTGGGAGGACCTGCCCGAGGACATCAAGAACACCTACGACCGGCTGGGCATCCCGGAGGCGGAGAAGCAGCGGCTGGTCGCCGGTGTCGCGGCGCAGTACGAGTCCGAGGTCGTCTACCACAAGATCCGTGAGGACCTTGAGGAGCAGGGCGTCCTGTTCCTGGACACCGACACCGCGCTGCGCGAGCACGAGGACGTCTTCAAGGAGTACTTCGGCACGGTGATCCCGGTCGGCGACAACAAGTTCGCCGCGTTGAACACCTCCGTGTGGTCCGGTGGCTCGTTCATCTACGTGCCGAAGGGTGTGCAGGTGGAGATCCCGCTGCAGGCCTACTTCCGGATCAACACGGAGAACATGGGCCAGTTCGAGCGGACGCTGATCATCGTCGACGAGGGTGCGTACGTGCACTACGTCGAGGGCTGCACCGCGCCGCTCTACTCCTCCGACTCGCTGCACAGCGCGGTCGTGGAGATCATCGTCAAGAAGAACGCGCGTTGCCGCTACACGACCATCCAGAACTGGTCGAACAACGTCTACAACCTGGTCACCAAGCGCGCCGTCTGCCACGAGGGCGCGACGATGGAGTGGGTCGACGGCAACATCGGCTCCAAGGTGACGATGAAGTACCCGGCGGTCTACATGACCGGCGAGCACGCCAAGGGCGAGGTGCTCTCGGTGGCGATGGCCGGCGAGGGCCAGCACCAGGACGCCGGCGCCAAGATGGTGCACGCCGCGCCGCACACCTCCTCGAACATCATCTCCAAGTCGATCGCCCGGGGCGGCGGCCGCACCTCGTACCGCGGTCTGGTGCAGGTGCTGGAGGGCTCGCACCACAGCCGGAGCACCGTCAAGTGCGACGCGCTGCTTGTCGACACCATCTCCCGCTCGGACACCTACCCGTACGTCGACATCCGCGAGGACGACGTGTCGATGGGGCACGAGGCGACCGTCTCCAAGATCAGCGACGACCAGCTCTTCTACCTGATGAGCCGGGGCCTGAGCGAGGACGAGGCGATGGCCATGATCGTCCGTGGCTTCATCGAGCCGATCGCCAAGGAACTCCCGATGGAGTACGCCCTGGAGCTCAACCGCCTGATCGAACTCCAGATGGAGGGCGCGGTCGGCTGACCCCGGCCGGCTGATCCCACCTGACCCGTTGGGCCAGACGCGGCCGGTCCGAGCCCAGCCCGCCGGGCCAGGCCGCGACCGGCCCGGCCCGCCCTCCGATTATTCGTAGAACAGACTGACCAAGGAAGACATGACTACCCAGGCTTCCGCGCCACCGCCCAGCACCAAGTCGCAGGCGCTGCGCTCGTACGACGTCACCGACTTCCCGGCCCTCACCGGCCTGGAGGAGGAATGGCGTTTCACCCCCCTCAAGCGCCTCCGTGGCCTGGCCACGGCGGACACCTCGGCCGCAACCGGCCGGGGCGTCACCGTGGAGCACCCGAAGCTGCCGGCCGGGGTGTCGCTGCGGCTCGTCGAGCCGTCCGACGCCAGCGTCGCGTCCGTGCTGGTGCCGGTCGACCGGGTCAGCGCGCTTGCGCACGGTGGGGCGGCGCGGGTGGCGCTGGTCGAGGTGGCGGCCGAGGCCGTGGTGTCCGAGCCGGTGGTCGTGCGGCTGCTGGGCGCGTTCCCCGAGGAGCTCTCCTTCGCCCGCACTCAGGTGCAGGTGGGTCGGTTCGCGGAGGCGACTGTCGTGTTCTCCCAGGAGGGCTCGGTCACGCTTGCCGACAACGTCGAGGTGACCGTCGCCGACGGGGCCAAGCTGACCCTGGTCACCGTGGCGGACTGGGCCGAGGACGCGGTCCAGGCGCAGCACCTCAAGATCAAGCTGGGTCGGGACGCCCGGGTGGTGCACGTCCAGGTCACCCTGGGCGGCGACCTGGTCCGGCAGTTCACGAGCGTGGAATACACCGGTCGGGGTGGCGAGGCCGAGCTGTACGGCGTCTACTTCGCCGACTCCGGCCAGCACCTGGAGCACCGGCAGTTGGTCGACCACAACGTGCCGGACTGCCGCAGCTACGTCGGCTACCGGGGCGCCCTGCAGGGCGCGGACGCCCACACCGTCTGGGTGGGTGACGTGATCATCCAGGCCGAGGCGACAGGCACCGACACGTACGAGATCAACCGGAACCTGCTGCTCACCGAGGGCGCGCGGGCTGACTCCGTACCCAACCTCGAGATCGAGACCGGCGAGATCGCCGGCGCCGGCCACGCCAGCGCGACCGGTCGCTTCGACGACGAGCAGCTGTTCTACCTGATGGCCCGGGGCATCCCGGAGGGCGAGGCCCGCCGTCTGGTGGTCCGTGGCTTCTTCGCCGAGCTGATCAACAAGATCCCGGTGGAGTCGCTGCGCGAGCGGCTCGGCGACGCGATCGAGGCCCGACTCGCCAAGGCCGGCGCCTGATGATCCGCATCTGCTCGACCGAGGACGTGCCGAAGGGCACCGCGATCAGCGCGGACGTCGACGGCACCCCGATCGCCCTGGTGCACGGCGAGGACGGCGAGTTCTACGCCGCCTACGACGAGTGCTCGCACGCGTCGGTCGCCCTCTCCGAGGGTGAGGTCGACGGCTGCACGCTTGAGTGCTGGCTGCACGGCTCCCGCTTCGACCTGCGCACCGGCCAGCCCTCCGGCCTGCCGGCCACCGAACCCGTACCCGTCTATCCCGTCGAAGTCCGCGACGGTGACATCTACCTCAGCCTGACGCCGAGTAATGGAGTGACCCGATAATGAGCACCCTGGAGATCCGCGACCTGAAGGTGTCGGTCAAGCTGCCCGAGGGTGAGCTCAAGCCGATCCTGGCCGGCGTCGACCTGACCGTGAAGTCGGGTGAGACCCACGCGATCATGGGGCCGAACGGCTCCGGCAAGTCCACCCTGGCGTACTCGATCGCCGGCCACCCCAAGTACGAGATCACCGGCGGTTCGGTGACCCTCGACGGCGAGGACGTGCTGGCCATGACCGTCGACGAGCGGGCGCGTGCCGGCCTGTTCCTGGCCATGCAGTACCCGGTCGAGGTGCCCGGCGTCTCGGTGGCGAACTTCCTGCGGACCGCCAAGACCGCAATCGACGGTGAGGCGCCGAAGCTGCGCACCTGGGGTGGCGAGCTGCGCGGCGCCATGGAGCGCCTGCAGATGGACCCGGCGTTCGCCCAGCGCAACGTCAACGAGGGCTTCTCCGGCGGTGAGAAGAAGCGGCACGAGATCGTCCAGCTGGAGCTGCTCAAGCCGAAGATCGCGATCCTCGACGAGACCGACTCCGGCCTCGACGTGGACGCGCTGCGCGTGGTCAGCGAGGGCGTCAACCGGGTCCGCGACGACGGCGACACCGGCGTGCTGCTGATCACCCACTACACGCGGATCCTGCGCTACATCAAGCCGGACTTCGTGCACGTCTTCGTGGCCGGCCGGATCGTCGAGCAGGGCGGCCCGGAGCTGGCCGACAAGCTCGAGGCCGAGGGCTACGAGCGGTACGCCGCCGGAGCCGGTACGGCCCGGGCCTGAGCGAGAGAGGCGCTGCCGAGATGACCAGCATCGCGATCCCGCAGGGGATGCCGCAGTACGCCGACGCGCCGCGTTTCGACGTGGCTCGGGTGCGCGCCGACTTCCCGATCCTGGACCGGGAAATCAACGGGCACCCGCTGGTCTACCTCGACAGCGCCAACACCTCGCACAAGCCCCGCCAGGTGCTCGACGTGCTCGACGAGCACTACGCGCGGCATAACGCCAACGTGTCGCGCTCGGTGCACACGCTGGGCACCGAGGCCACCGAGGCGTACGAGGGCGCGCGGGCCAAGATCGCCGCGTTCATCAACGCCCCGAGCACTGACGAGGTGGTGTTCACCAAGAACTCCACCGAGGCGATCAACATCGTGGCGTACGCCTTCTCGAACGCCTCGCTGCGCCCCGACGGTGACCCCCGCTTCCGGCTCGGCCCGGGCGACGAGGTGGTGATCTCCGAGATGGAGCACCACTCGAACATCGTCCCGTGGCAGCTGCTCTGCGAGCGGACCGGCGCGACCCTGCGCTGGTTCCCGGTCACCGACCAGGGTCGGCTCGACGAGTCCGGCCTGGACGACCTGGTCACCGAACGGACGAAGATCGTCTCGCTGGTGCACATGTCGAACATCCTCGGCACGGTCAACGCGACATCCCGGATCACCGCGCGGGTCCGTGAGGTGGGCGCCCTGCTGCTGCTGGACTGCTCGCAGTCGGTGCCGCACCTGCCCATCGACGTGGTCGACCTGGACGCCGACTACATCGTGTTCACCGGGCACAAGATGTGCGGCCCCACAGGCATCGGAGTGCTCTGGGGTCGGGGCGAGCTGCTCGCGGCGATGCCACCGGTGTTCGGCGGCGGCTCGATGATCGAGACGGTCACCATGGCCCGGTCGACGTTCGCCGCGCCGCCGGCCCGGTTCGAGGCGGGCACCCCGCCGATCGCCGAGGCGGTCGCGCTCGGCGCGGCGGTGGACTACCTGACCGGGATCGGCATGCAGGCCATCCAGTGGCACGAGAAGGAGCTGACGGCGTACGCGCTGGACGCACTCGGCTCAGTGCGCGACCTGCGGATCTTCGGCCCGACCGTGCCTGTCGGCCGGGGCGGCACCATCTCGTTCGCGCTGGGTGACGTGCACCCGCACGACGTGGGCCAGGTGCTCGACTCGCTCGGTGTGCAGGTGCGGGTTGGCCACCACTGTGCGAAGCCGGTGTGCAGCCGGTTCGGTGTCCCGGCGATGACCCGGGCCTCGTTCTACCTCTACACCACCACCGAGGAGATCGACGCTCTGGTGGCCGGTCTGGAGCAGGTGCGGAAGGTGTTCGACTGATGGTGCAGCTCGACCAGCTCTACCAGGAGATCATCCTGGACCACTACAAGCATCCACACGGGCGTGGACTGCGCGACGCCGACGACCCGGCCGATCAGGTCGCGGAGGCGCACCACGTCAACCCGACCTGCGGCGACGAGGTCACCGTCCGGGTCGCCACCGACGGCACCGTGCTGCACGACATCTCGTACGACGGGATGGGTTGCTCGATCAGCCAGGCCTCGGCGAGCGTGCTGCACGAACTGCTGCGCGGCCGGGACACCCGGGAAGCTTTCGGGGTGCACGAGGCGTTCGTCGAGTTGATGTCCGGTCGTGGTCAGGTCACGCCGGACGAGGACGTACTCGGTGACGGGGTGGCTTTCGCGGGTGTCGCCCGCTACCCCGCCCGGGTCAAGTGCGCGCTGCTGCCGTGGATGGCGTTCAAGGACGCCGCGGCACGCGCCGGTGTGGGCGCGAGCCCGGAGGTGAAGGCGTGACCGTGCGTCAGCGAGCGAATGACACTGTGGTGCCCTGTGGCATCACGAAGCGATGCGGAGGGACGGCATGAGCGAGAACACCGCTACCGCGGCGACGCCGGAGGCTGGTGACGCCACCGCGGCACCGCAGACCGACGCCGTGACGACCGACAGTGCTGTGACGACCGACGGTGCCGTGACGACAGGTGCCGGCGACGCCGCCGCCCCGGCGGGCGGCGTCAGCAAGGCCATGATCGCCGACATCGAAGAGGCGATGAAGGACGTCGTCGACCCCGAGCTGGGCATCAACGTGGTCGACCTCGGCCTGGTGTACGGCGTGCACGTCGACGACGAGAACGTCGCCACCCTGGACATGACGCTCACCTCGGCGGCCTGCCCGCTGACCGACGTGATCGAGGACCAGACCCGGCAGGCGCTGACCACCGGCCCCGGCGGCGGCCTGGTCAACGACATCCGGATCAACTGGGTGTGGCTCCCGCCGTGGGGCCCCGACAAGATCACCGACGAGGGTCGGGACCAGCTCCGTTCCCTCGGCTTCAACGTCTGAGCCGACCCCGGTCGGCATCGTCGAGCGCGGCACCCAGCCTGGGTGCCGCGCTCGACGCGTTCCAGCCACGTTCGAGCGCCGTCCCGTGCCGCGCTGCCCGGCTGATGGTCGGCCGGTGGCGCGCTCGGGCGGGCCCAGGCGCGCCATGATCGCGCAACATCCTGGTTGTCGTGGCATCTCGCTGGGGGCGTGGGGCGTGTGGCTTCCGGGCGCGCGTGGGCGCGGCGGGGTCGGACAGGGGACGGCGGAAATGCGGTGGCGTCAGTCGGCGGGAGCCGCGCAGGATGAGCGGGTGATCGAGGCGTACCGGATGCAGCTTCCTGTCGGCGCGGCCATCGCCGCGTGTCGACAGCGCACGCTTGCGGGCCGCGCCTCGACTCGGCACCGACGGCCGTGACCGGGGCGTTCCTCGCCGGCCTCGTGGCCGGCTACGGCGTCGCCATCCCGGTCGGGGCGATCGCGGTGCTCATCCTGGGGCTCAGTGCGCGTACCTCGTTTCGGGTCGGCGCGGCCGGGGCGCTCGGCGTAGCGACCGCCGACGGCCTGTACGCGGCTGTCGCCGCCGTCGCCGGCGCGGCTGTCGCCGGTGTCGTCGCCCCGGTGGCAGGCCCGCTGCGGATAGCGGCCGCCGCGGTGCTGCTCGCGCTCGCCGCGCACACCGGGTGGCGCGCACTTCGGCCCGCGCCGGCGACCGAGGGGCGGAGCCGTCGCGGAATGGACACCCCGTTGCGCGCCTTCGCCGGCATCCTGGCGTTGACCCTGCTCAACCCAGCGACGGTGGTCTACTTCGCCGCGCTGGTCCTCGGCAGGGGCGATTCCGCCGATTCCGGTGGGTCGGCGGCGGTGCTGTTCGTGCTCGGCGCCTTCGTGGCCTCGGCGAGTTGGCAGCTGCTCATCGCCGGCGGCGGCACCCTGGTCGGCCGGCTCCTCACCAGCCCCCGAGGCCGACGCGCCACCGCCCTCACCTCCAGCGTCATCATCGCCGCCCTGGCGCTCACCGTCCTCCTCCAAACCTGAGCCCCTGCCCCCTGCCCCCTGCCCCCTCGCCCCGCGCCCTCACCGCGCGCCTCTCGTCCCGATGATCATGAAGTTAGCGTCCCCGATGACGGCGTGTCGCGACGCTAACTTCATGATCGCCGGCGCGGGTGGGGGCGGGCGGGGTGGGGTGGGGTGGGGGTGGTGCCGTAGGTTCGGGCACATGAGCAGCCGACCCGCAGCCGGAGGGGGCCGCTGGGTCGAGGTCGACCCGGCCCGCGTCGGGCGCTGGGTCGAGGGCTTCGCCGACCGGCACGGCCCGCCCACCACGACCATTCAGGGGTACGGGCTGCTGCTCGCCGCCCTCGACGGTGCCACCGCCGAGCTGCACGCCCCGCCGGGCGCGGACCCCGGCGACGACCTGCAGGGGTTCCTCGCCGCCACCACCGCACCCCGCCGGATCGGGCTGCTGCTGGCGCGCAAGAGCGCTGTCGCGGTGGGCGTGGCGGTGGGGGATGACCTGGTGGTCTCCAAGGTGGACAGTCGCTACGTGCAGGGTCGTACCGCCGCTGGCGGCTGGTCCCAGCACCGCTTCGCCCGCCGACGCGACAACCAGGCGAAGGCAGCCCTCGGTGAGGCGGTCGAGTTGGCGGTACGGCTGCTGCTGCCGGAGGCCGGCACGCTCGACGCCGTGGTGGCGGGAGGCGATCGGCGTACTGTCGACGGCATCCTCGCCGACCGGCGCCTGGCCCCGCTCGCCGCGCTGCGGGCCGATAGGTTGCTCGACGTTCCCGAGCCTCGACACGCCGTGCTTGTCGCCTCGGTGGCTGCCGCCCGGGCGGTCCGCATCCTGGTCCGGGATCCCGCTCCGCCCGCCTGACCGGGCTTCGGCCGCGCGGCGAGACCGAGCCCGGTCATGCGAAAGGGCGCCCCGACGGCCGGTCCCGGCCGTCGAGACGCCCACGTCGGCGTCGCCGACCCGTCAGAGTTGGTCGGTGCCGAACGTGTCACAGGTATTCGGGTCGCCGCGGTCGTAGCCCTGCTGGAACCAGCGTTGCCGCTGCTCCGAGGTGCCGTGGGTGAAGGAGTCGGGGTTGACCCGGCCGCCGGAGCGCTCCTGGATGCTGTCGTCGCCGATCGCCTCGGCGGCCTGCATGGCACCGTCGATGTCGGCCTGGGTAATCGACGTGAACAGCGGCTCCTGGCCGCTCTTGTCCTTGCTCTCGGTTGCGTGCTTGGCCCAGGCGCCGGCGTAGCAGTCGGCCTGCAACTCCAGCCGCACGGAGGCGGAGCGGGGGCCGCTCTGGTCGCCCCCGCCAGCCTTCTCGTTGGTGCCGAGCAGGTTCTGGATGTGGTGGCCGTACTCGTGGGCGAGGACGTAGGGCTGGGCGAACTCGCTCTTGGCCCCGAACCGGGAGGCGAGCTCGTCGTAGAAGCTCAGGTCGATGTAGACCTTCCGGTCGGCGGGGCAGTAGAACGGGCCGACGCCCGAGTCGGCCTGACCGCAGCCGGTGTTCACGGCGGCCTGGAAGAAGTTGGTAGTGGTGGCCTCGTACTTGCCCTTGCCCAGCTCCGGGTACGCCTTCTGCCAGTACCCCTGGATGCTGTTGACGTAGAGCAGGTTGCGGCAGCGCGCGTCGTCGAGACGATCGGGGTTCGCGGCGGAGCACACCTGGTCCAGGTCGGAGCCGCCGGCCTGGCCGCCCTCGTCGCCGTTGGTCATGGCGTTCAGGCCGAACCCGCCGCCGAGCAGGGCGACGAGTACGGCCACCACGATGCCGATGATGCCGCCCCGGCCGCCGCCACCGGGGATGGGGATGCCGAAGCCGCCGCCCGATCCGCCGCCCCGACCCAGGTCGTTTGCCTGGGAGGTGTCGAGCTCGGCCCGCTCGTTGAGTTCCATGGTGACCCCGATCGCCGTATGCGGTGTGAGTGTCTTTGTGCGCCGTTTCGTCTATCGAGTGCCGGACGGGGTCCGGACAGGCGTTCCGATACCCGATGATCTTGATTGGTAATCCGGGCGGGTCGCCCAGCGGGGCCCGGTACACTTGTCGGGTGCTGCGCTGCGAAGGCTGAACCGCCCCCGCGCCGTCGGGCCTCTTGAGCCCGCCGGCCGTTTCGCGTGCCCCGAGTCAGCCTTCCGGACCCCGAGAGCGAGCCCCAAACAGATGATCACTGCCACCGGCCTGGAACTGCGTGCCGGTTCCCGGATCCTGCTGTCCGACACCACGCTGCGCGTGCAGCCCGGTGACCGGATCGGCCTGGTCGGCCGCAACGGCGCCGGCAAGACCACCACGTTGAAGGTGCTCGCCGGCGAGGGCCAGCCGTACGGCGGGCAGATCGACACGCGCAGCGCCATCGGTTACCTCCCGCAGGACCCGCGTACCGGCGATCTTGAGGTGACCGGCCGCGACCGGGTGCTCTCCGCCCGCGGCCTGGACGTGCTGATGTCGCAGATGCAGGCGATCGAGGCCCAGCTCGCCGAGGACGCCAGCGACAAGCTGGTCCGTCGCTACGGCGCGCTGGAGGACCAGTTCGCCGCCCTCGGCGGGTACGCGGCCGAGGCCGAGGCCGCCCGGATCTGCGCCAACCTCGGCCTGCCGGACCGCGCGCTCGCGCAGACCATCGGCACCCTGTCCGGAGGTCAGCGTCGGCGCATCGAGTTGGCCCGGATCCTGTTCCGCGACGCGGGTGAGAACGGCGGCGGCATCCTGCTGCTCGACGAGCCGACAAACCACCTCGACGCCGACTCGATCACGTGGCTGCGCGGCTTCCTCGCCAACCACAAGGGCGGCCTGATCGTGATCTCCCACGACGGCGCTCTGCTGGAGTCGGTGGTCAACAAGGTCTGGTTCCTCGACGCCACCCGATCCGTGATCGACGTCTACAACCTGGGCTGGAAGGCGTACCTGGAGGCCCGCGAGACCGACGAGCGGCGTCGCCGCCGGGAGCGGGCCAACGCGGAGAAGAAGGCCGGCGCCCTGATGGCGCAGGCCGACAAGATGCGGGCCAAGGCCACCAAGACCGTCGCCGCGCAGAACATGGCCCGCCGGGCCGAGAAGCTGATCTCCGGCCTGGAGGAGGTACGCGTCGCCGACCGGGTGGCCAAGGTGCGCTTCCCCAGCCCGGCCCCGTGCGGCAAGACGCCGCTCACCGCGACCGGCCTGTCCAAGTCGTACGGCTCCCTGGAGATCTTCACCGACGTCAACGTGGCTGTCGACAGGGGCTCCCGGGTGGCCATCCTGGGCCTCAACGGCGCCGGCAAGACGACGCTGCTGCGGATGCTCGGCGGCCTGCTCACCCCGGACACCGGCGAGGTGCACGCCGGGCACGGGCTGCGGTTGGGCTACTACGCACAGGAGCACGAGACGCTTGACGTGGAGCGGACGGTGTTGGAGAACATGCGTGCCGCCGCCGTCGAGCAGTCCGACACCGACCTGCGCAAGATCCTCGGCGCGTTCCTGTTCTCCGGCGACGACGTCAACAAGCCGGCCGGGGTGCTCTCCGGTGGCGAGAAGACCCGGCTGGCCCTGTCGACACTTGTCTGCTCCGGCGCCAACGTGCTGCTGCTCGACGAGCCGACGAACAACCTCGACCCGGTCAGTCGGGAGCAGGTGCTCGACGCGATCGCCAACTACCCGGGCGCGATCGTGCTGGTCACGCACGACCCGGGGGCTGTGCTGGCGCTCAAGCCGGATCGCGCCATCCTGCTGCCCGACGGCGACGAGGACGCGTGGAGCGACGACCTCCTCGAACTGGTCGAGCTGGCCTGACCGCCGGAAGGTTCAGGCGGAGCGGCCGGGTCGGCGGGGCAATCCCCGACCGGTACGGATGAGTCGATCGAAAGGATCACTCTATCGGGAACCCGACATTGCATAGCGTGTCGGTTGGCGAAGAGTTGATATCTGGCGCATGATCGTCCGAGGCGGTCTAATAGGTGTGACCGTATCCGAACCGCACAGTCTGGGACGTGAGGACACAGTATGGCAGCCACTGGCACAGCCACCAGCACTGAGAAAGGTCGCCGGATCGTCGGAGCCGAGCGTCAGACGCTCGCCAAGGACCTGGTAAAGCGGTACACCTCGGGGGAGAGCATCCGGGCATTGGCGGCGTCGACCGGCCGATCCTACGGGTTCATCCACCGAGTGCTCACCGAGTCCGGGGTGCAGCTGCGCCAGCGTGGCGGCGCCCGGCGCCGCAAGAAGGCGTGACCCGCCCCCCGGTGTCGTCGACAAGCGTCGCGCCCCGGGCCGCCCGGTGACCGCCGAGGCGACCGGGGTTCGACTGACCTGCGACGGGCCGGTCGCCACGGTGACGTTGTGCCGGCCCGACGTGCTCAACGCTCAGACGCCCGCGATGTGGCGCGCGATGAGCGACTTTTCGCGCGACCTGCCCGGCGACGTGCGGGTGGTGGTGGTCCGTGGCGAGGGGCGTGCGTTCTCCGCCGGCCTCGACCTCGCGGTTGCCGGCGCGTCCGGCCCCGGATCGTTCGCGGAGCTTGCCACGCTGCCCGAGCAGGAGTGCGCGGCCCAGATCGCCGAGTTCCAAGCTGGTTTCACCTGGCTGCACCGGCCGGATGTCATATCCGTCGCGGCCGTGCAGGGCCACGCGATCGGTGCCGGGTTCCAGCTCGCGCTCGCCTGTGACCTGCGGGTCCTGGCCGCCGACGCGAAGCTGTCGATGGCCGAGGTGACCCTCGGTCTGGTGCCCGACCTGGCTGGCACGAAACGCCTCGTCGAGTTGGTCGGCTACTCCCGGGCGCTGGAGATCTGCACGACCGGCCGCCGGCTGGACGCCGCCGAGGCGGACCGGATCGGGCTCGCCACTCTCGTCGTACCGCCGGGTGAGCTGGACAGCGCGGTCCGTGACCTGACGGCGGGCCTGCTCGCCGGCGCCCGCGACGCGGTGGTGGAGATCAAGGCGTTGATCGCCGGCGCGGCCGGCCGCTCGCACGCCGACCAGCAGCGCGCCGAGCGGGAGGCACAGACCCGCCGGCTGCGGGACCTCGCCGGCAGGGGAGAATAGTAAGGACCGTCCGGGAAGATCCGGGTTACGACCGAGGTTGTCAGAGTCGTCGGGAGAATTGACCTGACGGCGAGGTCCGCCCGACGACCCGGAGGTGAGCGGTGTCCAACCCGATGTCCGGCGGTGGCATGGCCGGGTGGAGCATGCTCCGGTCGATGCGTAACCGCGACGAGGTCTCCACCCACCGGCTCAAGAGCGGGGTGGCCCGGCGCATCGTCGCGTTCGCCCAGCCCTACCGGCGCGACATCATCGTCTTCCTGGCCACAGTGGTGCTGGCCGCCATCATCGGCGTGGCGACCCCGGTGCTCGCCGGTGACGTCATCAACGCGATCAACAGGGGCGGCACCGAGGCCGGCCGGCTGGTGATCCGGCTGGCGCTGTTCATCGCCGCGCTCGCTGTCGTCGACGCGCTGCTCTCGCTGGCCCAGCGCTGGTATTCCGCCCGCATCGGCGAGGGCATCATCCTCGACCTGCGCACCCGGGTCTACGACCATGTGCAGCGGATGCCGTTGCAGTTCTTCACCCGCACCCAGACCGGCGCCCTGGTCAGCCGGCTCAACAACGACGTGCTCGGCGCCCAGCGGGCGTTCACCTCCACCCTGTCCGGCGTGGTCAGCAACGTCATCCAGCTGGTGCTCACCGCCGCGGTGATGTTCACCCTCTCCTGGCAGATCACCGCCCTGTCGCTGGTGCTGCTGCCGATCTTCATCATTCCGGCCCGCCGGGTCGGCAGACGTCTGGCCGACATCACCCGCGAGGCCTACAACCTCGACGCCAAGATGAACGCCACAATGACCGAGCGGTTCGGCGTGGCAGGCGCGCTGCTGGTGAAGCTGTTCGGCCAGCCCGAGATCGAGGCCCGCCGGTTCGCCGGCCGGGCCGAGCGGGTGCGCGACATCGGCATCCAGTCCGCCATGTACTCGCGGACGTTCTTCGTGGCCATGCTGCTTGTCGCCTCGCTGGCGCAGGCGCTCACCTACGGCCTCGGCGGCTGGCTCGCCGTGACCGGCGGCGTCAGCGCGGGCACTGTGGTGACCCTCGCCCTGCTGCTCACCCGCCTGTACGGGCCGCTCACCGCGCTCTCCAACGTCCGGGTGGACGTGATGAGCGCGCTTGTCTCCTTCGACCGCGTCTTCGAGGTGCTCGACCTGAAGCCGGGCATCGTGGAGAAGCCCGACGCGGTGCCGGTGCCCCGCGACACCGGCCGGGTCGACTTCCGCGACGTGCGGTTCCGCTACCCGAGCGCCGCCGAGATCTCCCTGGCCTCCCTGGAGGAGGTGGCGACACTCGACCGGACGGTGAACGAGCCCGTGCTCAAGGGCGTCTCGTTCAGCGTCGAGCCGGGGCAGATGGTCGCCCTGGTCGGCCCTTCCGGCGCCGGCAAGTCGACGTTGTCGATGCTGATCTCGCGGATCTACGACGTGACCGACGGTCAGGTGCTTGTCGGCGGGGTGGACGTCCGCGACGCGACGCTCGCCTCCCTGCGCGACGAGATCGGCGTGGTCACCCAGGATTCGCACCTGTTCCACGAGACGATCGCCGAGAACCTGCGCTACGCCAAGCCGGACGCCACCGACGACGAGATCTGGGCCGCGCTCGCCGGGGCCCAGGTCGCCGACCTGGTCCGGTCGCTGCCCGACGGGCTGGACACCACAGTGGGGGAGCGCGGCTACCGGTTCTCCGGCGGCGAGAAGCAGCGCATCGCCATCGCCCGGCTGTTGCTCAAGGCGCCGTCCATCGTGATCCTCGACGAGGCGACAGCGCACCTGGATTCGGAGAGCGAGGCCGCGGTGCAGCGGGCGCTGGCGGTGGCGCTTGCCGGGCGGACGGCGCTGGTGATCGCACACCGGCTCTCCACAGTCCGCGACGCCGACCAGATCCTGGTCCTCGACGGTGGGCGGATCGTCGAGCGGGGGCGGCACGACGAGCTGGTCGCGGTCGGCGGGCTCTACGCCGAGCTGTACCGGACCCAGTTCGCGGTGGCCGACTCGCCCCGGCCGTTCGTGGACGCGACAGGCCCCGAGCCGGTGGTCATGCCGCTGGGCACGTACGTCGCCGACGAAGCGATGCCGCCCGCCGCCGCCAACTGACCCTGCCGAGGGCGGTCAACGCCGCGCCGACCTGTCGGGTCACGCTTCCCGGCGGTCGGGTAGGCCCGTGGCCACCCGCAGCTCGGCGAACGCCGCACCCAGCGTGACAGGCGTGAAGTGGGCGTTCAGGCCACTCGGATTCGGCAGCACCCACAGCCGTGCCCCGGCCAGCGACTCGGGCTGCGGTCCGAAGGTGGCCTTCGGCCTGCCGAAACCGATCCGGTACGCGGTCACGCCGACCACCGCCACCCACTCCGGTCGGTACCGGGCAACCTTGTCGGTAAGGATCGCGGCGCCGTCGAGAAGTTCCTCGGCGCTCAGCTCGTCGGCGCGGGCGCTGGCCCGAGCGGCCATGTTGGTGATGCCGAGCCCGAGCGCGGGCAGCTCGTCCTGTTCGCTCGGGTGCAGCAGGCGAGGCGTGAACCCGCCCGCGTGCAGCGCCGGCCAGAACCGGTTGCCGGGTCGGGCGAAGTGCCGGCCGGTCGCGGCCGACCAGAGGCCGGGGTTGATGCCCACGAAGAGCACCGCGAGCCCGGGCGCGAGCAGGTCGGGGATGGTGCGGTCGGCGGCGGCGGCGAGATCCGCCCTGGTCGGCCGAGGGTGTACGGCCGCAGCACGGCCACGTCGGGCCGTGTCGGCGGTCAGCGCGTCGCCTCGGCGGCCTGCGCCCGGCACCTCGTCGGCTCGCCGGCCCGCGCCCGCTGTCACAGCCCGCGCAGCGCGCCGCCGTCGACCGGCACGGTGAGGCCGGTCAGGTAGCTCGCGGCGGGGGAGAGCACGAAGGCGGCCACCCGGCCGAACTCGGCGGGGTCGCCGATGCGCCGCAGCGGGATGCCGGCCTCGGCCTCTGCCCGAGCGCGCTCGGGGTCGCCGGTGGCGGCGAAGAGTTCCCTGTTGCGGTCGGTCATGATCCGACCGGGCAGCAGACCGACGACGCGTACGCCGCGTGGGCCGTAGTCGTCGGCGATGTCCTTGGCGACACCGACCAGGCCGGGCCGCAGGCCGTTGGAGATGCCGAGGCCGGGCACCGGGCCACGGGCCGAGGTGGACAGCACCAGCCCGATCGCGCCGCCCTCGGGCAGCGCGGCGGCGACCGTACGCGCCGCGCGGACGGTGCCGAGGAAGACCGTCTCGAAGGAGTGTCGCCACTGCTCGTCGGTGATCGACGCGGCGTTGCCGGGCGGCGGGCCGCCGACCGAGATCAGCGCGCCGTCGAGCCGACCGAAGTGCTCCCGCGCCGCCGCGACGAGCTGCTCAGGGGTCTCCGGGTCGGCCAGGTCGGCGGCCAGCCCGACGGCCCGCTCCGGCCCGCCGAGCTGCTGCGCGGCGGCGGCCACCGCGTCGGCGTCCCGGGCGGAGAGCACCACCCGCGCCCCGTCGGCGACCAGGCACTGCGCCGTCGCGTAGCCCAGGCCACGGGACGCGCCGGTGAGCACGTACACCCGGTCGGTCAGTCCGAGATCCATGCTGTCGATCCTGCCGCATCAGCAGCGCCGCCCTCAACGGGGGCCGGTGGGCGCGGGGCGGGGCGCAGCAGGCGTACCCGACCGGCGATCTGCACCGCGACGGCGCCGCCGGCGCGGCCCACCGCCGGCAGCCGGCGCGGACGCGGCGTCCCTCGCCCGTCGTAGTGCTGGCCCGCCTCCCGGACGGCCAACTCCTCGGCGCCCGCCGGGGGCAGCGCGTTCCGCTCACGCAGGGTCCGGGCGAGGTCCCAACCGTCGCGCAGCGAACCGGCGGTGGGGCGGTCGGCGGCCCAGCCGGCGAAGGTCGGCCACCAGGCGCTGCCGAGGCCGGCGGCGAGCAGCGGCCAGTGTCGGGCCACGTCGCCGGCACGTTTGCGCAGCAACGCAGCCCGGGCGGCGGCCAGCGGCCCGGGAGCGAACCCGGCCGGCGGCGGACCTCCGGCGACCAGCGCCGCCACCAGTTCCGCCTGTCGCTCGGCGAGACGGCCCCTGGGTGGGGGAACGCCGGGAGGCGAGGACGCGCCGGTCACGTCACGGCCGGGAAGCCCGCAGCCGTGGCCAGGGCGTCCAGTTCGGCGCGCAGTTCGGCGGCTGGCGGATAGCCGCCGTCGCGCTCCAGCAGCAGCGCCGGTGGTCGCTGGCGGGCGCAGAGCGCGCCGACAAGCTCCAGGACCGCCGGCGGCACCGGGTCGGTGTGCGTGTCGTGGTAGAAACCGCCGTGCTCCGCCCCGCCGGCAACGTGGACGTAGCCGATCCGGTCCAGCGGCAGCCGGTCGAGCAGCGCGAGCGGGTCGGTGCCGCGGTTGCGCGCGTTGGCGTGCACGTTGGCGACGTCCAGCAGCAGCAGGGCGCCGGTCCGGTCCAGGATCTCGGTGAGGAAGTCAGCCTCGTCCAGCTCGTCGTCGGGCCAGTCGACAAGCGCGGCGATCGGTTCCAGGGCGATCGGCACCGGCAGGTCGGCCTGCGCGCGGGCCACGTTGGCGCAGACCGCGTCGACCGCCTCCCGGCTGCGGGGCAGCGGCAGCAGGTGGCCGGCCTCCAACCCTCCGGCCCGGACGAAGGCGATGTGCTCGCTGACCAGCGGCGCGTCCAACCGCTGCGCCACCTGGGCCAGGTGGGCGACGCGGGCCGGGTCGACCGGTTCGGCGCCGCCGAGGGAGAGCCGCACCCCGTGCGGTACGACTGTCACGGCGCGCTCGCGCAGCTGCGCCAGCCCTGGCGGGAGCGGCCCGGTCGCGGGCACCGACTCGGCCACCACCTCGACGAAGCGCAGCCCGGGCAGGTCGGCCACGAAACCGGCGATCTCCGGGCGCCAGCCGATGCCGACGCCGTACGGGCCGGTCATCCGCCGCACCCACCGCCGCCGCCGCACCCACCGCCACCGCCGCAGGAGCTACCGCCCCCGCAGGAACTGCCGGAAGTGCCGCCGCTGGAGCCCGACGACCAGCCGCCGTTTGCCAAGGCCTGCCGCTGGATCTCGGCCTGCTCGGCGAAGCCGGGGTCGATCGCCCACAGCGAGGCGGCGCCGAACAGGGCCACGCCCATCGCCGCGCCGGCCGCGCCGTAGGTGGCGTAGGCGGGGGCCGAGCCGGGAGCCAGGTGGGTGTGCTGACGGCGCAGGTCCCGCAACGCGGCACGGCCGGCCTGGGTGATCTCCGGGACCCGCCGGAGCAGCAGCACCGCCACCAGCACGCCGACCAGGGTGGCCATGAGGTAGCCCACCGGTCGACCGTTGAACAGGCCGGCGGCCAACCGCACCACGCCGAGCACCAGCAGCGCGACGAGGATCCGGACCCACAGACGTGCGGTGGCCCGCCGCTCCGGGGTCGCCAACAGTCCACGCTCCTCCAGGCCGGTGCGGAGCTGCTCGAGCGCGGCGCGTACCCGATCATCCTGGCCCAGGTCGCGCGCCCGGGACCGCTGGTGGGCGGCCCAGTGGATGGCGTGGTCCAGCGGGGTGAGCCCGGTCGGCGCCGGGCCGGTGGTGAGCAGCCGACGGTCCGGGCCGACACCGATCGCGCCGCTGCTGCGCAGCCCGCCGAGCGCGGCGTGTACGGCGAGCCCGGGCCCACCGTTGAGGTATGCGGCCTGCTGCGGGCCGAGCGGCTCGACGAAGGCGCTTCGGGGGCCGGCTGCCAGCCGGACCCGGTGCCACACCGCGAGCGTGAGGACCACTGCGGTCGCCAGCAGGTAGAACCGGAGGAAGGTCGGGCCGGGGATGCCCCAGGTGTCGCCCGACGCGGCGTGGACGATCATCGGCTGCTCCTGTCGCCGGAGGGATCGGCGGCCTCATTGTGGAGCACCGCCGCCATGCGACGAAACGGGCTCAGCGGCGGCGGACGGCCTCCTCGACCAGGTCGAGCACCGGGCCCAGGTCACCGGCCGGTCGGCCCATCGCCAGGTGCAGCACCAGGCCGTCGTAGGCCAGCTCAAGGAACCGCGCCAGCACGTCGATCGGTACGTCCTCGCGCAGCACCCCGGCGTCGCGCTGGCGGGCCAGCCGGTCGCGGGTGGCCTCGGCGATGGCGGCGGACCGCTCCGCCCAGCGCTTGGCGAACGCGGGGTCGGTGCGCAGGCGGCGGGACACCTCCAACTGACTGCCGAGCCAACCGGTGGTGTCCGGCGAGACCGCGCGGGCCAGCAGATCGCGCATCACCTGCACGAGACCGTTGCGGGCGACCGTCTCGACCATGACGGCGGCGTCGTCCTCGGCGACGGCGAGGAAGAGCGAGTCCTTGTCCCGGAAGTGGTGGAAGATGGCGCCCCGGGAGAGCTTGGTGGCCTCCTCCAGGCGGCGGACGGTCGCCCCCTCGTAGCCGTGCCGGGCGAAACACGCCCGCGCGGCGGCGAGGATCTCCTGCCGGCGCGCGTCGAGCTGGTCCTGGCTTACTCTGGGCACACGTCGATCGTCGCAGGTCGCCCCCCGCCGTGCAAACCGTACGTACGGCTTGGTATTTGCCCCGGGGTGGGCACCGCTACCATCGCCAGGTGACCGCTGCCCCCACCGTGCCCGCCGCGCCGCTGACCGTCGCCACCGTCCAGGCCACGCCGACTCCCGGTGACGTCGCCGGCAACGCGAGCGCCGCCGCCCAGCTGGTCCGACAGGCGGCCGGGCAGGGTGCGCGGGTGGTCGTCCTGCCCGAGCTGTACCTGTGCGCGTACCACCCGCCGACCCTCGCCGCCGACCCGAGCGGCACCGACATCGCCGTCGACCGCACCGGAACGGTCGCCGACCCCCGGCTCGACCCGCTGCGCGACGCGGCGCGTACGGCAGGCGTCACAGTTGTGGTCGGGGCCGCGGTCCGGCACCCGGACGGCCGCCGGACCATCGGCGCGCTGGTGGCGGACCGGGCCGGCACCATCCGGGTTGGGTACGACAAGCAGCAGTTGTGGGGCGACGAGCGCGAGCTGTTCACCCCCGGCGGGCGGGGTGCCACGCTGCTCGTCGACGACTGGCGGCTCGGGTTGGGCATCTGTTATGACGGCTGCTTTCCCGAGCACGGCCGCGCCGCCGCGCTCGACGGCGCGCACGCCTACCTGTGCCCCAGCGGCTACCTGGCCGGCTCCGAGCACCGCCGGGATCTGTACTACGCGGCGCGAGCACTGGACAACACCATGTTTGTGGTCTTCGCCAACGCGGTAGGGGGCGACGACCCGTGGCGGTTCAACGGCGGCGCGGCGATCTACGACCCGCAGGGACGGGCCCTTGCCAGGGGTGCCGACGAGGGTACGGCGGTGCTGGTGGCGACGCTGGACCCGGCCGTCCTCGCGGCCACCCGGGAGGCCCATTCGATGCTCGCCGACCGGCTGCCGAGCCAGGGTGGCCCACGGGTGTCTATAAACTGTTAAGTCGGCGTCAGGTCGAAACACACGCCATCTGTTGGCGGACACGAAGGTCCCGTAGGGTGCCCGAGTGCCACTGCTCCTGCTGGACCTGGACAACACCCTGCTGGACCGGGCCGGGCCTTTCCGCCGCTGGGGTGAGCGCTTCCTGGACGGCGTCGGCGCGCCCCCCACCGACATCGACTGGCTGATCTCCCTCGACGCCGACGGGCTCACCGACCGCTGGGATCTGGCCGACGCCATCCGGGATCGCTACGAGCTGCGCATCCCCTCGATCGACCTGGTCGAGGAGCTGCACGACGGGGTGGTGGCGCAGACCCGGCTCGACTCGCTGACCGCCTGCGCGCTGCGAATAGCCGATGACGCCGGCTGGGTGCCGGTGGTGGTCTGCAACGGCACGGTACGCGTCGAGGACGCCAAGATCCGCCGTACCGGCCTGGACCGCTACGTCGCCGACTGGGTGATCTCCGAGGAGGCCGGGGTCAGCAAACCCAACCCGCGGATCTTCGCGCTCGCCGCGCAGCGGGTCCGGATGCCGTTGCGCGGCGCCTGGGTGGTCGGCGACAGCCCGGAGGCGGACATCGGCGGCGCCGCTGCCGTCGGGCTGCCCAGCGTCTGGCTGCACCGAGGGCGCACCTGGTCGGACGTCCGGTTCGCGCCGAGCCGCACGGTCGACGGGCTGATCGCCGCGGTCGCCACTGTGCTCGCGAGCTGACACGCCGCACCCGCAGGGTCGACGCGGGGTGGCGGTAATTCGGTTGACCCGTTGTCGAGGCCGCCGCGAGGATGGGCGGCGCATCATGCACCCGGGCGTTCGCCCGGTCGAGGAGAGGGGGTCGGCAATGGCCGTCTTCGCAGGTCGCTTCCAGCTGCCTAACTCCGCCTCGACAAAGGGACCCTCACCGCAGTGCGTGATCATGACTTTCCGGCGCTGGAGCGCCGGAGCCGCGGCAAGAGCCGCTTCGACGACGACGAACCGCAGTATCTGAAGCGCGGGCGGCCCACCGAGCTGCCCGCCGACCCCGACGACGGCCCCGACCCCGACACGGGCGAGCGGTGGTCGTCCTGGGACGACGCCGTACACGGGCCCGAACCGCACCCGCCGTGGCTGGTCACCGAGCTGGCCGCCAAGGACACCGAGCTGGGTGTGTTGAAGACCGGCAAGGAGGCGGACGTCCACCTCGTCCGCCGGGCGGTGCCCGACACCGACCGTTCCTGCCTGCTGGCCGTGAAGCGATACCGGGACGCCGAGCACCGGATGTTCCACCGCGACGCCGGCTACCTGGAGGGCCGTCGGGTACGCCGATCCCGGGAGAACCGGGCGATGGCCGGCCGCACAGCCTTCGGCCGACAGATGATCGCCGGGCAGTGGGCGGCGGCCGAGTTCGCCGCGCTGGCCCGGCTCTGGGAGATCAGCGACGGGCACGACCGGATCGCCGTGCCGTACCCGGTGCAGTTGCGCGGCACCGAGCTGATGCTGGAGTTCGTCGGTGACGCCGAGTCGGGCGAGGCCGCGCCCCGGTTGGCACAACTGCGGCCCGGCCCGGCGGAGCTACGCGACCTGTGGGGTCAGCTGGTGGAGGCGCTGCGGGTGCTCGCCCGGGCCGGCTACGCGCACGGCGACCTGTCGCCGTACAACCTGCTCGTGCACGCCGGGCGGCTGGTCGTGATCGACCTGCCGCAGGTGGTCGACGTGGTGGCGAACCCACAGGGGCCCGAGTTCCTGGCCCGCGACGTACGGGTGGTCGGCGCCTGGTTCGTGGCACGGGGGCTGACCGCCGAACAGGTCGACCCGGGCGAGCTGACCGGGGAGCTGCTGCGCGAGGCGGGCCTGCGCTGACCGAGACGGGTCGGGCGGCCCGACCAGCCGCCCGACCCGCCCCCGCCGCTCACTGGAGGTAGCGCTCCACCTCGGGCTTGGGGCGTTCGCCCTGCGCGTCGGGGTCGCCGTGGGTGTCCCGGGCTGCCCGGCGGCGGCGCAGCAGGTCCCAGCACTGGTCGAGGGACTCCTCCAGGTTGCGTAGCCGCTCGCTGGTCTCGCCCTCGGTGCCCGACTCGTGGGCCTGGGCATCGGCGCGCAGCCGGTGTTCCTCGTCGACCAGTTCGGAGATCCGGTTCAGGATGGTCTTGTCGTCCATGCCACAGAGCCTGGCACAGGGTGCCCGGCATCGCCCGGATTCGCAGGACCCGGTGCGCCCCGGCGCGTACCCGCCGGGGGTCTGCTGGCCGGGCCTGCCGGTGGACGCGTTGCGCCAACGTCTCGCCCTGCCCTACGGCGGCCCGTCGGCCGCGCGGCCCCGGCGCTCAGCGCGCAGGAGGCGGCGGGCGGCACGGGCGGCGGGTGCGGTGCGGCGGCGTGGTGCGGGCGGCGGTGCGGTGCGGCGGCGTGGTGCGGTGCGGCGGCGTGGCGCGGGCGGCGGTGCGGGCCGGCGGAGGCTGGGCCGCGTCGGCGCCGCGACACGGCGCCGGCTCTCCGGTGTGCCGGTGCGACCTGCACCGGAGCCTTTCTTCGGTTGTCCACTCAGGATGAACGGTCGGCGACGGGGGCGCCGGAAACCCGGCGCGGGCGCATAATCTCACCGGTCGGAGGTCTAGAGGTGCCCCGGATTTGATGAGATGCTTCCGACGCCCAGAAGGTGCAAGTTCCACAACTCCGACCGGCCGAAGTGGACAGCCGAGGCCGTCGGATTGACGAGGAGACGCCATGTCCCAGGTGTCCGATGCCGGGCCCGCCCCCGCCAGCACCGAACCCCGGATGATCCCACTGCGTCGCGTCCTGCCGGCGATGGTCCGCGACCCGCTCGGCGCGCTTGTCAGCTTCGCGGACGATGCTGCCGGGGAGGTCGTCCGGCTCAACCTCGGCTCGTTACGCCCCTACCTGGTGAGCCATCCGGAGCATCTGCAACGCGTGCTACGGGACAACGTTGCCAACTACACACGCGACGGGGATGGTCTGCTCTGGCGGCCGGTCCGCCGGATCGTCGGCGACGCCATCCTGGTCGCCGAGGGCGAGGTCTGGGAATCCAGCAGGGGTGCGCTGCAACCGCTGTTCACCGCGAAGCGGGCCGAGACGCTCGTCGACAAGATGGCCGAGGCGATCAACGAGGCCGTCGACGAGTGGCTGGAGCCCGCCCTCGAGGGCAGGCCGATCGACGGCGGCGCCGAACTGACCCGGATCGTGCTGCGCACCACGATGCGGGTGCTCTTCGCCGACCGGATCTCGGTGCCCGACGCGCTGCGCATCAGTGCCGCGCTGGACACGCTCACCACCGCGATGCTTCCGCGCCTGCTGGTGCCCTTTGTGCCGTACGCGGTGCCGATGCCCCGCGACCGTGCCTTCAACGAGGCGGTACGGACCATCGACGAGGTGGTGCTGCCGATCATCCGGGAGGCCCGGGCGCGGCCCACCGACGGCGACGACATCATCTCCACTCTCTGCCGGCCGCGCGCCGACGGCCGGGAGCCCGACGAGTACGCCATCCGCGGCGACGTGGTGGCCATGTTCTCCACCGCCACCGAGACCACTATCGCCCTGCTGTCCTGGCTCTGGCCGGTGCTGTCCTCCCGACCGGACGTGGCCGAGCGGATGACCGACGAGATCGAGCGGGTGGTCGGCACCGAGCGCGTCGGTCGCGCGCACCTGCCCCAGCTGCGGTACGGCCGGATGGTCCTCGACGAGATGCTGCGGCTCTACCCGGCCGGCTGGATGATCCCCCGGACGGCGGTCGGCGACGACGTGCTGGGCGGGGTGCGGATCAAGGCCGGTGGCACCGTGTTGGTCAGCCCGTACGTCACCCAGCGGATGTCGACGTTCTGGGACGACCCGAACACCTTCGACCCGGAGCGCTTCGCCCCGGAGCGGCCCCGGCGGCCCTACCGCTACTCCTACTTCCCGTTCGGCGGTGGGCCGCACCAGTGCCTGGGCCAGTACCTGTTCCTGCTCGAAGCGCAGCTCATCGTCAGCACCGTGCTCAGCCGCTACCGCTTCCGGCTGGGCCACCCTGTCGACCTGACGCCCCGGATGGGCGCGTCGCTGCAACCCAAGCAGCGGGCCGAGCTGTTCCTCACCCCGGTCGCCGGCACGGTCGCGCCGTGACCGGCGCGCCGTGGCCGGTGCAGACCGGCCCCGATGCGGTCGCCGAGCAGGGCCGGGTGTCCGCGCTCGCCGTACGGGGCGTACGCGACCTCCAGGGCGTCACTGCCGCCCACCCGGAGCTGTTCGACGCCGCACCGTTCGACCCGGCGCTGCTCAGCTCGGTTGCCTCAGTGGTCGCCTTCATCGCGCCCTGGCATACCGCCGACGAACTGCGGATCACCACCCGTACCGTGCTCTGGGTCTTCGCGGCCGACTGGCAGGTCGACTACCTGGCCCGGTCCGCCGACGACGTCCGGCAGGTGGTGACCGACTGCCTGGCGGTTGCCGACGGCGCCGCCCCGCCACCGGGGCGCCACCTCGCGCGGCTGCTGGCCGACCTACGCGACGAGCTGACCACCGTGCCGGCGTTCGCCCGGCTGCGTCCGATCTGGCGCGACGAACTGGCGCGGGTGTTCGCCGCCGTCTCGCGTGAGTGGGACTGGAAGAACCTGCCCACCGACCCGACCACCGGACGAAGCCTGCCGGACCTCGACCACTATCTGGACAACTCCGACAACTCCGCCAGCTCCTTCGTCAACGTCACCCACTGGATAGCCACCGGCGACGATCGGACGCTCGCCCTGTTGCCCGACCTCCTGGACGCCGGACGCGGCGTGCAGCGTGTGCTGCGGCTGATCAACGACCTCGCCACGCAGGGGCGCGACGCCGAGTGGGGGGACCTGAACGCTCTTTCGCTTGTCGACGACCCGGCGCAGGTGCACGACCGGCTGGCCGAGCTGACCTCCCGGTCCCGGAGGGACCTGGCCGCACTCGCCGAGCGATGCCCCCGCCAGGCGGACTACCTCAACAGGCAAATCTCCTTCACCAGCGGCTTCTACCAACTGTCGGACTTCTGGGGGGAGCGCGATGAGTGACGGCGTCGTGCGCGTCCTGACCGGACCCGACACCGGCCGCGACCCGACGACCGACGCCGCCCGCGAGCTGATCGCCGGCCTGTCGCTGCGGCCGTGGGGGCGGGTGGCCCCGTCGGTGTACGAGAGCGCCCGTCTCGTCGTCGACGCGGCCTGGCTGCCCGGGCACGACGAGCGGATCGGCTTCCTCCTGCGCGCGCAGCGCCCGGACGGCGCGTGGGGGCCACCCGAGGGGTACGCCCTGGTGCCCACGCTGAGCGCCACCGACGCGCTACTCGCGGCGCTGGCCGACGGCGTACCCCGACCGCATCTGCTCGGCCCCGCGGCCCGAGGGCTGGCCGCGCTCACCGGGGGGCTGCTCGCCGCCGACGCGCGGACGCTGCCGGACACCCCGGCGCTGGACCTCATCGTCCCGGCGCTCGTCGAGTCGATAAACGACCGGCTGGGCCGGGCGACCATCGACCTGCCGCCCAGCCCGCCGCTGACGCTGCCCCCGGGGCTCGGCCCCGACCGGCTGCGGGCGGTGCGGGCGGCGGTGGCCGCCGGGGCGGCTCTGCCCCCGAAACTCGCCCACTTCTACGAGGTGCTCGGTGCGATGCCCACCGACGCCGGCCCCACCCTCACGGCCGTGGGCGCGTCGCCCGCGGCGACCGCCGCCTGGCTGAGCGCGGCCGGCCCCGACGCCGGCCCCAGCGCCCACGAATTCCTTCGGCAGCTGATCCAGGACGGCCGCGGCACGGTGCCCTGCCCGACGCCGATCACCGTGTTCGAGCGGGCCTGGGTGCTCAGCGGGCTGCGACGGGCCGGCGTCGCGGTCAACCCGCCGGCCGCCCTGGTGAACACCCTGACCGGTGCCACCGGCGCGACGGGCGTCGCCACCGGCGAAGGGCTGCCCACCGACGCCGACACCACATCGGTGGCCCTGGACGCGCTGGCCCGACTCGGCCGACCCGCGGACCCGGCCGCCCTGTGGGCGTACGAGACGGCGGACGGGTTCTGCACCTGGCCGGGGAGCGAGGACGGCTTCTCGGTCACCACCAACGCGCACGTGCTCGACGCGTTCGGTCAGCACCTGATGGCGCATCCGAACGCCGACGCGCGATACCACCGGACTCTCGAGCGGCTCAGCTTCGTGCTGCCCCAGCACCAACGCCCCGACGGCCGCTGGCAGGACCGCTGGCACGCCTCGCCGTACTACGCCACCGCCTGCTGCGTGCTGGCGCTTGTGGAGTTCGGTCGGGGCGGCATCGCGGCCGAGGCGGTGGACCGGGCGGCGGCATGGGTGCTGGACAGCCAGCGCGCCGACGGCTCGTGGGGGCGGTGGGCCGGCACCGTCGAGGAGACCGCGTACGCCCTGCAGGTGCTGTTGGCCGCTCCGACGGGTGCGCCACGGGTCGCCGACGCGGTGGCTCGCGGGCACGCCTACCTGCACAAACCGTCCGGCCCCGAGCACCCTCCACTGTGGTACGGCAAGGAGCTGTACTCTCCTACCGCAATCGTCGCCGCAGCGGTGCTCGCCGCGTGCCGGCAGTCGGCCGTTCATCTCGCGGGCACCGACCGTTCGGTGGTGGATTGTGGTTACCAGGCAACAAAAACAGCGACTTGAGGGGTTGTGCGGACACTGCTAGCGTACGCAGAGCCTCAGCCCCGTCTGCCCCGCCGAGGCGGGGACGTCGTCTTCCATGATCACCCGTTGATGAGCTGAGTCAACGCCCTGCCTGGGACGGTTCAATGCGTTCTCGCGGTACGAGTATCCGCACCAAGGTCGTCGCCCTGCTGCTCTCCCTTGTCGCGCTCTGGATGTTCGCGGCATGGGTCACCCTGCGGGACGGCTTCAACCTGCTCGGTGTCCAGGTGATCAACAGCAGGGTCTACGCGCCGAGCGAGCCGCTGCTGCAGGAGCTCCAGCTGGAACGGCGGCTGACCCAGGCGTACCTGAGCAACCCCGCCGCCGAGCAGCGGGCGGCGTTGGAGGCACAGCAGCGCGAGACGGTGAAGCTGGCGGGCGACTTCGCCGACTCGGTCCGCAACTGGCAGGTCGACGTGGCCGGCAGCGCCGCCCTCGACGCCCAGCTGAACGCGACGATCACGCGGATCAACTCGCTGGAGCAGACCCGCGCGCAGGTGCTCGGCCGCTCCGTGGACCGGGTCGCCGCCGCGGACGCCTACACCGGCGCCATCGCGTCGATCTTCCAGATTTACGACGTGACGGGCAGTCTGGACGACAAGGAGATCGCCGCCGACGCGGCGGCCCTGATCCAGCTCAACCGGATGAAGGAACTGGTCTCGCAGGAGGACGCGCTGCTCAGCGGTCTCTTCGGCAACGGCCGGATGAGTGGTCCGGAGTACGCCCGCTACGCCAGCCTGGTCGCCGCCGAGCGGTTCCTCGGCGCGGAGACCCAGACCCGGCTCGCCGACGCCGACAAGCGTCGCTATCAGCAACTCGTCGAGGGCGAGGCGTTCACCAGGCTGCGCGCCGTGCAGGACAGCATCATCCGCGAGGGCCGGCCGTCCACCCAGTTGCCGATAAGCGCCGAGCAGTGGCGTGGCACTGTCGAACCGGCGCTTGCCGACGTCAACGACGTGGTGGTCGCCGGCGGTGAGGGCATCGTGGACCGGGCGACAGGCGTGGCCGTGATGGTCGTCGTCCGGTTGGTGCTCGCCACCGGCCTGGGTCTGCTCGCCGTCATCGCGTCCGTCGTCGTCTCGATCACCACGGCTCGCACCCTGCTCCGCCAGTTGGAGCGGCTGCGTGAGGCCGCCTGGCAGCTCGCCGACGAGCGGCTGCCCCGGGTGGTGGAGCGACTCGGTCGTGGCGAGGATGTCGACGTGGCCACCGAGGCGCCTCCGCTGGAGTTCGGCACCGACGAGATCGGCCAGGTCGGCAAGGCGTTCAACGCGGTGCAGGAGACCGCCCTGCGTACCGCCGTCGAGCAGGCCGAGTTGCGCCGCAACGTCCGCGAGGTCTTCCTCAGCCTGGCCCGGCGCACCCAGGCGCTTGTGCACCGTCAGCTCACCCTGCTCGACGCCATGGAGCGGCGCGAACACGACGCCGAGGAGCTGGAGGACCTTTTCCGGGTCGACCACCTGGCCACCCGGATGCGGCGTAACGCCGAGAACCTGATCGTGCTCTCCGGCTCCACCCCGGGCCGGGCCTGGCGGCGCAACGTCCCGATGGTCGACGTGGTGCGTGGCGCGGTGGCCGAGGTCGAGGACTACACACGGGTGAACGTGCTGCCGCTCGGGCCGGTCTCACTCGCCGGCCGGGCGGTCGGCGACGTCATCCACCTGCTCGCCGAACTCATCGAGAACGGCCTGTCGTTCTCCCCGCCGCACACCACTGTGGAGGTTCGCGGCCAACCGGTGGCCAACGGGTTCGCCATCGAGATCGAGGACCGGGGCCTCGGCATGAGCGAGGAGGACCTGGCCGCGGCGAACCACCGCATCGTCGACCAGTCCGAGCTGAACCTCGCCAACGCCGCCCGGCTCGGCCTCTACGTGGTGAGCCGGCTGACCGAGCGGCACGGCGTGCGGGTCCGGCTCAAGGAGTCGGCGTACGGCGGCACGACCGCCGTCGTCCTGATCCCTCTGGACCTGGTCAGCGAGGACGGGACCAGCCCGGAGACCTCCGGCGCGCTCCCGACCACGTCGGCAATCGCGCTGCCGGCGGGACCGACCTCCGGTGGTGACGCCGGCCGGCCGGCTCTCCGCTCGCCGGTCGCGCTTGCCGCCCCGGCGACGGACACGGCGGCGCCGGGCACGAGTGTGCCGCAACCGGTGACCCCGTCCGCTCCGGCAGTGGCCGGCAGCGCCGTCGAAACCGGGCACGTCGACGAGGGCGACGCGGACGTCGTACTCCCGACTCGGCAGCGGACGACCCCGGCCACCGGGACGCCAGGGCTGCCCACCCGGGCCCGGCGCACCCCGGGCCAGTCGGCCCTGGAGGGGCCGACGGTCGCCACCGGCCTGCCCGCGATCGACCGCGCGGGACCGGCGCCCGACGCCGGCGAACCGGGCGCCGACGGCGGCCCGGTGCCGGCCCGGTCAGAGACGGACCGGACCGGCTCCGGCCTGCCGGTCCGGATTCGGCAGGCGAACATCGTGCCCGAGCTGCGCGACGACCCGACGGCGACCGAGTCCGACGAGGAGGACGTGGTACGCCCACCGGACCAGGTGCGCCGGATGATGAGCTCCTACCAGAGCGGCACCCGACGCGGTCGCACCGACGCGGCACGACTGCTCGGCGGCGCGTCCGACGCCTCGCCCGAGTCGACCGACGAGGAACCGCAAGCCACCTGACCGAGCGCCGGCGCTGCGGTTCCCGCGTGGTGTGACGGTCAGACCCAAGACGAGTACGGCGCAACTGCCGGGCGAGAAGAGGACGACGAAGTGGCCCAGAAGACGGCTTCGAGTGCCGACCTGACGTGGTTGCTGGACGATCTGGTGGGGCGGGTGAAGCAGGCCGAGCACGCGGTCGCGCTCTCCTCCGACGGGCTGTTGATGGCTTCCTCGCAGGGGCTGAGCCGGGACGACGGCGAGCACCTCGCGGCGATGGCGGCCGGGATCCAGAGCCTGGCCCGGGGCGCCGGCAAGCGCTTCGGTGGCGGTCAGGTGCAGCAGACCATCATCGAGATGCAGTCGTCATTCCTGTTCGTCACCGCCGCCGGCCGCAACGCCTGCCTGGCGGTTCTGGCCACCGAGGACGCCGACGTCGGCCTGATCGCGTACGAGATGGCGATGCTTGTCACCCGGGTCGGCAAGTACGTGGCCTCCCCGTCCCGCGACAACGTTCAGCCGGCCGGCGAGCGGTAACGGCCATGACGGTGCAGGGGGAGTCCGCGGACCATCAGTGGGTGGACGACCATGCGGGCCCGGTGGTCCGTCCGTACGCGGTGACACGCGGGAGGGCCCGCCCGGTCACCGGCACATTCGACCTGATCTCCCTGGTCACCGCGACCCGAGCCGACGTCACACCGGAGGCCGGCCTCGGCCCCGAACACCTCGCGATCGTCGGCCTGTGCCAGCGAATACAGTCCGTCGCCGAGATCGCCGCCCACCTCGACCTGCCGGTGGGCACCATCCGGGTGCTCCTCGGCGACCTCGCGGCCCGCAGCCTGGTGCAGGTACGCGAACCACAGACCACGGCCGGTCTTCCCGACAACAGCATCTTCGAGGCGGTAATCAATGGACTACGGGCACTCTGACCGGCCGGCGGGAGCGACCCCACTGCCCACCGCGATCAAGATCCTGGTCGCCGGTGGCTTCGGCGTGGGCAAGACCACGATGGTCGGCGCGGTGAGCGAGACCCGGCCGTTGCGCACCGAGGAGGTGCTGACCGAGACCGGGGTCGGCATCGACGACCTGTCCGGGGTGGAGGGCAAGACCACCACCACAGTGGCGATGGACTTCGGCCGGATCACCATCAGCGACGACCTGGTGCTCTACCTGTTCGGCACACCCGGGCAGGACCGTTTCTGGTTCGTGTGGGACGAGCTGGCACTGGGCGCGATCGGCGCGGTGGTGCTCGCCGACACCCGGCGGCTCGCCGACTGCTTCCCCTCGATCGACTACTTCGAGGGTCGGGGCACCCCGTTCGTGGTCGCGGTGAACTGCTTCGAGGGCGCCCGGCAGTACCGGCTCGACGAGGTCCAGAACGCTCTGAACCTGGACCCGGGGGTGCCGGTGCTGCTCTGCGACGCCCGGCAGCGCGAGTCCAGCAAGGAGGTGCTCGTCACGCTCATGGAGCACGCCATGAAGACCCGCGAGGCCCGTCGCCGCGCCGCCGCAGGGGACTGACCGACGACCCGCAGAAATTTTTCGGCGCCCGCTGTCCGGTACGGCCCCGGCCGAACGTCATGCTGGCGACACCTGGACACACGAGGGAGCGCCAGATGAAGTACATGATGTTCGTCTGCACCGACACCGAGCCGGACACCGACCCGACCGACCTGCCCGACGTCGAGAAGTGGGTGGCCGACAACGACTCCCGGGGCCGCCGCCTCGCCGGTGACCAGCTGGCGCCGACCACCGCGGCGACCACGGTCCGGGTACGCGACGGCGAACTGCTCGTCACCGAGGGGCCGTTCGCCGAGACGACCGAGGTGATCGTGGGCTTCGACCTGCTCGACTGCGCCGACCTGGACGAGGCGATCGAGGTGGCCCGGGCCCATCCGATGGCCCGGGAGGGGCGGTTGGAACTGCGCCCGTTCATGGACCTGCCCGGCTGACCGGATGGCCGGGATCGACGACCCGGCCGGCGCGCACGACAACGCCGGCGCGCACGACAACGCCGGTGTGCGCGACCGGGCCGGCGTCCGCGACGACGCGGGTACGCCCGACAGGGCCAATGGGTGCCACAACGGGGGTGCGGCCGCGACGGCGCAGGCCGTCGCGGCCGCCGGCACCGACGCGTACCCACGGATCGTCGCGACCCTGATCCGGGTGACAGGCGACTGGGCGCTGGCCGAGGACTGCGCCCAGGAGGCGCTTGCCGCCGCCCTCGAACGCTGGCCCGCCGACGGCGTGCCGACCAACCCGGGCGGCTGGCTGACTACCGTCGCCCGCAACCGGGCGATCGACGTGCTGCGCCGGGCCGCCGTGGAGCGCCGCAAGCTTCATGAGCTGGCGGTGCTCACGGCGGCCGACGGGCAGCCCGACCCCGAGGCGGGGCAGGACGTGGTGGACGACCGGCTGCGACTCATCTTCACCTGCTGTCACCCGGCCCTCGCGATCGAGGCGCGGGTGGCGTTGACCCTGCGGACCGTCTGCGGGGTGCCGACCGCCGACATCGCCCGGCTCATGCTGGTCACCGAGTCGACGATGACCCGCCGGCTGACCCGCGCCCGGACCCGCATCGCGCAGGCCGGCATCCCGTACCGGGTGCCGAACGGGCCGGCACTTGCCGAACGGCTGCCCGGCGTCCTCGCCGTGCTGTACCTGCTGTTCACCCGGGGCTACGTCGTCGACGGCGAGCCGGCCTTCGCCGACGAGGCGGTCCGGCTGGCCCGGCTGCTCGACCGGTTGATGCCGGAGCAGTCCGAGGTCGTCGCGCTGCTGGCGCTGCTGCTGTTCCAGCACTCCCGCCGGGACGCCCGTCGGGACGCCGCAGGCAACCTGCTCACCCTGGAGCGGCAGGATCGCGCGCGGTGGGACCGCGCGGCCATCGCCGAGGGCCTGGCCGCCCTTGCCCGGGTACGCCACGACGGGCCGTACGCGTGGCAGGCCCGCATCGCCGCCTGCCACGCCACCGCCGCCTCGTTCGACGCCACCGACTGGCCGACGATCGCGCGAGCCTACGACGCGCTGGCCGACATCCGGCCCTCCCCGGTGATCGCGCTCAACCGTGCGGTCGCGCACGGCTACGCGTACGGGCCGGTGGCCGGGTTGGGTCTGCTCGACGCGATGCAGGCCGGGGGAGGGCTGGACGGCAACCCGCTCGCCGTGGCGGCGCGGGCCGATCTGGTCGCGCGGCAGGGTGACCGGCTGCGAGCCGCCGCGCTGTTCCGGGAGGCCTCCCGGATGGCCGGCCCGACCGCCCAGCGCCGTGCACTGCTCGACCGGGCGGACGACCTCGCGAGGTAGCCGGATCCTCCGGGTCAGCCGCGCTCGGCAGCACCAGGAATCGGGTCCAGGCCGCCGGGTCGCGCATCCTGTTGGGCGCAGCCGGCCACCGATATGGTGACCAGATGGAATTGCCATTCGCCATTGCTCTGCGCGGTTATGACATGCGTCAGGTCGAGAGTCTCTTTGCCGAGGTCGATGGGGCGCTGGCTACTGACAGCGCGGTGTCACGGGCTGCCGCGCGAGACGTGCTTCGGGCGGCAAGCCTGCGACGGCGGCTACGTGGCTACGACGTCGGGGACGTGGATGCGGCGATAGACCAACGGCTGGCTGCCCTCGCGCTCCCGGAGGACCGGAGCGGACCGGCGTAACCAGTTGGCATCCCGCCCGTGCCGTTCGCCGTTGCTCCGGGCGCTCTGACCGCAAGCCTTCCTCGGCTTGAACGGGGAAGGCCGCCCCCGCCGAAGCGGGAGCGGCCTTCGACCAGGCGTACGCGATCAGTTGGCGATCATGCGGCGCAGCACGTACTGCAGGATGCCGCCGTGCCGGTAGTAGTCCGCCTCGCCCGGGGTGTCGATCCGGACCACTGCCTCGAACTCCACGCCGGTGTCGGTCGTGACCGTCACGGTGCGCGGGGTGTCGCCGTCGTTCAGGGCGGTCACACCGGTGATGGTGAACATCTCGGTGCCGGTGAGGCCGAGCGACTCGGCGGTGGTGTCCACAGGGAACTGCAGCGGCAGCACGCCCATGCCGATCAGGTTGGAGCGGTGGATCCGCTCGTACGACTCGGCGATGACCGCCCGGACGCCCAGCAGCATGGTGCCCTTGGCCGCCCAGTCCCGCGACGAGCCCGAGCCGTACTCCTTGCCGGCCAGGATGACGAGCGGGATGCCGGCCTCCTGGTAGGCCATCGAGGCGTCGTAGATCGAGGTCTGCTCGCCGGTGAGGTGGTTGACGGTGAAGCCGCCCTCCACCCCGGGCACCAGCTGGTTGCGCAGCCGGATGTTGGCGAACGTTCCCCGGATCATCACCTCGTGGTTGCCCCGGCGGGAGCCGTACGAGTTGAACTCGTGACGCGGCACACCGTGCTCGGCCAGGTACGTCCCGGCGGGGGAGTCGGCCTTGATCGAGCCGGCCGGCGAGATGTGGTCGGTGGTCACCGAGTCACCCAGCTTGGCCAGCACGCGGGCGCCGGAGATGTCGACGACCGGCTGCGGCTCGCGCTGCATGCCCTCGAAGTACGGGGGCTTGCGCACGTAGGTGGAGTCGTCGGCCCAGGCGAACGTGTCGCCGGTCGGGGTGGGCAGCGACTGCCACCGCTCGTCGCCGGCGAACACGTCGGCGTACGCCGCGCTGAACCCGGCGGCGCCGAGCGCCTGGGCGATGACGTCCTGGATCTCGGCGCTGTTCGGCCAGATCTCGCGCAGGTAGACCGGGTTGCCCTCGGTGTCCTCACCGATCGGCTCGTTGGCCAGGTCGATGTCCATCGTGCCGGCGAGCGCGTACGCGACGACAAGCGGCGGCGACGCCAGGTAGTTCATCTTGACGTCCGGGTTGATCCGGCCCTCGAAGTTCCGGTTGCCCGAGAGCACCGACACGACCGACAGGTCGTGCTCGTTGACCGCGGCGGACACCTCCTCGGGCAGCGGACCCGAGTTGCCGATGCATGTGGTGCAGCCGTACCCGACCAGGTTGAAACCGAGCTTGTTCAGGTACGGCGTGAGGCCGGCCCGCTCGTAGTAGTCCATGACAACCTTGGAGCCCGGAGCCAGGGTGGTCTTCACCCACGGCTTGCGGGTCAGGCCCTTCTCCACGGCGTTGCGGGCCAGCAGGGCCGCACCGATCATCACCTGCGGGTTGGACGTGTTGGTGCACGAGGTGATCGCGGCGATCACCACGGCGCCGTGGTCCAACTCGTACTCGACGCCGTCGGCGCCGGTGACCCGGATCGGGTTGCTGGCACGACCGCCAGCGCCGACCGCCGCGGTCTCCAGGTCGCGCGGCTCGTCGGCCGGGTCGCTGAAGTCGTTCGCCGGCGGGTCGCTGGCCGGGAACGACTCGGCGCTCGCCTCGTCGGCCGGGCCGTTGGCGCCGCGCGGCAACTCCTCACGGGGCACGCCCGGCTTGAGGTCGCGCTCGCCGACGGAGTCGTCGGCGACGTAGTCGGTAAGCGCGGAGCGGAACAGCGTCTTCGCGCTGCCCAGCGGCACCCGGTCCTGCGGGCGCTTCGGGCCGGCGAGCGACGGCTCGATGGAGCCGAGATCAAGCTCCAGGCGCTCCGAGTACGCCGGCTCGGCCTCCGGGTCGTGCCAGATGCCCTGCTCCTTGGCGTACGCCTCGACGAGCGCCACCTGGGACGCGTCGCGGCCGGTCAGCTCCAGGTAGCGGATGGTCTCCGCGTCGATCGGGAAGATCGCCACCGTCGAGCCGTACTCGGGGGACATGTTGCCGATGGTGGCCCGGTTGGCCAGCGGAACGGCGCTCACGCCCGGGCCGTAGAACTCGACGAACTTGCCGACCACGCCGTGCTTGCGCAGCATCTCGGTGATGGTCAGCACCAGGTCGGTGGCGGTGGTGCCGGCCGGCATCTCGCCGTGCAGCTTGAAGCCGACGACGCGGGGGATCAGCATGCTCACCGGCTGGCCGAGCATCGCGGCCTCGGCCTCGATGCCGCCGACGCCCCAGCCCAGCACACCCAGGCCGTTGACCATCGTGGTGTGCGAGTCGGTGCCGACCACGGTGTCCGGGTACGCCTGGCCGTTGCGCTCCATGATGGTGCGGGCCAGGTACTCGATGTTGACCTGGTGCACGATGCCGGTGCCCGGCGGGACGACCTTGAACTCGTTGAACGCCGACTGACCCCAGCGCAGGAACTGGTAGCGCTCCTTGTTGCGCTCGTACTCCAGCTCGACGTTGCGGGCGAACGCGTCCTCGCGGCCGAACAGGTCGGCGATCACCGAGTGGTCGATGACCAGCTCGGCCGGTGCGAGGGGGTTGACCTTCGTGGCGTCGCCGCCCAGGTCGCGTACGGCCTCACGCATGGTGGCCAGGTCGACCACGCAGGGCACGCCTGTGAAGTCCTGCATGAGCACCCGCGCCGGGGTGAACTGGATCTCCACGCTCGGGGCGGCGGTGGGGTCCCACCCGCCGAGCTGACGGATGTGGTCGGCGGTGATGTTCGCGCCGTCCTCGGTCCGCAGCAGGTTCTCCAGGAGGATCTTCAGGCTGTAGGGCAGCCGATCGTGGCCGTCCACCTTGTCGATCCGGAAAATCTCGTAGCTCGCGTCTCCGACGCGTAGCTGGGTCTTCGCACCGAAGGTGTCGAGGCTCGCCACGTCGTACTCCTTCACACCAGCGACCGTGAGTAGTCCTGAGCAGGTAGTCCTGAGCAGTCTGTCGTACCGGCCGAGGTGTCGCCGAGGTTAGGTGACACTTATCAGCCGATCCTGCTCAGATACAAAACCGTACGTCCGTCTTGCTAGTTACGCAACCCGGCCACCTCCGACCACCACTCCTGACCCCTAGCCTCCTAGGACGCGTTGCGGGGTGTGCGCGGGCCCTCGGCCGTGGTTGTTCGCCGTTGTCCTTCGCCGCCGGCCGTAGGGACGCGGGCCTGCGGGCCGCAGGCCGCGCCTCGTCCGGCGGGGAGGCTCAGCGACTGCCTGGTTGCGGCGTTCCCCATGTTGGCCGGGCGGGCGCTGGGCCGGGGCCGGGCCGGGTCGGGACCGGGCCGGGGCCGTGCCGGGGTGGGCAGGCCGTGCCCGGGTGGGCCCGGGTGGGGTGGGGTGGGCACGCTTTGGACGGGCGGGTGCCGGGCCGGGCCGGGCCGGGGTGGGCAGGCCGTGCCCGGGGGTGGGGTGGGCACGCTTTGGAGCTGATGTCGTAGACGAGTCAGTCGACGCATCGGGTCGGTGATTCGTTTGCGGCATCAGCTCCAAAGGATCGGCCTGCCATGTGGTCCCGGCCCGGCCTCGCGGCCGTCTGACGTCTGACGGTGAAGGGCCCGGGCCCTGGTGGGGTCCGGTCCTTTGGTCGGTGGAGCGTGTGGTCCCGGGCCCATCCGTTTGTGGCTGACGGATCTGCGTGATGGCGAAGGATCGGGCCCTGGTTAGGGTCCGGCCCTTCGGTTGGTGGGCCCTGTGGTCTTGGCCTGTCCTTGCGCCGGCTGACCTGCGTGACGGCGGAAGGGCCGGGCCCCTGGTGGGGTCCGGCCCTTCCGTCGTGTTCGCCGTGCGTGGTGCGGTGCGGTGGTGGGTTAGCTGGTGGCGTAGCCGCGGGTGGCGATCCAGTCGGCGAGGTGCTCGACGGTGACCTGGTAGGAGGCGGTGTTGGGGTTGGCGGAGTCGGCGATGGTGACGGTGTTGCCGTTGTCGGTGTAGCCGACGACGCTGATGTAGTGGCCGCCTTCGAAGGAGTGGGTGTTGCCGTCGGTGTCGGTGGTGGTGCCGGCGATGTTGGCGACCACGGCCCGGCCGTCGTCAACGGTCTTGACGATGTCCTGGCGCAGCTTGTCGGTCTGCTTGTCATCGGCGGCGGGGGTGCTGATCTCGACGGAGCGGTAGGCGTCGTTCTTGCCGGTTTCCTTGTTCAGCACGGGGGTGATGTCGTTGATGCTGTTGGTGCCGTTCTCGGTGGTGCCCATTTCCTTGGCCATGGCGTCGACGCTGATGTCCTTGCCCTGGACGGACAGGGCGTTGCGGGCGGCGGCGGGGCCGCAGTAGTAGAAGTTCGGCTGGGCTTCGTAGCGCACGTCGAGCTGACGCTCACCCTTGCCCTGGCTCTGGGTGGTGGGCTTGGCGTCGGCGGCGTAGGCGGTAGTGATGGGGCCGGCGATGGCGCCACCGGTGAAGGCCAGGCCAGCAGCGGTCAGAGCGGTCTTACGAATCAGATCGGTACGCATGGCGTGCTCCTCTGCATTCGGGGGTCCGCAACACCAGGGGGCGGTGCACACGGGCGTGCAAGGGGAGAAAGGGTTCCGGGGGGATCTCACCGGCGACCCGGTGGGGCCTGCTCGGGTGGTCCAGGGGGATGTAACCGTCGGGGCCGGCGGGTCATTCCACCGCGCTCCGGGGGATTTTCAACCGGCGGCCCGGGGGCCTGCTCGGGGTGTTCCGGGGGATGTAACCGGGCCGGCCGGGTCGATGTTCCCGGAGGCCAGGGGAGCCGGGCCGCGCGGGGCGGTGGCTGTCGTGGTTACCCCCTGTACAACCAGGCGGGCCGGCCCATCATTCCGCCGCCAGAGTGCCCCCGACCACAGCACACCCACCCCCAAACCCGACAAACCACCCGACCGCAGTCGGGGCCGGGCGGTGATCGACTCGGTATCGGCGACATCGCGGTATCCGAACGCCCGGGACACCCCGACATCACCGATACCGAGTCGATCATGCGCTCAGTGCCGCGATGGTGCCGTAAGGCGGGGCGCCCGCGCCTCGCGCACCTTGCGCCGATCCTGACGGTGGGCCCGGATCCCATGGTGGCGGCCCGGAGCGCCATCTCGCATCACGGACATCACGGACATCACGGACGCACGGGCGGCGTGCTGCGCCCTGTCAGGCGGGCTCGGGCAGGAGTAGGGCCAGGACCGCGTCCCGGGCTGCCAGGACGGCTGCCTCGGACTGCGGGGAGTGGTCGAGGATGTCGAAGGTGTGCTGGCCGTCCGGTACGTCGATGACCTGGACCGGGCGACCGTGCGTGGTGGCAGCGGTGAGGAACGCGTCGATGCCGGCGAGCACCACCGGCATGTCGCGGCCGGCCCGGGTCAGCACCAGTGGGACGGTCGACCCGGCGTTGAGCGCGTCGACGGGGAGGAACCGGGTGTCGATCTCCCAGTCGGGGAAGGGGATGAGCAGCGGGTAGGTCAGGGCGATCCCGCGTAGCCAGGACGGGGGCTCGCGCAGCCAGTCGGCCGCCAGCAGGCCGCCGCCGGAGAAGAACCACAGCACCACCCGGTCGGGATCGACTCGCGGGTCGGCGCGGACCTGTTCGACCATCGTGGCGATGTCGTCGGCCGTGGCGGGTAGTGCCGACAGCTCGCTCACCTGGTAGCTGACCAGGGCGGCGACGACGCCACTCTCGGCGAGCAGCGCGCCGTAGCCGCGGTAGAGCAGCCAGTCGCGGGGGTCGGGCACGCCCGGGGGGAGTGGGGCGCCGTGCACCACCACCACGGCCGGTGCCCTGCCGTCGCCGGCGGGCAGGTGCAGGTCGACATTGCCGTGCCGTTCGACAGGCGCGGCGGGAGTGGACAGGACGAAGGGTCGCTGGGCGACGGGCGTCGTCATGCCCCGAGCGTACTTTTCAGCCGCCTGCCGAAAGGCCCCGCTGGCGGCCCACAGGGGAGGCTGTCAGGCGGGGTCGGCGGGTTTCCCGCCGTCGCTGGCCTGCGCGTGTCGCTCCAGCAGCCGCTGCCGGATCTCCTCCGGGGTGTACGCGCGTCGGCGCCGCTCGGCCCGCGCGATGACCACGCCGGAGGCCGCGACCCCGGCGAGGCCGGCGAGCCCGAGGACCTTCCACCACCGTATTCGTTGCCGCATCGGCCTAGGCTAGACCCTCATGAGCATCAGCCTGGATGAGGCCGTCGAGTTGACCCGCACGGGAGACGTGTGGGTGTTCCGGGGTCGCAGCGTGCCGGACCGGGCAATTCAGTTCACCACGAACAGCCCGGTCAACCATGTCGGGATGGCTGTGGTGCTTGACGACATGCCGCCGCTGATGTGGCACGCGGAGCTGGGTCGGTCACTGCCGGACCTGTGGTCGGGCGGCCACCAGCGCGGTGTGCAGCTTCACGATCTGCGGGACGCGGTGTGCGTCTGGGCCAACCGCTACGGTCAGCGGGCCTGGTTGCGGCAGCTCGACCCCCCGGCGAACGACGAGATGGAGCGGGCGGTGCTGCGTACCATCGCGCGGTTGGATGGCACGCCGTTTCCGTCGACGGCCCAGTTGGCCTGGCGGTGGGTGCGTGGCCGGGTGCCGGCGCTGCCCCGCCCCGGTCGGGCCGTGTCGGAGTTCGCGTCCCGGGCCATCCTCGCCAGGCCAGCGAAGCCGTCCACGTCGGCCGCCCCGGAGTCGGAGGCGAACTCGGCGGCTGCCCGGGATCGGGCGCTGGAGACGGCGTACTGCGCCGAGGTGGTGGCGGTGACGTACGAGGCGATGGGTCTGCTGCCCGCTGGCCGGCGTCCGAACTGGTATGACCCGGGACGGTTCTGGAGTGGGGACGACCTGGGTCTGGCCGCCGACGCCCGGCTGGGTGCGGAGATCGAGGTCCGGGTTCCGGAGCGCTGAGGTTTGGCCCACCCGGCGCGGGGCAATTGCTGTCGCCGTGAACGCCTCTACCGATCTCGACTCCCTCACCGGTTTCTTCGACCGGTACGGCGTCGCGTTGACCTCCGGTGACCTGCCCGCCCTCGGCGGTTGTTACGCCCTGCCCGGGTTGGTGGTGGCCGACACGTACAGCTTCTCGTTCTCCTCGCTGGCGGCTGTCGCGTTGTCGTTCGTAGGCGCGGCACCGGACTACCAGGATCGTGAGCTGATCGCGGCCCACGCTCGGATCGAGGACGTGCAGCCGGTGTCGGCGTCGTTGACGTTGGTGTCGGTGGAGTGGGAGTTCCTGGACAGCCAAGGGCTCTCGGTGCCGGGGGAGCGGTACCGCTATCTGCTGCGTACGGCGACTGAGGGGCCGCTCATCTGCGCGGTCATCCGGGCGGCCTGAGCGACGACCGTCCACCGCGTCGCGCCGTTTTCCGGTCGGGGTGGGCCGGTCGGCCCGATCCGTGCCCGCCCGGTTTCCGGTCCGGTCGGCGCTGGCTACGCTGGCGCGTCGGTGGGACGAGGGGAGACCTGATGGCGGTGCGGCCGGACGGTGCGGGGGGTTCGCGAGCGGCGCGGGTGCTGGTGTCGGTGCCGTGGGTAGTGGTGTTGTTCGGTGTCTGCGCGCTTGTGGTGTTGTTGGTCATCGCGCTGTTGTCGTTCCGTGGCAGGGAGCGGGAGGGCGCGCCGCAGGCCGCGCCGCCGGTGCTCCTGCCGACGGTGCCGGCTGCGGCGTCGTCGGAGGTGTCGCCGACGCCGGCTGCGGCGCAACGGCGCACGGCGTCGCCGCATCCGTCGCGCAGCACGCGGACGCCGTCGCCGCGGGCCACCACCGCGTCACCGGGTCCGGCCACGAGCGCCTCGGCGCCGGCGAAGGGGGCTGTCACCGCCAGGTATCAGGCCAGTGCGGGCGGCTCGTTCGCGACGGAGGCGGTGCTGTCGGTGCGGAACGAGTCGGATCGGCCGGCGGACTGGCGGGTGGAGTTGGCGTTCGACGACGACATGCGGGGCTTGCGGGTCAGCGGTGCCGCAGGGGTTTCGGTGTCGGCGCGGGGTGACGGAGAGTTCGTCCTCAGTGGCGGTGCGTCGCTCGATCCGGGTGACACGAGTACGTTGCGACTGCGGCTGGGTTGGGGCGGGTCGACGCAGAAGCCGGTCCGGTGCACGGTCAACGGGGTCGCCTGCCGGTTCGGCTGACCGGGCGCCCGTGCGGGGTGAGCGTAGGCGCTTTCAGGTCGGGCCATCGATCGTTACGCTTCCCGGACGGCTCGCTGAGGGGGGTACATGTCCGGCATGCGTCGCGCCCCACGACCGTTGCGCGGTCCGGCGGCCATCGCGTCGTCACCCTGGATCGTGGCGTGCGCGGGCCTTGTGGTGATGGTGGTCCTGCTCATCGTTGCGCTGGGCGCGTACCGGGGGCAGAGCCCGGTGAACGACGCGGTGCCGCCAGCGGTGTTGCCGTTGCCGCAGGTGCCGGGTGAGCCGAGCGACGTGACGGAGGCGCCGCCGCTGTCGCGGTCGTCGTCGCCGGTGATTCCTGGGTTGTCGCCGCGGGCGAGCGGGTTGCCGCCGAGAGCGCCGGCCGTGTCGCCGTCGCCGTCGCCGCGAGTGGAGCCGGTGGTGGTGCCGACGTCGGCGCGGCCGTCGACCCGGGCGCCGCAACAGGCGCCATCGCAGCAGCCGGCGGTGACTGGGCGTTATCGGGTCGTGCAGAGCTTCGACGGTGGCTTCATCGGCGAGGTGTTGATCGTCAACGCGTCGCGGGTGGACCGGGGTTGGACGGTGCGGATCCACTTCGGCCGTGGGCGACTGGTGACCAGTTGGGTGGAGGGCGCGCCACAGGGGACGGTGCGGCAGTTCGACGGCGGCTTCACGTACGGCAGTGGGGTGTCCGTGCCGGCCGGCAGGTCGGTGCCGTTGCGGTTCCACCTGGAGTGGGCGTCGACCACGCCGCGCGGTTGCACTGTCGACGGGGTGCGCTGCGGCGGGTTCTGATCGGACCGTAGTCGATGGACGGACAGCGCGCCGGTTGCAAAGAATCTGCTCTGTTACGACTTTGTTTGCAAGGTATTGCAGATTGTTTCGGCAAGGGTTAGCGTGCGGCCAATCTCGACCAGAGGAAGGCCGTCGATGGAACCCCCGCCGCTTCCGCGCACCGTCCTGCTCGCCCTCACCTGCCTGCTCACCCTGACGCTCGTCGGCACTCCGGTCGCCGCGCATCCCGCCGCTGCGGCCCCCCGGCCCTCCGGCGACGCCTCCCTCGCCGTCGGCGGGGCCGCCCAGTGGCGCGACGAGCCCACCGCCGAGGCGCTGCTGAAGGCGGGCGACACCACCGCGCGTGCAGAGCAGTTCTACTTCGTCCTGCCGGACCGGTTCGCCAACGGCGACCGGCGCAACGACAGGGGTGGCCTCACCGGCGACCGGCTGCGCACCGGCCTCGACCCGACCGACAAGGGCTTCTACCACGGCGGTGACCTCAAGGGCGTCATCGACAAGCTGGACTACATCCAGGGGATGGGCACGACCGCCATCTGGCTCGCCCCGATCTTCAAGAACCGGCCCGTCCAGGGCAAGGGCGACGACATCTCGGCCGGCTACCACGGCTACTGGATCACCGACTTCACGCAGGTGGACCCGCACTTCGGCACCATGGAGGAGATGAAGCGGCTGGTCAAGCTCGCCCACCAGCGCGGCATCAAGGTCTACCTCGATGTGATCGTCAACCACACCGCTGACGTGATCAAGTTCGCCGAGGACCGGTACGCCTACGTGGACAAGGCCACCTCGCCGTACACCGACGCGCAGGGGCGGGCCTTCGAGGACCGTAACCACGCCGACGGCAGCCGCGCCTTTCCGCAGGTGAACCGTGAGTCGTTCCCGTACACACCGACGTTCGACGAGCCGAAGGACGCCACAGTCAAGGTGCCCGCCTGGTTGAACGACGTCACGATGTACCACAACCGTGGCGACTCCACCTTCGCAGGCGAGAACAGCGAGTACGGCGACTTCTTCGGCCTCGACGACCTGTGGACCGAGCGGCCCGAGGTGGTCAAGGGCCTGACGAAGGCGTACGGGGACTGGATCGGCGCGACAGGTGTCGACGGGTTCCGGTTGGACACCGTCAAGCACGTCAACATGGACTTCTGGCCGCAGTTCAGCAGGGGCATCGAACGGGCCGCCGAGAAGGCCGGCAAGAAGGACTTCTTCATGTTCGGCGAGGTCTACAGCGCCGACCCGCAGATCACCTCCAGCTATGTGCGGCAGGGCGGCCTGCCGGCCACCCTCGACTTCCCCTTCCAGGAGGCCGCGCGCGGCTACACAGCGGGTGCCGGCTCGGCGAAGGCGCTTGCCGACGTGTACGCCCGTGACGACCTCTACGCCGCCCGCGACACCGACGCGCGGCGGCTGACGACGTTCCTCGGCAACCACGACATGGGCCGGATCGGCTCGTTCATCGCCGGCGGTGGCACCGACCCGGCGAGCCACCTGCGCCGCGACCAGCTCGCCCACCAGTTGATGTTCCTCACCCGGGGCCAGCCGGTGATCTACTCCGGTGACGAGCAGGGCTTCACCGGCCCGGGCGGGGACAAGGACGCTCGGCAGGACATGTTCGCCTCGACGGTCCCCGACTATCTCGACGACGACCTGCTCGGCACCGACCGCACCCACGCCAGCGACCAGTTCGACACCGGCCATCCGCTGTACCGGACCATCGCCGAGCTGGGCCGGCTGCGTCAGGCGCACCCCGCGCTGCGCGACGGCATCCAGGTCACGCGGTACGCCGCCGACGGCCCCGGCGTCTTCGCCGCCTCCCGGATCACTCCCGCCGACCGCATCGAGTACGTGGTGGCGGTGAACAACGCCGGCACCGCACAGACTGTCACCGTGGACACCTGGTCGGCCGGCGCCACCTTCACCGGCATCTACGGCGGCAGCGCGAGCGCCACGGCCGGTCGTGACGGCAAGGTGACCCTGACCGTGCCGCCGCTGTCGGCGGTGGCGTACCGGGCCGGTACCCCCGTCGCGCTGCCGGGTGGCAAGCCGACGATCGCCGTCACGACCCCGGACGCGCCCGTCGCCACCCGGGTCGCCGTCACCGCCACGGTGACCGGCGACCCGCTGGCCACCGTCACCGTCGCGGCCCGGGTCGCCGGTGGCCGGTGGACGTTGCTGGGCAGCGCCGACCACGCGCCGTACACCGTGCACCACGACCTGACCGGCCTGGCCGGCGGCACCCGGATCGAATACAAGGCGGTGGTCCGCGACGGCCGAGGCCGCACCGCCACGGCCCGTTCCACAGCCACCGTCGGCACCCCCGAGCAGGGTGGGTCCCGGGAGTGGGCGGTGGTGCACTATCAGCGGCCCGCCGGTGGGTACGACGACTGGGCGCTCTACGCGTGGGGTGACATCGATCCGGCGTACGTCACCGAGTGGCCGAAGGGGCAGCCGTTCGCCGGGGAGGACTCCTACGGCCGGTTCGCCTGGGTGAAACTCAAGCCGGGCGCGACGTCTGTCGGTTTCGTGGTGGTCGACTCCGACGGCAACAAGGACGTCGCCCAGGACCGCGGCATCGACGTCACCTCCACCGGCGAGGTCTGGCTCAAGCAGGGGGACCCGGCTATCTATCCGAGCCGGCAGGCGGCCACCGGGCAACCCGACCCGCCGGTCGAGGAGGGCACGGCGGTCATCCACTACCGGCAGGCCGACGGCAACTACGCCGGCTGGGGCCTGCACGTGTGGGATGGTGCGGCCAACCCGACCGACTGGGCGACCCCACTCGCACCCACCTCGACCGACGCATTCGGAGCGGTGTTCCGGGTGCCGCTGGCGGCCGGGGCCACCGGGCTGAACTACATCATCCACAAGGGCGACACCAAGGATCTGCCCGACGACCAGCGGCTCGACTTCGCGAGCGCGGGCCGGGAGGTGTGGCTGCTCGCCGCCACCCCGGGCCGGCTGCTGCCGACGACCGCGACAAGCGCGGGCGGGGACACCGACATCAGCAAGCAGAAGGCGCACTGGATCGACAGGTCCACAGTGGCGTGGCAGACCCCGCCGACCGACGGCAGGACGTACGCGCTTGTGGCAGCGCCCGCGGGCGGGGTGAGCGTGGTCGACGGGGAGCTGTCGGGGACGTACACAAGTCTGCCGTTGCGGGCGCAGCGCAACGGGCTCACCGAGGCCCAGCGCGCGAGGTTCCCGCACCTGTGGTCGTACCGCAGCTTCGCTCTGGACCGGGCGGACCTCGCCAAGGTCCCGGCGGCGCTGCGGGGGCAGGTGCTCGTCACCGAGCGCGACGCGAAGGGGGCGCTGCTCGCGGCGACCGGCGTGCAGATCCCCGGCGTGCTCGACGACGTGTACGCCGACGCCACCGACGCCACCCTCGGGCCGACCTTCGCCGGCCGCACGCCGAGCCTCGCGCTGTGGGCGCCGACCGCGCGGACTGTGGCGCTGCACCTGTTCGACTCGCCCACCGCGCAGCCGAAGACCGTGCCGATGCGCCGCGACGACCGCACGGGCGTCTGGTCGGTGCGGGGCAGCCAGGCCTGGGTGGGCAAGTACTACCGCTACCAGGTGCAGGCGTGGCAGCCGGCGGCGCAGCGGATGGTCACCGCGTCGGTGACCGACCCGTACTCCGTGGCCCTCGCCGCCGATTCCACGCACAGCCAGCTCGTTGACCTGAGCGACCCGGCGCTGGCCCCGGCGGGTTGGCGGACGCTGCGCAAGCCGGCGGCAGTGCCCGCGTCACGGGCGCAGATCTCCGAGCTGTCGGTGCGGGACTTCTCCATCGCCGACGACACCGTGCCGACGAATCGGCGGGGCACCTTCCTCGCCTTCACCGACCCGAAAACCGCGGGCATGACCCACCTGAAGGCCCTCGGCGCCGCCGGGGTCACCCACCTGCACCTGCTCCCGGCGTTCGACTTCGCGACCATCCCGGAGCGGCGGGCCGACCAGCGGCAGCCGGCCTGCGACCTGGCCGCGCTGCCGCCGGATTCGGCCGAGCAGCAGAAATGCGTGGCGGCGGTCGCCGACACCGACGGCTACAACTGGGGGTACGACCCGCTGCACTACACAGTGCCCGAGGGCGGGTACGCCGTCGACCCGGCCGGAGCGGCGCGGACCACCGAGTTCCGGCGAATGGTGGCCGGGGTGAACGCCGCCGGTCTGCGGGTGGTCATGGACGTCGTCTACAACCACACAGCGGCGGCCGGCACCGACGACAAGTCGGTGCTCGACCAGGTGGTGCCCGGCTACTACCACAGGCTGCTGGAGGACGGGACCGTCGCCAACTCCACCTGCTGCGCCAACACCGCGCCCGAGCACGCCATGATGGGCAAGCTGGTGGTCGACTCGCTCGTCACCTGGGCGAAGCAGTACAAGGTGGACGGTTTCCGCTTCGACCTGATGGGTCACCACCCGAAGGCCAACATCCTTGCCGTCCGCGCGGCGCTGGACCGGCTGACCGTCGCCCGCGACGGTGTGGACGGCAAGGCGATCATGCTCTACGGCGAGGGCTGGAACTTCGGCGAGGTCGCCGACGACGCCCGGTTCATGCAGGCCACCCAGGCCAACATGGCCGGCACGGGCATCGGCACGTTCAACGACCGGCTGCGCGACGCGGTCCGTGGCGGCGGCCCGTTCGACGACAACCCTCGGGCGCAGGGCTTCGCCTCCGGGCTCTACACCGACCCCAACGGTGACCCCGTCAACGGGTCGGCGGCCGAGCAGAAGGCCGCCCTGCTGCACGCCCACGACCTCCTCAAGGTGGGGCTCACCGGCAACCTGCGCGGCTACCGGTTCACCGACACCGCCGGGCGCACGGTCACCGGCGCGCAGGTGGACTACAAGGGCGCGCCGGCCGGCTACACCGCCGCGCCGGGGGAGTCCGTCACCTACGTCGACGCGCACGACAACGAGATCCTCTACGACGCGCTGGCGTACAAGCTGCCGCAGGCCACCAGCGCGGCGGACCGGTCCCGGATGCAGGTGCTGGCGCTGGGTACCGTGGTGCTGGGCCAGGGCACCGGGTTCGTCACCGCCGGCACCGAACGGCTGCGGTCGAAGTCGCTGGACCGCAACTCGTACAACTCCGGTGACTGGTTCAACCAGATCCGCTGGGGCTGCGAGCGGGGCAACGGGTTCGGCGCCGGCCTGCCACCGGCGCCTGACAACGAGGACAAGTGGCCGTACGCGAAGCCGCTGTTGGCGGACCCGGCGCTGGTGCCGGACTGCGCGGCGATCACCACCACCGACGCCCGGTACGCCGAGCTGCTGCGCATCCGGGCGTCGTCGCCGGTGTTCGGGCTGGCCACCGCCGCGCAGGTGCAGCAACGGGTGGCGTTCCCGCTCTCCGGCGAAGCGGAGACGCCAGGTGTGCTGACCATGGCCCTGGACGCCAGTGGTCTGGGTGGGGCGTGGAAGTCGGTTACGGTCGTCTTCAACGGCACCCCGAAGACGGCGAAGCAGACAGTGACCGGCCTGCGCGGTGCGGACGTGACGCTGCACCCGGTGCTGACGACCTCGGCCGACCCGGTGCTGCGTACGGCGTCGTTCGACCGGGCGGCCGGCACCTTCACCGTGCCGGCGCGCAGCGTGGCGGTGTTCGTGCAGAGATGACGCGGATCGGCCCCCTTCCGCGTGGTGCGGAAGGGGGCCGGCCGTCGTGCTGTGGTCACCCGAGGGTGATCAGGCGAAGCAGTTCTCGATGGTGCCGCCCGGGATGGCCAGGCAGTTCGTCGGACGGTTCGCGGTGATCGCGGACTTGTTGTCCACGTTCACCTCGCCGAAGAAGCTGAAGACACCGCCCGGGGCGAAGGTGGAGAAGTTGTGGGCGACAGTCGTCTTCGACAGGTTGACCTCGCCGAAGATGTTGAAGATGCCGCCGCCGACACCGATCGGGCCGATGGCCCGGTTGCCGACAACCTCGCTGTCACGCAGGGTGGTGACGCTGCCGACGTTGAAGACCCCGCCGCCGAAGAACCCGGCGGTGTTGTCCTTGACCGTGGTGCGCTCGGCGGTGACCGCGCTGTCGAAGGCGATGGCCAGGCCACCACCGACGCCAGCGGTGCTGTTCTTCTCCACGGAGACCCCGTGCAGGTTCAGCTGGCTGTCCGCCGCGGCGAGACCGCCACCAGCGAGGACCGCGGTGTTCGAGACGAACTTCGTCTCGTACGCGGTGGTGTTGCCCCCGATGTCGAGCAGGCCACCGCCGAAGCCCAGCGTCTCGTTGTCGCTGATCTCGGCCTTCTTCAGCTCGACCGTCCCGCCGTCGATGTCGTCGGCGAAGATGCTCGCGGCACCGTTCGAGATGCCGCCACCACCGATGATCGCGGTGTTGTCCTTGACCTTCGACTCCTCGACCTTGAGCACGCCGGCGTTGAAGACACCACCACCGAAGAAGAAGGCGGTGTTGCGCGCCACGGTGCTGTGCCAGATCTTCGTGGTGCCGAAGTTGGCCACACCGCCGCCGTTGCCGCCGGACTGGTTGAGGACGACCTCGGACTCGAGGATCTCGGCGGTGCCGCCCGGCTGGACCAGGATGCCGGCGCCGTCGTTGTTGCCCGGCTCCTCGACAAGCGGCGTGACCACACCCGCCTGCGCCTTCGGCGCGGCCTTGGGAGTGGCCTTCGGGGCCGCCTTCAGGCCCGCCTTCGGGTTGGCCTGCCGCGCGGTGAGCGCCTGCTCCAGCGGCACGCCCGCCTTGACCTGCGCCGCGATCGCCTCGGAGTCCGAGTAGGACGCCCAGACGGCGGCCGGCTCGACGGCCTCGAACAGTTCGAGGGTCTGGCCGCCCTTGATGGTCAGGCCCTTGATGGTGAGGTGCCCGCCGCTGCCGACGTTGAGGATCCGGAAGTAGTCGGCCGTGGCGTCGCGGACGATCGAGGTGTGTTCACCCTTGAGCGTGATCCGCTCGGTGATGACCGGAAGGCCGTTGCCCTCGTAGTCGTTGCGGGTCAGGTTGTAGGTGCAGCCCTTGGCCAGCTCCAGCACACCGCCGTCCTTGCTGTTGGCGAAGACGATCGCCTGGATCAGCTTGTCGGTGTCGCAGGGCACCTCCTTCCCACGCTCGTGGTCCTTGTCCCGGTCCTTGTCCTTGTCCCAGTCGCGGCCGTGGTCGCCGCCCTGGTCGCCGCCGTCCCTGCTGACCTGCGCGGTGTTCCAGTTGAGGCCGCTGACCGCACCGGCGCTGCCCGCGACGCCAACCGCCGCGAGACTGATCACGCCCGTCAAACCGGCCACGCCACCGGCGAGCCAGAGCTTGCGGCGGCGCTTGGCCGTCGCCTGCCCGGAGGCTTCGTTGTTCGTTAGGTAGTTGGACATCGGAGCTCTCTGCCCTCTCCTCGTACCAGACAGGGTCGCCGCCCTCAAGCGGACGTCCCCTGCTACAAATCGGTTGTAGCTCCCAAAACCACCGTATGAGAATGTTCCTCGCCTCGCGGGCGTATCCGAAACAACCCCACATTTGGTTCGCGTTCCGTCCGGACCGGCCGCGACACCCCGGGCGGGCACGGCCCACCCAAGCCCGGCCGCTAGGCCCGTGAGCAGCCCAAATGGGTACGCCCCTCCGTGCCGTGGCGGCTCGGAGGGGCGCGCCCTCTATGTGGTTCAGCCCCGCCCGGTCAGGCGAAGCAGTCCGGAACGTTGACGCAGTTGGTGGGGCGGTTGGCAGTCACCGCGGACCTCTCGTCGAGCGTCACGGTGCTGCCGAGCTGGTTGAAGATCCCGCCGGGCAGAAGGGTGGCGAAGTTGTGCGCCACAGTCGTCCGGCTCAGGGAGACCTCGCCCCCGTCGGTGTTGTAGATGCCGCCGCCGCGGGCGAATGGACCGATGGCCCGGTTGCCCACCACCTCGCTGTCGCGCAGCGTGGTGACGCTGTCCTCGTTGAAGAGGCCGGCGCCGAAGAACCCGGCGGTGTTGTCAGTGATTGCGCTGTTCTCCACTGTCGCGGTGCTGTCGAAGGCCACCGCCAACCCGCCACCCACACCAGCGGTGCTGTTGCTGGCCACAGTGGCGTTCTTGAGGGTGAGCTGGCTGTCGGCCACCGCGACGCCGCCTCCGGCGAGAACCGCGGTGTTGCTCCTGACCGTCGTGTCGTGCAGGGTCGTGGTGCCCTCGACGTCCAGGACGCCGCCGCCGAAGCCGAGCGTCTCGTTGTCGGTGATCTCGCTCTTGTAGACCCACACCGAACCGCCGTCGACGTCCTCGCCGAAGATCCCGGCCGCGCCGTTGGCGATGCCGCCACCGCCGATGATCGCGGTGTTGTCCTTGACCTTCGACTCGTCGACCTGGAGCACGCCGGCGTTGAAGATGCCGCCGCCGTGCAGGAACGCGGTGTTGTGCGCCACGGTGCTCTTGCTGAGCTTGGCGGCGCCGAAGTTGGCCAACCCGCCGCCGTTGCCGCCGGACTGGTTGTAGAGCAACTCGCTGTCCAGGATCTCGGCCCGACCACCGGGCTGCACCAGCACCCCGGCGCCGTCGTTGAACCCGGGCTCCTCCACCAGCGGCACCACGGCCCCCGCCGGCTTGGCGGCCACCGTGGCGGGCTCGGCCTTCGCGGTCGCTGCCGGCTTGGCCGCCGTCGTGGCTGCTGCCGTTGCCTTGGCCGCCGCTGCCGGCTTGGCCGCCGCCGTCGCCTTGGCTGCCGCCGCTGGCTTGGCGGCCGTCGCTGCCGCCGGCTTGGCCTTGGTGGTGGCCTCCGGCTTGGCTGCCGCACCCGGCGCGGCGGTGGTGGCCTCCGGCTTGGCGGCCGCCACGGTGCTGCGGACCGAGGCCGAGTACGGCGCCCAGACCGTCGCCGGGTCCAGGGTCATCGCCCGCTGGATGGTCTGCCCGCCCCGGATGCTCAGACCCTTGAGCGTGAGATGCCCACCCGGGCCGACGTTGAGAATGCGGAAGTAGTCGGCCGTGGCGTCGCGACCGATGGTCGTGTGGTCGCCCTTGAGCGTCACCCGCTCGGTGATCACCGGCAGGCCGTTGCCCTCGTAGTCGTTGCGGGTCAGGTTGTAGGTGCAGCCCTTGGCCAGCTCCAGCGTGCCGCCGTCCTGGCTGTTGGCGAAGACGATCGCCTGGATCAGCTTGTCGGAGTCACACGGCACCTGGCTGGTGTGCTCCTTGCCGTCGCGCTTGGCGTACCGGTCGTCGCCACCGCTCCAGTCACCACCGCCCCACTCGTCCTGGTCGTCGTTCTCCTTGGTGCCGTCGGTCTTCTCGCCAGCGTCGCTGACGTTCTGCCGGTTGGTCGACGACTGCGCGTCGGACACGCGGCCGGCACTGGGCTTGTCGTCACGCGCGGCCACCCCGCCGAGGGCCGCCAGGCCCACGACGCCGGTCAGCCCGGCCACGCCGGCGACCCACAGCGCACGTCGCCGTCGTGTCGGCGGTGCCGTCGGGGGCCCGCCCTCGGTACTCGTTAAGTCGTTGGACATCAGAGCCTTCCGCCCTTTCCAGCTATCAGACGGGGTCGCACCACCCGAGGCGTCGCGACCAGCTACAAATCGGTTGCAGCCTCTGATGCCCACCGTATGAGAACTATCTTCGCGAGGCGGACGTATCCGAGATAACCCCACATTCGGCCCAGGTTGGGCCATGTGCCGGTGAACGGAGCGCGACGGTAGGAAGGGATGCCGGCAGCCCAAACACCCGAACGAGGTCCTGTGGTCTTTCGCAGTACGGTCCCGCCATGGCGATTCCCGCGCGCGTGCCGATCGCGTACGAGCCCGACTACCGCACCCGCTTCATCGGCCGGTACGACAAGGGCCAGTTCTTCGGCTCCGTCACCGCGACGGTGGAGGATGGTGCGGGAGCCGACGACGACTGGCATCGCCACAAGCGGTGGTACGCGGTGCTGCACCGGTTCGACGCCGACGGCGCGCACACCGACTCAGACATCTGGTTCGCCGGCACCAGCGAAGACGAGGAAGCCTCGGGCAATCGCGCGGAGGCTCGCCTCGTCGAATGGCTCGACGCGCTGCCCGGTCGGGTCTTCGCCGACATCGCGATCGGCATCTTCCAGGTCGAGGTCGACGGGCACGTCTTCGGTCTGATCGACTCGGCTTCCTGGAAACCGGGGTATCCCGGACGGCGGACACCGCGTTTTCACCGAACCCGAGGTGATCACCCGGGTACGGGAGCCGCCCATGCGAAAGCCGGGCCGGACGTCGATGCGTCCGGCCCGGCGGTGTCAGTCGGTGGCGCTCCCCGGTCAGCCGGGCAGGCGGGGACCCGCCTCCCGCTGCTCGGCCAGCCAGGTCTCCACCTCGTCGGCGGTGCGCGGCAGGCCGGCGGACAGGTTCACCGCGCCGGTCGCCGTGACCAGTACGTCGTCCTCGATGCGGATGCCGACACCGCGCAGCTCGGCGGGGACCAGCTCGTCCTCCGGCTGGAAGTACAGCCCCGGCTCGACGGTGAGCACGTAACCCTCACCCAGGGCGCCGTCGCGGTAGTTCTCCTTACGCGCATTGGAGCAGTCGTGCACGTCGATGCCGAGCATGTGGCCGAAACCGTGCAGCGTCCACCGGCGGTAGACCGAGGACTTCTCGTCCATGGCCTCGTCGACGCTCACCGGCAGCAGACCCAACTCGGACAGACCCTCGGCGAGCACCCGCATGCAGGTCAGGTGGACGTCCTTGAACTTCACCCCGGGGCGGATCGCGTCGATGCCGGCCTGCTGCGAGGCGTACACGATGTCGTAGACCTGGCGTTGCAGGGCGGTGAACCGGCCGTTCACCGGCAGCACCCGCGTCACGTCGGCGGTGTAGAGGTTGCGCCCCTCGACGCCCATGTCCATCAGCAGCAGGTCACCCGGGCGGGTGGCGCCGTGGTTGTGCACCCAGTGCAGGATCGTGGCGTGCTCGCCGGCGCCGACGATCGAGCTGTAGCCGACGTCGTTGCCGTCGTGCCGGGCCCGCAGCGCGAAGACCCCCTCCAGCAGCCGCTCCGAGACGGCGCGGTCCGCCGGCAGGATGCGGGCCACGTCCTCGAAGCCGCGCACCGTGGCGTCGATGGCGTCCTGGAGCTGGCCGATCTCCCACTCGTCCTTGACCAGCTTCTGCTCCGAGATGGCGATCGCCAACTCCGTGTCGCGCGGCGGCTGCCCCTCGACACGGACCCCGTCGTACGGGTGGACTGCCGCGTCCACCTCGGCGTCGAACCCGCGCAGCACGCGGGTGCGACCGGGTGCCAGGTCGGCCAACGCGGCCTCCAGGCCGGTCAGGTCGGCGGTGGGCAGGCCCAGCTCGGTGGACTTCTCGCTGAGCGTGTGCCGCCGGCCCACCCACAGCTCGCCGTGCCGGCTGCGGAAGAACTCGTCGGTCTCCCGCGAGGAGCGGGGCCGCATGTACAGCGTGGCGTCGTGCCCCGAGCCGTTCGGGCGCAGCACCAGCACGCTGTCCGGGTCGTGGTCACCGGTCAGGTACGCGAAGTCGCTGCCCGGCCGGAACGGGTAGCCGGTGTCGTTGGCCCGGACCTTCTCGGGGCCGGTCGGGATGACAAGCGTTTCGCCGGGGAAAGCGGCCGAGAGCGCGGCACGCCGCTTCGCGTAGTTGGGGGCCTCCGGGCGGGGCGTCACCGGCAGTTCGGTGTCCTGCCAGCCCTGCCGCATGAACGACAGGAACGCCTCCGGGAAGTCCGGATCGTGCGATTCCGTACCGTCCGTCGGCGTACCGTCGGTGCGTCCCTCGGTCATTGCGCCGCTCCCTCCGCTTCGTTGCTGGTCCCGACGGTACCGCGCGCCCGGTTCGCGTTGGGCCCGCCCGGGAGCCGCCCCGGATCGACGGACGGCTGCGACGGGCCGGCGGAGCGCGTGGGAAGATGACCACCATGTGCGGACTTCTGGCCTTCTTCAGCGCGAACGGCAACGCCGCCGCGCACCGCGACCACATCGCCGGAGCCTTGGAATGCCTGCACCACCGCGGCCCCGACGAGACAGGGGTCGAGGTGGTCGGCGACGCCACCGGCAGGTACGCGGACGGAGTGTTCGCCCACAAGCGGCTCGCCATCATCGACGTCGCGTCGAGTCACGAGCCGCTGCCGTACGCGAACGGCCGTTACCTGCTCACCTTCAACGGTGAGATCTACAACTACATCGAGCTGCGCGAGGAGTTGATCAGGAACTTCGGGGCGCAGTTCGCCACCGCCGGTGACGGCGAGGTGATCGTGGCGGGCTACCACTTCTGGGGCGAGCAGGTGCTCACCCGGTTGCGGGGCATGTTCGCCTTCGTCATCTGGGACCGGCAGGAGCGGCGCGCGTTCGGTGCCCGCGACTACTTCGGCATCAAGCCGCTGCACTACCTGGAGACCGCCGACGGGCTCTACCTGGCGTCGGAGAAGAAGGCGCTGCTGCCGTTCGCGCACAGCGCCTACCAGGGCGACGCGGGTGTCGACGCGGCAAACCTCAGCCACTACCTGACCCTTCAGTACGTCCCCGAGCCCGGCACCCTGCACAAGGGCATCAACCGGATCGGCTCGGGGGAGTACCTGACCTGGACGCCTGGCGCGCGAATCGACGTCCGCCGGTGGTACAGGCCGGTGTTCCGGCCCGCGCCGGTCGCCGACGAGCAGAAGCTCTACCACGAGATCCGGGAGACGCTGCGCGAGAGCGTGCGCATGCACATGCGCTCCGACGTGCCTGTCGGCTCGTTCCTGTCCAGCGGCATCGACTCCACGGCGGTGGTCGCGCTGGCCCGGGAGTTCAACCCGAACATCCTCACCTTCACCGTCGGCTACGACGTACCGGGCTATTCGGAGATCGACGTCGCCCAGGAGTCGGCCCGGCACCTTGACGTCACCACCATCCCCACCAAGATCGGTCCGCAGGACATGATCGACGCGCTGCCGAAGATCGTCTGGCACCTGGACGACCCGGTGGCGGACCCGGCACTGGTGCCGCTCTACTTCGTGGCGAAGAAGGCCGCCGAGCACGTCACTGTGGTGCTCTCCGGCGAGGGCGCCGACGAGTTCTTCGGCGGTTACACGATCTATCGGGAGCCGCTGTCGCTCGGCACCGTCAACGGCCTGCCCGGCGGCGTGCAGAAGGGCCTGCGTGCCGTCTCCAAGGCGATCCCGCAGGGGGTCAAGGGCAAGAGCTTCCTGGAGCGCGGCACCACCCCCATCGAGGAGCGCTACTACGGCAACGCCCGGATGTTCACCGAGGAGGAGAAGCAGCACCTGATGCGCCGCTACGACCCCTCGGTGCGCTACACCGACGTGACCGCCCCGATCTACGCCGAGTGCACCGAGCTGGACGACGTCACAAAGATGCAGTACGTCGACCTCTACACCTGGCTGCGTGGCGACATCCTGGTCAAGGCCGACCGGATCTCGATGTCGCACTCGCTGGAGGTGCGGGTGCCGTTCCTCGACCGGGAGGTCTTCGACGTCGCGGCGAAGATCCCGGTGGACCTCAAGCTGCCGCCGCGCTCGGACGCCACCAAGTACGCGATGCGTCAGGCATTGCAGGGCGTCGTTCCGCCGGCCATCGTCAACCGCAAGAAGCTGGGCTTCCCGACCCCCACCCGGGTCTGGCTGCGCGGCGAGATGTACGAGTGGGCGCGGCACGTGCTGAGCACCTCGGGCGCGGGTGACCTGCTCGACCTGTCGTACGCGCTGCGGCTGCTCGACGAGCACAAGCGGGAGGAGGCCGACCACTCCCGCAAGGTGTGGACGGTGCTGATCTTCTGCATCTGGCACGCGATCTTCGTGGCCAAGACCCTCGACCCGGGCATCCAGCGCAACCAGTCCGCTCTGCTCACCAAGCCCGTCGTCGGGTCCATGGTGCGCTGATCCGACCTTGTCGGCCAGGAGGTTCGCGACACGCGAACCTCCTGGCCGTTTCAGGGGGTCAGCGGCCGACGCAGCTGACTGTCGGTAGGCCGTTGGTGCCGCTCGTGCTGGCGAGGAAGCCGAAGGTCGTGGTGCCCTCCGGTGCGATCGTGCCGTTGTACGAGACGTTCGTGGCCGTCACCGTCGAGCCGGACGAGGTCTGTGTGGCACCCCAGATCTGACTGATGGACTGCCCGTTGGGCCAGGTCCAGCTCGCGGTCCAGCCGCTATACGGCGTACTGCGGTGGTTCATGATCATGACTTCGCCCTGGAAGCCACCCTGCCAGGCGCTGACGACCTTGTAGACGGCCATGCAGTCGCCACCCGGCGCCGGCGTGGTCGGCGGGGGCGTGGTCGGCGGCGGCGTGGTGGGAGGCGGCGTCGTGGGCGGAGGGGTGGTCGGTGGGGGCGTGGTCGGCGGGGGAGTGGTGGGCGGCGGCGTGCCGCCCGGACCCACACCTGTCACCTGACCGTTGCCGCCGTCGAAGGTCACGTCGGAGCAGCCGAAGAAGTTCTCCTGCGAGTCCGAGCGCACCCAGCGGGAGTAGATGATGTGCCGGCCGCTCTTACCCGAGGGCAGGTTGCCGCTGAAGTAGTAGTGCCCCTCGTTGGTGCCGACACTGCCGCGCTGCGGCGGGTTGGTCACCGTCAGGAACGGCTCCTCCAGGTCACCCCAGGCAAGCGCCCGGGTCGGGCTCCAGCTGTCCTTGGTCACGTAGAAGTAGAACGTGCCCGGGTGGTGCGCCCAGTTGCTGTAGCGGAAGTCAAGCCGCGCGCCCGCCGTCAGGTGGGTCAACGGCCAGTCGGTGCGAGGCAGGTCGAAACCCCGGTAACCGGTGTTGCCGCCACTGCACAGCTGCCCGTCCGGGATGAAGCCGGTGGTCCGACCGCCGGCGTCCGAGCGAAGCACGCTGAACCAGTTGTAGAGCGAGTTGGCCCCGCTCTGCGCCACGGCCGCGGAGCACGCGGGGTTGTTGGGCCTGATCTCACCGGTCTGGCTGAGGCCGTCCTGCCAGCACAGGTAGGTGCGGCTGCCCGGGGTCATGGCCGCGCCGTGCGCGGCGGCCGGTTGCGGAGTGGACGCGAGGGCGACGGCGCCCAGCGCGAGGGTCACGGCCGCGGTAAGCAACGCGGCCGTACGGGAACGATTCACGGGTTCTCCTGACTCGCGAGGCGTGCCGCCCGAAGCCGCCCCGCCGCAATCGGGTGGGATGTGGCCTTCTCGCATCGCTGCGCTGAGCGCCGATGCGACAGGTGACGGCGATGCGGCCCACGATCGGCGGGCGGACATGCGCCATCAACGGTCCTGTCCTGGGACCGGTGCCCTCGCGTCACACAACCCGGCAACCAGCGGTGCGACAGCCCTCGCACCGCTCGGTACGCGTCATCCCATCACGGCACCCGACCGCCACGCAATAGTCGGTCCTCGATGTGCCAAACGCGGCCCCGGCGACCTCGCCGACTCGGGCGTCCACCGGCCCGCCGGGCGCTGCCTCTCATATAGTGATGATTCGGTCACCCGGTGGTGGCAGTCGCCCGGCCGGGATGGCCGGCAGGGTCGACCGGACCGCGACGAGACGAAAGAGGCGGCAGCGCGTGCCCGACGTGTTCGACGAGATGCACCGCCGCTGCCGGGCCGGCGAGCAGGTCGCCCTGGCCACAGTCGTGGACACCTGGCGGTCCGCGCCGCAGCCGCCGGGCGCCGCGCTGCTGGTGGCCGCCGACGGCACGGTCACCGGCAGCGTCTCCGGTGGCTGCGTCGAGGCGGACCTCTACGAGCGCGCCCGCCACGTGCTCCACACCGGCCAACCCGAGCTGATCCACTACGGCGTCAGCGACGACGACGCGTACGCCGTCGGTCTGATCTGCGGCGGAATGCTGGACGTGTACGTGGAACGGTTGGACCACACCGACCTCGCGGCGCTGGACACGGTCGCCGCCGCGCGACAGGCAGGCGACCCGGCGGCGATCGTCACATGCGTGGCCGTCGACGCCGACGACACCCTGGGCGCGGCGCCGAGCGACCCGGCCCGGCGACTCGGCCGACGGCTGGCGCTGACCGGGCAGCGGGTGACGGGTTCGCTCGGCGACGAACGGCTCGACGACGCGGCCACCGCCGACGCGCTCGGGCTGCTCACCGCCGGGCACAGTGGCGTGCTCCGCTACGGCCACCAGGGGCAGCGCCGGGGCGTCGGCCTCAGCCTCTTCGTCACCGCGTACGTCGCCGCACCCCGGATGATCGTCTTCGGGGCGATCGACTTCGCCGCCGCAGTGGCCCGGATCGGCGCGTTCCTCGGCTACCGGGTGACCGTCTGCGACGCCCGGCCGGTCTTCGCCACCAGCCGACGCTTCCCGGAGGCGCACGAGGTGGTCGTCCAGTGGCCGCACCGCTACCTGCGGGCGGAGGTGGACACCGGCCGGGTCGACTCCCGCACCGTCGTCTGCGTGCTCACCCACGACCCGAAGTTCGACGTGCCGCTGCTCGCGCTGGCGCTGCGCCAACCACTGGCGTACGTGGGCGCGATGGGATCGCGGCGCACCCACGACGAGCGGCACAAGCTGCTGCGCGAGGCGGGACTCGACGCGGAGCAGCTCGACCGGCTCGCCTCGCCGATCGGGTTGGACCTCGGCGGACGTACACCCGAGGAGACCGCGGTGAGCGTGGCCGCGCAGATCGTCGCGGCTCGCTGGGGCGGTAGCGGCCGCCCGCTGTCCGCCCTCGGCGGACCGATCCACCACCCGGGCTGACCGGTACCGCGCCTTCGCCGCTCATCGGCCCGCGCGCTGTGCCAGCCTGGTGCCACGGCGACCGTTTCGGCGGCTGACGACAAGGAAGGGACCGCAATGGGGTACGCGGTGGTGCTCGGTGAGGCGCTCGTCGACCTGCTCGACACCGAACGGGACGGGGAGCGGGTCTATCGACAGGCGATCGGCGGCGGGCCGCTCAACGTCGCCGTCGGCGTCGCCCGGCTCGGCGGCCGGGCGCAGTTCGTCGGCTCGCTCGGCGACGACGTGCTCGCCGGGCGGATCCGGGATTTCCTCACCACCGTCGGCGTCGGGCTGACCGGCGTGGTCACGGCGCCGGCGCCGACCACGCTCGCGGTGGTCACCTTCGCCGGCCCGGAACCCGACTTCCGCTTCTACGGGCAGCCGCCCTCCTACGGCCTGCTCGGCCCCGAAGACCTGGACCTGGCGCTGCTGGAGGGCGCCGACGTGCTCTCCTGCGGCTCGGTGGTGCTGCTGCAACAGGGCACCCTCGCCGCCGCCCGCCGGGCCTGGTCGCTCGCCACCGGGCTGCGGGTCTTCGACCCGAACGTGCGCCCCCGGCTGCTGGACGGCCCGGCCGCGCTGGACGGGCTGCGCGCGGTGGTGGCCGAGTTCGCCGCCGGCGCGCACCTGGTCAAGCTGAGCACCGCCGACGCGGACCTGCTGTATCCCGGCGAGCCGGTCGAGGGCGTCGCCGCGTACCTGCGGGAGTTGGGCGCCGCCACGGTCGTCGTGACACTCGGCGCGGACGGTGCGGTGCTGGCCGCCGCCGGCGGCGACCCGGTGCGGGTGCCGGCGCCCAAGGTCAACGCCGTCGACACCACGGGCGCCGGTGACTCGGTGTTGGCCGCGCTTATCGCCGACCTGCTCACCGACGGCGAACCAGGCGGCCCGGGCGGCTGGGTCGAGCGGGTGGCGTTCGCGCTGCGGGTGGCGGGCCTGGTCTGCGAGTCACCAGGCGGCGCCACAGCCATGCCCACCCGCGCCGACGTGGAGCGCCGCTTCGCAGGTCAGACCGCGCCGTCGAGCTCACGGTAGCCGCGCCGCGCCGCGATCAGCGCGGCACGGGCGCCGAAGGGCGCCTCGGCGGCCACCCGCTCCGGCGGGGCGCCGCCGGTGTGCGCCGCCCGGATCAGCCAGGCAAGCTTCGCCAACTCGGCGTGCTGGACGCGGACGAAACCGACATCCACCGGATCGCCGTGACCCGGCACCACCACCGTGCGCGCGGTCGTCAGCCGCAGCAGGTCCGCGACCGCGTCCGGCCACTGCAGGGGGTACGCGTCCTCGAAGGCGGGCGGACCACTCTGCTCCACCAGATCCCCGGCGACAAGCACGTCCACGTCCGGCACGTGCACCACCAGATCGGCGTCGGTGTGCCCCCGCCCCGGATGCCGCAGCAGCACCCGCCGGCCGCCCAGGTCGAGCGTCGTCTCGGTGTGCACCGTGTGCGTCGGGGCGAGCAGCGGCGTGTCGGCCAGCTCGGCGGCGAGCGCCGGGTGCTCCGCGCGCACCTCCTCGTACGCCTCCCGGCGCAGCCGCTCCGGGTCGTCGCGCAGAGCCTCGGCGGCCCGCTCGTGCGCGTACACCGGGCGGGGTGGGTCGCCGGCCAGGACGGCGTTGCCGAAGCAGTGGTCGTAGTGGTGATGGGTGTTGACAAGCGTCAGCGGACGGTCGGTGACGGCCCGGACGGCCGTGGCCAGCTCGGTGGCCTGCGCGGCCGACGACAGAGTGTCCACCAGCAGCGCCCCGTCGTCACCGACGACAAGCGTCACGTTGATCCGCAGCAGCGGCTCACGTAGCACGTGCACCCGATCGGCGACCTCGACGAACCCGCCGCTCACGACGCCCGCCCCGCGCGGTCGACGAAGCGTTGCCGATCCACCATGATCCGGTCCACCCGGCCCCGCGCCACCGTCTGGTCACCGTCGCTGACAGTGACCTCGAACGACAACCGGCGACCGTCGACGGCCGCCAGCAGAGCCTGCGCCCGCACCGTCCGGCCCACCACCGTCGGCGCGAGGTGCTCCAGCTCGACCCGGGTGCCCACGGTGGTCGACCCGGGCGGCATCCCGGTCGCCGTGGCCGCGACTGTCGCCGCCTCCGCCAGCGCGAGCACCCGCGGAGTGCCAAGCACTGGCACGTCCCCGGAACCGACCGCCTGGGCGGTGTCCGCGTCGGTGACAGTCAACTCGACCTGGGCGGTCAGACCCGGCGCGAAGGCCGGCTCGGGCTGCTCCTGCATGGTCGTCAGCCTAGGTGCTCGCCGTGCCCGCCGAGCACCCGCCCGGCGAACCGGCGGCCCCCGCCGAGCACCCGCCCGGCGAACCGGCGGCCCCCGCCGCGGCAGACGTCCGCCGTATCGGCGGTCCCGCCGGGCGCGCTCGGCGGGACCGCCGCACCCTCCGGTGGAGAGCAGGCGGTGAGGTTCTACGGGTGGTCGCCGTCGGTCGATGCCACAGCCGTCGTTAACCTTGACCGCGATGGCCGTCGTGACTGACCCCCAGCCCCCCGCCCGCACCGACCCGCCCGCGTCCCCGGACGGGGGCCGTCGGCGCGTCGTCGCCATGACGATCTGGGCGCTCGCCTTCGTCGCCGCCTGGCTGGCTATCGGGCTGCCCACCGACCCGACGTACGCCTTCGTGTGGATCTGGGCCGGGACCATCGCCTGGAACAGCGACCGACCGTGGCGCAGCCACCTGCGCTTCGCCCGGGACTGGGTGCCTGTGGTGCTGCTGCTGGCCGCGTACAACCTCTCGCGCGGGTTCGCCGACAACGGGGCCACCCCGCACGCCATGGAGCTGATCGTCGCCGACCGGTTCATGTTCGGCTGGGCCACCGGTGGCGAGGTGCCCACCGTGTGGTTGCAGGAGCACTTCTACCGCCCGCAGCTGCAGTGGTGGGACGTCGCGGCGAGCTGGGTGTACTTCTCGCACTTCGTGGTGGCGCTGGCCGCCGCCGCGGTGCTCTGGCTGCGCGACAGGCGTCGTTGGATTGCGTACATGCGGCGTTGGGGGTTCCTCTGCGCCGCCGGCCTGGCCACCTACTTCATCTACCCGGCCGCCCCACCCTGGTGGGCCGCGCAGAACGGGCTGCTCACCGAGGTCGCCCGGATCTCGACCCGGGGCTGGAAGGCGTTCGGCATGCACGGCGCCGGCAACGTGCTCAACGCCGGCCAGATCGCCTCTAACCCGGTGGCCGCGATGCCGTCGCTGCACACCGCGTGGGCGCTGTTCGTGGTGGTGTTCTTCATGGCCACCACCCGGCGCCGCTGGTGGCCGCTGCTGCTCGCGTACCCGCTGGCGATGACCCTCACCCTCGTCTACTCGGGTGAGCACTATGTGATCGACGTGCTGGTGGGCTGGGCGTACGTCGGGATGACCTTCCTGGTCGTCGGCCTGGCCGAGCGCGGCTGGGCCGCATGGCGGGCCCGCCACCCGAAGGCCACTGCCGAACCGGCCCCGAGCGAACCACCAGGTCCGACGACCGACCCCGACCGCATCACCGGAACGCCGACACCAGCACCACCGGTACCCGCCGACCGCTAACCCCACCCCGCGCCGCCCCATCTGTCCCCGCCCCTCTCCGGGGTGCGGGCGGGGGTGGGGCCGGGTGGGTTCAGGTGAGGGTGCGGGCGGCTTGTGCTCGGGTGGTCAGCTCGGCTGCCAGCGCCCACGCCTCGGCCAGGTCGCGGTCCTCGGCGGCCGCCCCCGACCCGCCCGCCGTGTCCGCGTGTACTGTCGCCAACCGCAGCCAGCGCTGCACCGGCCCCTGCACGACCCGCACGCTCTGGATCCGGGCGTACGGCACGATCGCCAACTGCCGGGTGAGCAGACCTGACCGGGTGGCGAGGACCCGATCGAACAGCCCCGCGCCGAGCGCGCCACGGCCCAGTGGGTGCAGCCAGCGTGCCCGGGACGGCGGGCGGTGCAGGGTCAGCGCGTCGAGGCGTACACCAGGTAGCACCTCGGCGACGATCATCGTCGCGGTCGGCAGGTCACCGACCGGCAGCAGCCGGTCCGGGCGGTTGCGGTCGTCGGCCTCGGTGATGGAGTACCCGGCCACCTCCAGGCGCAGCCGCAGCCAGCCCTTGACCCGCCAGAGCAGCGGCCAGGTGGCCCGCACGGTCTGCACGCGGTCCAGTGGCACGGTTTGCGCCCGGGTTTCCAGCAGCCCGTTGTGGACCCGCAGCGTGCCGCCGTCGCGGGCCAGCCGGAAGTTCCAGTCGTCGAGGACCCGGCGGATCGGTTGCAGTAGCACACCGGCCATCGCTGTCAGCGTGCTCGCCACCGCGATGAACGACCACGACTCGGCGGTGGCGAACTGCGCCACGACGAACGCCAGGCCGAACGGAAGTAGGAACGCCTGCGGCGTGAGTAGTTGGCTGACCAGCAGGTTGTTGTTGCGTACCGCGTGCAGTGGCCGACCCGGCGTCGCCGTCGGCGGTGCCGCCCCACCGACCGCCGCGGGCGCCGTGTCGCCCGCCGAGGGCGGTGCCGCCCGACCGGCCAGCGCCAGCAGCCGCTCCCGTAGTCGGGCCGCGTCGGCCACCCCGAGGTACGCCAGCGGGGCCTCGGTCTTGCCCCCGCCGACCACCTCCAGACGCAACTCGGCCAGGCCGGTGAGCTGGGCGAGCAGCGGCCGGACCACCTCCACGGCCTGCAACCGTTCCAGCGGGATTGCCCGGGTACGCCGCCAGAGCAGCCCTTCGTACACCCGCAGTTCGCGGCCCACCACGTGGTAGCCGGTGTTGTACCAACTCACCACCGACAACACTGTCGCGCCGAGCGCCAGGACCACCACCATGGCGGCGAACCAGCCGAAGCCGACCCGGGACAGCGTGGACCAGGACAGCCCGGCGATCACCACGACCAGCGACTTGGCGCCGTGCAGCAGCGGGCTGAGCGGGTGCAGCCGCTGGCGCGGCTCGCCGCCTCCCGGCGGCATCGGCCAGGGATAAGCCGCCCCCGGCGGCATCGCGCCGTAGGGATAAGCCGCTCCCGGCGGCATCGCGCCGTAGGGATAAGCCGCTCCCGGCGGCATCGGGCCGTAGGGATAAGCCGCTCCCGGCGGGACCGCTCCCGGCGGCATTGCGCCCGGCGGCACCGCGCCGTAGGGCATCGCGCCCGGCGGCACCGCGCCGTAGGGCATCGCGCCCGGCGGCACCGCGCCGGGTGGAACCGTGCCGTAAGGCATCGCGCCCGGGGGCGGCACCGCGCCCGGGGGCATCGCGCCGTGGGGCGCGGAGGTGTGGGGAGGCGCGTAGGGCGGCCCGGCGGCGTAGGGCGCGGGCCCCGGCGGTGGACCGGCGGGAGGCGCGCCGCCGGACGGCTGGGTGTCCGGCTCGTCGCTCATCGGGCCGGCCCGTGCTGTCGCCGACGGGTGGGCGGCCGGGCGTTCACAGCCCCTCCGCCCGGTCCTCGCCGAGCGCGGTGAGTCGGTCGCGCAGCCGGGACGCCTCCGCCGGGCGCAGCCCCGGCACCCGTGCGTCGCTCGCGGCGGCGGCCGTGTGCAACTGCACGGTGGCCAAATCGAACGCACGCTCCAGCGGGCCGGCGCTCACGTCGACGAACTGCATCCGGGAGTACGGGACGATGGACAGCCGCCGGACCAGCAGCCCGTGCCGGACCAGCAGGTCGTCGTCGCGCTCCGCGTACCCCCAGGCGCGCACCGCGCGGACGATGGCCGTGGCCCGCCACACGCCGATCAGCAGCACGACGGCGAGGGCGAGCCCGAAAAGCCAGTGACCGCTCAGCGCCCAGCCGATCGCCGTCACCGCGAGGCCGATGGCCACCCCGATCGCCAGTCGGATCAGCTCCACCCAGATCAGGTCCGTGGAGATCGACTGCCAGTGGACGGTGTCCGGCCACGGCTCCAACGGCCCCCGACTCCCGGCTCCTGTCAGGGTCGGGGAGTCGGGCGCACCGGAGTGGGACAGCGCACCGGTGCCCGGCGGCAGGAGGCCGGGGGGTGGCAGGTCGGGCGGGCGCGAGCCGACGTCGTACGCGCCAGAGGGCGGCAGCGCGTTAGGCGGCAGCGGGGCCGGCGAGGACGCGTCGGGCGGGGCGGGCTCGGGGCCGAGCGTGCCCGGGGCCGGGAACGCGCCGGGCGGCGGCGTTGCACCGGGCGGCGCGGCGGCCGGTGTGGGCGGCCACGACGGCGAGGTGGGGCTGGGGAGGGCCGATGGGTCGACGCGGTCCTCCGCGCTCACTGACGGAAACCGTTCCGCGCGTCCTGCGCTGCCTCACGTCGCTCGTCAACGGCGCGCGACGCCACGCTGCTGTGCCTCATCGTTCGCTCGCTGCGCTGGATCACATGTCGAGGGTAGGCGATGCGGGCACCGGAGTGACGGTACGCAGGAAGCCGCGGGCGTCCAGGAAGTCACCGAGACTGCCCCGGTGGGCTGCGCAGGCGAGCCAGGTCTTGCGCCGATCGGCGTCGTGCAGGCGCGGATTGTTCCACTCCAGGACCCAGACGGCGGAGGCGCGGCAGCCTCGGGCCGAGCAGACCAGGGCCTCGTCGGCGGGGGAGGGGATGCTCATCGCGGCCAGTCTAGGCGGCCGAACGAAGTTAGAGCGCCGGGCGGCCACGGGGGGAGCCGCCCGGCGACGGGATGAATGGTACACACCAGGGGCCGGTAGGTGTCCACCTGTGACGGGCGATTCGGTTGCCGGGGACGGCGCGGCGAAAATCGGCTTCTCCCCACCTCCACACTCAGCCGGGCGTGCGAGTCTTGATACCGCACCAGCCGCGACGACCGACAAACGCTGTGGAGGACCGGTGGCCCAGCCGACCACGCCCGATGCCCCGACGCCGAACGGGGTGGCACCGGAGACACCCACGCCGGAGAAATCCGCGCCGGTGACCACGCCCGTCACCACGCCCGCGCAGGACGCCACCCTGCTGGAGAGGGCGCTGTTCGAGATCAAACGGGTGATCGTCGGGCAGGACCGGATGGTGGAGCGGATGTTCGTCGCGCTGCTCGCCCGGGGCCACTGCCTGCTCGAAGGCGTGCCCGGTGTGGCCAAGACCCTGGCGGTGGAGACCCTCGCCAAGGTCGTCGGCGGGTCGTTCGCCCGGGTGCAGTTCACCCCGGACCTGGTGCCGGCCGACATCATGGGCACCCGGATCTACCGGCAGTCGAGTGAGAAGTTCGACGTCGAGTTGGGCCCGGTCTTCGTCAACTTCCTGCTCGCCGACGAGATCAACCGGGCGCCGGCCAAGGTGCAGTCGGCGCTGCTGGAGGTGATGAGCGAGCGGCAGGTGTCCATCGGTGGGGAGAGCCACCGGGTGCCCGACCCGTTCCTCGTGATGGCCACCCAGAACCCGATCGAGCAGGAGGGTGTCTACCCGCTGCCGGAGGCGCAGCGGGACCGGTTCCTCATGAAGATCGTGGTCGGCTACCCGACCGACGCCGAGGAACGCGAGATCGTCTACCGGATGGGCGTCAGCGCGCCGGAGCCGACCGCGGTCTTCGACACACCCGACCTGATCGCCCTGCAACGCAAGGCGGACCAGGTATTCGTGCACAACGCGCTTGTCGACTACGCGGTCCGGCTGGTGCTGGCCACCCGTACCCCGGCCGAGCACGGCATGCCCGACGTGGCCCAACTCATCCAGTACGGTGCCAGCCCGCGTGCCTCGCTCGGCCTGGTCCGGGCCACCCGCGCGCTGGCTCTGCTGCGCGGCCGGGACTACGCACTCCCGCAGGACGTGCAGGACATCGCCCCGGACATCCTGCGGCACCGGCTGGTGCTCAGCTACGACGCGCTCGCCGACGACGTGCCGGCCGACCACATCGTGCACCGTGTGATGTCGACAATTCCGCTCCCGGCGGTCGCACCCCGGCAGCAGGCCACCCCGTCGTCCACCGTTCCGCCGACGGGTGCCGGCTGGCCCGGGCAGCGGCCGTGACCTCACCCACCCCTCGTCCCGCCCCCCTCGGCGACCGCAGCGAGGCGGTGCTGTCCCGCCTCCAGTTGCTCGTCACCCGCAAGCTCGACGGTCTGCTTCAAGGCGACTACGCCGGCCTGCTGCCGGGGCCGGGCAGCGAGGCGGGGGAGTCGCGGGAGTACCGCCCCGGCGACGACGTCCGCCGGATGGACTGGCCGGTCACCGCCCGGACCACGACACCGCACGTGCGGCGTACGGTCGCCGACCGGGAGTTGGAGACCTGGCTGGCGCTGGACCTGTCGGCAAGCCTGGACTTCGGCACCGGGCAGTGGCTCAAGCGCGAGGTCGTGGTGGCCGCCGCGGCCGCCATCGCCCATCTGACCGTGCGCGGCGGTAACCGGATCGGCGCGGTGATCGGCACCGGCGGCGGCGGGTCCGCACCGACCCGCCGCTTTCGGGGTGGCTCACCGCCGCCCGGGCCGGGAGTGTTCACCCGGCTGCCGGCCCGCTCGGGCCGTAAGGAGGCGCAGGGCCTGCTGCGTACGGTCGCCGGCACCGTGATCCAGCCCGGTCGGGGCGATCTGGGCGCGCTTGTCGAGATGCTCAACCGGCCGCCCCGACGGCGTGGGGTGGCGGTGGTGGTCTCGGATTTCCTCGCCCCGACCGAGCAGTGGGCCCGGCCGATGCGCAAGCTGCGCGTACGGCACGATGTGCTGGCGATCGAGGTGGTGGACCCGCGCGAGCTGGAGTTGCCCGACGTGGGGGTGCTGCCGGTGGTCGATCCGGAGAGCGGTGAGCTGCACGAGGTGCAGACCGCCGACCCGCGACTGCGGAAGCGCTACGCCGATGCCGCCGCCGCCCAACGGGCCGCGATCGCCGCTGCCCTGCGCGGCGCGGGCGCTGCCCACCTGCGTCTGCGTACCGACCGAGATTGGCTGCTGGACATGGTGCGTTTCGTTGCCGCGCAGCGGCACGCCCGCACCCGAGGGACGACACGATGATCCGTTTTCTGCAACCGTGGTGGCTGCTGGCTGTGCTGCCGGTGTTCGCCCTCGCCGCGTTCTACGTCTGGCGGCAGCTACACCGCCGGGCGTACGCGATGCGGTTCACGAACGTGGACCTGCTGCGTACCGTCGCGCCGAAGGGCCTGGGCTGGCGTCGGCACGTGCCGGCGACCGCGTTCCTGCTCTGCCTGCTGGTGCTCGCCACCGCGCTGGCCCGCCCGGCGGTGGACCGGAAGGAGCCGCTGGAGCGGGCGACGGTGATGCTCGCCATCGACGTCTCGCTGTCGATGCAGGCCGACGACGTGGCGCCGAACCGGCTGGAGGCCGCGCAGGAGGCGGCCAAGCAGTTCGTCGGCGAGCTACCGGAGAGCTACAACCTGGGCCTGGTGTCGTTCGCCAAGGCGGCAAACGTGCTGGTGCCGCCGAGCAAGGACCGGGACGCGGTGACAACCGCTATCGATGGGCTGGTGCTGGCCGAGGCGACCGCCACCGGTGAGGCGGTGTTCACCTGCCTGGAGGCGATCCGGTCGGTGCCGGCCGATGGCGCGGCGGGCATCCCACCGGCGCGGATCGTGCTGCTCTCCGACGGGTTCCGCACCTCGGGCCGGTCGGTGGAGGAGGCGGCGGCCGCCGCGCAGGCGGCAAACGTGCCGGTGTCCACAATCGCGTTCGGCACCGACACGGGCCAGGTCGACATCGGTGGGCAGTTGCAGCGGGTACCGGTGGACCGGCTCGCCCTTGCCGAGCTTGCCGAGACCACCGAGGGCTACTTCTACGAGGCGGCGTCGGTGAGCGAGCTGAAGCAGGTCTACCAGGACATGGGCAGTTCGATTGGCTTCCGCACCGAGCCGCGCGAGGTGACCCAGTGGTACGCGGGGCTGGCGCTGTTGCTGGCGCTCTGCGCCGGTGCGCTGAGCCTGCTCTGGTCGTCGCGGATGCTCTGAGCCGGTGGGCTCAGCTCAGGGCCGGCGGCGACCACCGCCGGCCAGCACGGCTCACCGACCCGCCGCCGGGAGCGGCTCAGTGGCCGGTGACGGCCAGCACGGCTCAGTGGCCGCCGCCGGCCAGGACGAAGACGATGGCCACCCAGACGGCGGCGAGGGTGAAGCCCAGCGGGGCGACGTAGCGGCTCATGGACGGCTCCGGGTGGCGGCTGGATGGTCCGCAGGCGGGGCGGACCGCAGGGGGTGGGGACGCGCACACGAAGTCGTGACCGGGCAACTCCCGGCAACCGTCCGGTAGTCGGACGGCGCGGCACACGCACCCCGGCGTCGGCCGAGGTGGTGGGGGAGCGAAGCGGGGTCAGCTCACCAGACTGAGTCGTGGCTCAGCGGGGCTGACCATCGGCCCGGCCACGACTGGGAGGATCGCTATCTCGCACAGCGATCACCTCCTGCAAGTCGGGCGGGCCGGAACGTCGATGATCGTACACCTGGGTTGTCGACGGGACGCAGTCGGCCGACCGGCTGGCGGCCCCTCCCCCGCCCGGCTGGCGCTGCCGTTCCGGGCGGGCCGCTCGCCCCGTTCGCACGACCGTGACCAGCACCGCGGCGAGCAGCGGCAGCCAGCAACAGCGGGCCAGCACCCAGCCCGGGCCGTCCGGCGCGGTGTGCAGCCCCGGCAGGGTCAGCCCGACGCGAGCGGTGAGCGCGGGCAACCTCGCGTAAGGCGTGCCACCAGGGGTTGATCCCCGCGTCGTACCCCGGTGTGACGCGGTCCCCGTTAGCGCTTACCTGCCGGTAACGCCTAGGCTCGCCTGCGACTGAGATCAGCTGAGCAAGGGGGAACAGTGGCCCGTACCGTGCTGGTGACCGGGGGCAACCGGGGGATCGGCCTGGCCATCGCGCAGGCCTTCGCCAAGCAGGGCGACCGGGTGGCGATCACCCACCGCAGCGGCGAGGCCCCGGAAGGGCTGTTCGGCGTACGGGCCGACGTCACCGACGCGGCCTCGGTCGACGCCGCGTTCACCGCCGTCGAGGCCGAGCTGGGGCCGGTCGAGGTGCTTGTCGCCAACGCCGGCGTCACCGCCGACACGCTGCTGCTGCGCATGTCCGAGGAGCAGTTCACAGGCGTCGTGGACACCAACCTCACGGGTGCGTTCCGGGTCGCCAAGCGGGCCTCCGGCAAGATGCTCCGCGCCAAGTGGGGCCGCATGATCTTCATTTCCTCGGTGGTCGGCCTCTCCGGCGGTGCCGGGCAGGTCAACTACGCCGCCAGTAAGGCCGGTCTGGTCGGCGTGGCCCGCTCCATCACCCGGGAGTTGGGCAGCCGCAACATCACCGCCAACGTGGTGGCGCCCGGCTTCATCGACACTGACATGACCGCCGGCCTGTCCGACGACCGCAAGGCCGAGATCCGCAAGTCGATCCCGGCCGGCCGGATGGCCAGCCCCGACGAGGTGGCCGCGGTCGTCACCTGGCTGGCCTCCGACAGCGCCGGGTACGTCTCCGGCGCCGTGATCCCTGTCGACGGCGGCCTCGGCATGGGCCACTGACACCCTTTGAGTACGGAGGAAATCTGCATGTCCGGACTGCTCGCCGGTAAGCGGCTGCTCGTCAGCGGCGTCATCACCGACGCTTCGATCGCCTTCTCGGTGGCGAAGCTCGCCCAGGAGAACGGCGCGCAGGTCGTGCTGACCGGCTTCGGCCGGCTCTCCCTGGTCGAGCGGATCGCGAGGCGGCTGCCCGAGCCGGCGCCGGTGATCGAGGTGGACGTGACGAACACCGAGCACCTGGCCAGCCTCGCCGACCGGGTCCGCGAGCACGTCGACGGGCTCGACGGTGTCGTGCACTCGATCGGCTTCGCTCCGCAGAGCTGCCTCGGCGGCGGCTTCCTCGACGCGCCCTGGGAGGACGTGGCGACAGCCCTGCACGTCTCCACCTTCTCGTACAAGTCGCTGGCCATGGCGGCGCTGCCGCTGATGTCGCCAGGCGGCGCGGTCGTCGGCCTGACCTTCGACGCGACGAAGGCGTGGCCGGTCTACGACTGGATGGGTGTGGCCAAGGCCGGCCTGGAGTCCGCGTCCCGCTACCTGGCGCTGCACCTGGGCAAGCAGGGCATCCGCAGCAACCTGGTCGCCGCCGGGCCGCTGCGCACCATCGCCGCGAAGTCGATCCCCGGCTTCGACCAGTTCGAGGAAGCCTGGGCCGGGCGGGCGCCGCTGGGCTGGAGCCTCACCGACCAGGAGCCCGCCGCGAAGGCCTGCCTGGCCCTGCTGTCGGACTGGTTCCCCGCCACCACCGGCGAGATCGTCCACGTCGACGGCGGCTACCACGCCATCGGTTCCTGACGTCCCCGGCGACGCCCCCGGTCCCGTCCGTGTGACCACACGGGCCGGACCAGGGGGCGTCGCCGGGTCCTCCCGGCCGAGGGGCAAGAATGTCCCCATGTCGTACGACGCGGTGGTGTTGGTGTCCTTCGGCGGGCCGGAACGGCCCGAGGACGTGATGCCCTTCCTGCAGAACGTGACCCGGGGCCGGGGCGTGCCGCCCGAGCGGCTGGCCGAGGTCGCCGAGCACTACCAACACTTCGGCGGGGTGTCCCCGATCAACCAGCAGTGCCGTGACCTGCTGGCCGCCATCCGCGCCGACTTCGCCGCGCACGGCATCGACCTGCCCGTCTACTGGGGCAACCGCAACTGGGACCCGATGCTCGCCGACACCGTGACCCAGATGCGCGACGACGGGGTGACCCGCGCGCTCGCCTTCGTCACAAGCGCGTACGGCGGCTACTCGTCCTGCCGCCAATACCAGGAGGACATCGCCGCCGCCCGCGCCGCCGTCGGCCCGGACGCGCCGGTGATCGAGAAGCTACGCCAGTTCTGGGACCACCCCGGTTTCATCGAGCCGCACGTCGACGCCGTCCGAGCCGCGCTGACCCAGCTCGACCCGGCCCGGCGGGACACCACCCGGCTGGTGTTCACCGCGCACTCCGTGCCCACGTCGATGGCGGCCAACGCCGGCCCGCACGGCGGCCGGTACGAGGCGCAACTGCACGAGGCCGCCCGGCTGGTCGCGGCCGCCGCCGCCCCCGACCTGGCGTACGACCTGGTCTGGCAGAGCCGCTCCGGCCCGCCGCAGGTGCCGTGGCTGGAGCCGGACATCAACGACCACCTCGCCACCCTCGCCCAGGAGGGCATCACAGGCGTTGTGGTCAGCCCGATCGGCTTCGTCTCCGACCACCTGGAGGTGGTGTGGGACCTGGACACCGAGGCGCTGGAGACAGCCAAGCAGCTCGGCCTGGGCTTCGTCCGGGCCGGCACCCCGGGCACCGACAGGCGCTTCGTGACAATGGTGCGTGAGCTGGTCACCGAGCGGACCGACCCGGACGGCGCGCAACTGCGTCGCCGTCTGGGTGAGCTGCCGATGTGGGACACCTGCCCCACCGTCTGTTGCGTGCCGACCCGCCGCCCCTGACCTCTGAGGATCATCATGCATGACCGCAAGCCCGTGCAGAGTTGGCTGACCGACATGGACGGCGTGCTGGTGCACGAAGGCCAGCCGGTGCCCGGCGCACCCGAGTTCGTCAACCGGCTGCGCGCCTCCGGCAAGCCGTTCCTGGTGCTGACCAACAACTCGATCTACACCCCTCGTGACCTGACGGCCCGGCTCAGCCGGATGGGGCTTGACGTTCCGGAGGAGGCGATCTGGTCCTCCGCCCTCGCCACCGGCCAGTTCCTCGCCGACCAGCGACCGGGCGGCACCGCGTACGTGATCGGGGAGGCCGGTCTGACCACGGCACTGCACGCGGTCGGCTACGTCCTCACCGACTTCGCCCCGGATTACGTGGTGCTCGGCGAGACCCGCACCTACAGCTTCGAGGCGATCACCAAGGCGGTTCGGCTGATCAACGACGGGGCGCGGTTCATCTGCACGAACCCCGACGTGACAGGCCCGTCGGTGGAGGGCGCCCTGCCCGCCGCCGGCTCCGTCGCCGCCATGATCTCGAAGGCGACAGGGGTGGAGCCGTACTTCGTCGGCAAACCGAACCCGATGATGATGCGCTCGGCGCTGAACACGATAAACGCGCACTCGGAGAGCACCGCGATGATCGGCGACCGGATGGACACCGACATCCTGTGTGGTCTGGAGGCTGGGCTGGAGACCATCCTGGTGCTCACCGGGATCAGCAGCCGCACCGAGGCGGAGCGCTACCCGTACCGCCCCTCCCGGATCATCAACTCGGTCGCCGACCTGCTCGACGAGGTCTGATCGTCGCGCCGTCGCACTGCGCGGCGGTGCGGTCAGGGGCGCAGTGGGGCGTTGCAGGCGGCGACGAGGGCCTGCCGGCACGCTGCGGTGAGGGGGCGCAGCGCGGCGTCGCGCTGCTGTGCCTCGTAGTTGTTGATCGCTCCGCCCGGTGCGGCGTGCCCGGCCAGGGCGAGCACTCGGTCGAGCACTGCGGCCCGGGCGAAGAGCCGGCGCGCCCGCGGGTCGAAGCCGGGCGGCAGGTCGGTGGTGCCGTCCGGACGGCGTAGCGCGGCAAGCGCCCCGGCCAGCTCGGGCCGCCACTGCGCGACGTCGAGGCGGGTCAGTGCGGCGGTGGTCTCGGCCAGCGCGGCGGCCAACTCGGCTTCGGCCTCGGCGGCGCCGGGCAGTGCGAGGGACGCGGCGGGGGCGTTAGCGGGCAGCGGGTACACCCGCCACAGCACCGTCTCGAAGCAGTCGCCCGAGCCTGACGTGTGACTGCGAACCTCTGGGATCAACCCCAGCCCACCAGCCACCACCGCCTCACCGGTCACCAGCGCCGCCCCGGCGAAGTCCCCAGGGCCGGGCAGACCCCGGGGGTCACCCGGCGCCGGCAGCACCAGCCGGATCTCGTCCGGGGAGAGCTTGGCCAGGGTAGGCAGCGCGGCGCTCAGCGGAACGTCGGTCCAGGTGCCGGGGGCGTCCGCAACGAGGTGCTCCTCGTCGCCGGCGATGGCGTCGGCGACCTCGTCGTACGGCACCAGCCCGGCGCGCCACGCGCGCACCCAGGCAACAAACCGGCTCGACCGGCGCGGCGCGAGTGTGACCGCGCCCGTTGCGGGGGTGGACATGCCGAAAGGGTACGTGGTCACCGGCGGCCCTGTCTCGGCTGCCGCTCCGGCCGCCCTGCCTGCCCCGAACTACCCCCTTCGCCCGACTCCGCCTCGCAGGCCCGCGCCCCAGCCCTGCCCCGCCCTCGCTGCGGTGGCGCGGTGGTGCGGTGGTGCGGGTGGGGGTTTGGCGGTTGGGCGGTGTGTCGGGGTGATGGGTGGGGGTGGCGGGGTTAGCGTGATCGACATGGCGGGGCGATACGGCGAGGACGTGCTGGCGGGGGACTGGCGACGACGGAAGGTCACCCCTGAAGTGGACGCCAAGCCGGATCTCGTGGTGGAGGACGCCGACTCGGGTTTCTGTGGCGCGGTGGTGGGTTTCGAGGCTGGCGCGGTGGTGCTGGAGGACCGGCATGGCCGGCGGCGAAACTTTCCGCTGCTACCGGCGGCGTTCCTGCTCGACGGGCGGCCGGTGACGTTGCGCCGCCCTGCTCGTGCGCCGGTGCCGGCGGCCCGGCGACGTACGGCGTCCGGGTCGGTGGCGGTGGACAACGTCCGCGCCCAGGTGGCCAAGGCCAGCCGGATCTGGGTGGAGGGCATTCACGACGCCGCGCTGGTCGAGCGCATCTGGGGTGACGACCTGCGGATCGAGGGCGTTGTCGTGGAGCCGCTGGACGGCATCGACGACCTCGACGCCGCCGTGCGCGACTTCGGCCCCGGCCCGACCCGACGGCTCGGTGTCCTTGTCGACCATCTCGTGCCGGGCAGCAAGGAGAGCCGGATCGTGGCTCGGGTGAACTCCCCGTACGTGCTGGTGACCGGGCACCCCTACGTCGATGTCTGGCAGGCGGTCAAGCCCGCGGCGCTGGGCATCGCGGCCTGGCCTGTGGTGCCCCCGGGTCGCCCGTGGAAGGAGGGCGTCTGCGCTGCTCTCGGTGTTGCCGAGCCGGCCGACATGTGGCGGCACATCCTGTCCCGGGTGAACAGCTTCGCCGACGTGGAGACCCCCTTGATCAACGCGATGGAACGCCTCATCGACTTCGTCACCGAGCCAGCCTGACCCGCCAAGAACCGACCGAGCCGCACTACGACAATTGTTGTGCGCCAAACCCCACGACTCAGGGTTCCTGGTCGGGTGTACGGGTGTAGACGAAGGTCGCGATGTCCAGCGCGACGGCTCGGCCCTGCTCGTCACGCACGACGGTGAGGATCTCGCCGTCCTCCCCGCCGGCGCGACCCCGCCACCGGTCCGGGCCGACGGCCACGAAACGCAGGTCGGGTGCGTCGACCGGGCCGGCGCGCAGGTCACCTGAGGCGTCCACGTACACCTCGATGGGGGTGCCCATCCACCACCAGCGGCCGGTCAGCTCCCGTAGCTCGGCGGGTGGCGCGGCGGCGGCCGGCCGCCACGGGGTGACCGGCGTGGGTTCGGCGTCGAGGACCAGCGTGAGCAGCCGCCGGCCGAGCGCGCCGAGGTGGCCGGTCCGGAAGCCGTACGAGTTGGCGAAGCCGACGACTGCGGTGCGGCTGGGTCGGTGTACGGCCAGCGAGGCGACGTAGCCGGGCATGGAGCCGCCGTGTCCGACGTACACCCGGTTGCCGTCCCGGTGGAGTTCGAGGCCGAGACCGTGCCCGTGGGTCCAGGACTCCAGGTCGCTGATCACCACGGGCGAGCACATCTCGGTAAGGGTGTCGGCGGCCAGCACCGACGGGTCGGGGTCGGCCAGGAACGCGGCCCAGCGGCCCAGGTCGTCGATTGTCGACCAGAGCTGCCCGGCGGGGGCCATCGACCCGGTGTCGGTGCGGGGTTCCTCGCGCAGCGTGTCGTGCCAGGGGTGGACGACGTAGCCGCGGGCGAACGGTTCGGTGGCGGAGTAGGTGGTGCGGCGCATGCCCAGCGGGGTGAGGACCCGCTCGTCGAGGAGGTCGGCCCAGGGCGTGCCGGTGAGTCGTTCGAGTGCTGCGCCGAGCAGCGCGTACGCCAGGTTGGAGTAGTGGTACGTGGCGTGCGGCGGGTGAGCGATCTTGTCGGCGGTGAGCCCGGCGAGCAGTGTGGTCAGGTCGACGCCGGCGGTCCGTTCCCACCAGTCGCCGTCGGGTTCGCGTTGCATGCCGCTGGCGTGCCCGAGCAGTTGGCGCAGGGTGGGCGCGCCGACGCCGGTGCCCGGCAGGTGGCGCTCCAGCGGATCGTCCAGGGCGAGTCGGCCGGCGTCGCGCAGCTGCATGATCAGGGTGGCGGTCATCGTTTTGCTGATCGAGCCCAGCCGGTATTGAATGTCGACGCCGGGGCGGGGGTGCTCGCCGGCGGTGGCGAGGTGCGCAAGCATGCCGTCGCGGACCACTCCCAGCACCAGCGACGGAACGTGGCCGTCGGCCTGGGCGCGGGCGACCTGGATGTCGATCTGCCGGGCGGTCTCGGGCAGCAGCGTCAACGGGGTCTCCTCGCCGTTTTGTAGATCGGTCAGCCTTTTGAATTCGGTCGGGCGATCGCCGCCGCCGAGCCTACCGATCATCACGGGTGTGCTGCTCGTGCATATCCGTGTCACGATCGGGTGGTGGACGCCGTGGTGTGGATCGTATTGGGTGTGGTTCTGGCGGTCGCCGAGATCTTTACGACGACGCTTTTCCTGATCATGTTCGGGGTCGGCGCGTTCGCCGCTGCCGGCGCGGCTGCCCTCGGCGCGCCGGTTTCCGTGCAGGCGCTCGTCTTCGCGGTGGTGTCGGCGTTGAGCCTGGTGCTGGCCCGGCCGGTCGTCCGACGGCACCGCCGGTCCGCGCTGGAGAGCGGCGACCAGCCGTTCGGCGTGGAGGCGATCGAGGGATCCACGGCGCTGGTGCTGGAACGCGTGGACGCCGAGCACGGCCTCGTCAAGATTGACGGGGAGTTGTGGACCGCGCGGGCATATGACACGACGCAGACTTTCGAAGCCGGTCATCGGGTTCGGGTGATAAAGGTCCGGGGCGCGACGGCCCTGGTGTGGCAGGACGATGTTTCTTCCGCCGGCGAGCTGCCGGAAGCGAGAGGGTGAACTGATGGAGCTCATAGGTGTGCTGATCATCGCGGTGGCGTTGATCGCCGTGATTACGCTTGCCAAGGCGGTGCGGATCGTGCCGCAGCAGCGTCAGGATGTGGTGGAACGGCTCGGTAAGTACAAGCGCACCCTCAGCCCCGGCCTCAACCTGCTGGTGCCGTTCGTCGACGCGGTGCGTACGAAGGTCGACATGCGCGAACAGGTGGTCAGCTTCCCGCCGCAGCCGGTGATCACCTCGGACAACCTGGTGGTCTCGATTGACACGGTTCTCTACTTCAAGGTGGTCGACTCGGTCCGGGCGACCTACGAGATCTCCAGCTTCCTGCAGGCCATCGAGCAGCTGACCGTCACCACGTTGCGTAACGTGATCGGCTCGCTGGACCTGGAGCGGGCGCTTACCAGCCGCGACGAGATCAACCGGCACCTCTCCGGGGTGCTTGACGAGACCACCGGCCGCTGGGGCATCAAGGTGACCCGGGTCGAGATCAAGGCGATCGAGCCGCCGGCAAGCATCCGCGACTCGATGGAGAAGCAGATGCGCGCCGAGCGGGACCGCCGGGCGGCGATCCTCACCGCCGAGGGCCACAAGCAGTCGGTGATCCTCACCGCCGAGGGTGACAAGCAGTCGGCGGTGCTGCGCGCCGACGGTGACCGGCAGGCCCGGATCCTGCAGGCCGAGGGTCAGGCGAAGGCGATCCGGACGGTCTTCGACGCGATCCACCAGGCGAACCCGAGCCAGAAGGTGCTCGCCTACCAATACCTGCAGGCCCTGCCGCAGATCGCCCAGGGCAGCGCCAACAAGGTCTGGATCATCCCGGCCGAGTTGACCAAGGCACTGGAGGGCATGGGTGGCGCGCTCGGCGGTTTGAGCCAGATGGTGGGGGATCTTCCCGCGCCGGAGGCGGCCGAGCACGCGAGCCAGGTCGAGCGGGAGGCCGCCGAGGCGGCGCAGGCCGCGGCGGATGCCGCCCAGCAGATCCACGACGAGGTACGCGTCGCCGAGGCGCAGGCCACCGGGGGCAACAAGCCGAAGGGGCTGCCCGCTCCGGAGCCGATCTCCCCGGCCAGTCTGGTGGAAGACCCGGCCGAGCAGCGCGAGCGCGGCTGATCCAGTACCCCGGCCAGCCGGCCGGGTAAATGCGAGAAAGACTCATGGGGCGCTCCGGCGCCTGCCACGATCGGTCCTAGGACGGGTGGTGAGCAGGTAATCGGGGCGCCCCGGCGCGTCTCGCACCGCTCGTGGACGAGCGAGGTGACGCATGAAGGATCCCGCGAAGCGGATGTGGTCCCCGGTGCCCGGCGCGCACGATCCGATCGCCCCACTGGGCTCCCGACGCACCGGCGGCGGCTTCGGCGTACTGCCGTTCGTCGACGAACCGACAGCGGCCGGCCCGGCGACGAACGCCAGTTGGGCCTGGTCGCTGCGGAGGTTCGCGCGGGCCGCGGTGTGGCTGCTGCCCGCGTACGCCGTCCTCTACGGCGTGGTGGCGATGGCCAGCGACGGCGGGGTGGGCAACGATCCCTATCCCGCCGACGGTCAGGCCGCGTACCTGATCGGCTGGGTGGCCGCGGTCTGGCTCGGCCTGCTCGCGCTGCTTGCCCTCACCGGGCTGCTGGCCGCCACGCGCAGCCGCCGGGTGGCCGTGGCCGGGCTGATGGTCAGCATCGCGGGCACCGTGCTCATGCTGCCCTTCGCCGGGCTTACCGAGCAGACGCCGGTCTTCGGCACCACCGCGCGTTCGCTTGTGCTGGTTGGCGCCGCCTTCTACAGCGTGGGCTGGTTCCTCATCGGGTGGGCGGTGGCCCGCTCCGGCACGTTCAGCCTCGGCGACGGCGTCATGCTGATCATCGCCGCGCCACTGCTGGGCCTGGGCGGTGCCCTGATCGGCTCGCTACAGACGTTCGGCGCGATCTTCGTGCTGATCGCCGGCATCGGCATCGGCTACCGCTCCGGCCGCCTGATGCCCCGCGAAGCCGTCCGTGACGCCGCCAGCGCCAGCCTGACAACCCCGAATCCGTAACCCCCCGCCCACCGGCCCGGCCTCCCGACCCCGCCGGCCTCCCGGGGGCAAGGGGGAGGGCCCGGGGAGGGGCCTGGGTGGGGAATTGCTGGTCAGGGGTCGTGAAGTTGCTGACAATCGCGGGCCGGGGGTGGTCGGTTGGCGGCTTTCGTGGCAATCCTGGGGAGCATGGCCGCCTCTCGCTCGCCGCTGTCGCGGCTGTTCACCGTGCTGCTCGCCGGCTTGCTGGCCGGGCTCGTCCTGGCACTGGCCGCGCTGCCGGGCAACCTGCTGCTCGGGTTCGCCGCCAAGTCCGCGATGGGCACGTACGCCGCGCTGCCCGAGGCCCTGCGCACCCCTGCCACCCCGCAGCGCTCGTACCTCTACGCGAACGACGGCAAGACGCTGATCACCACGTTCTACGACGTGAACCGCACGGACGTCGCGCTTGCGGACATCGCCCCGGTCATGCGGCAGGCGATAGTGGCGGCCGAGGACCGGCGGTTCTACGACCACGGCGGCGCGGACGTGCGGGGCCTGCTGCGGGCGCTTGTGGCAAACGTCAAGGGCGGCGGCACCGAGCAGGGTGGCTCGACGCTCACCATGCAGTACGTGCGTAACGTTCTCAAGACCGACCCCACGCGCAGCGCCGAGGAGCGGGCCGCCGCCACCGATCCCACGATCGGCCGCAAGGTCCAGGAGATCAGGTACGCGAGCGCGCTGGAGCAGAGCATCGGCAAGGACGAGATCCTCAACCGGTACCTGAACATCGCCTACTTCGGCTCCGGCGCGTACGGGATCGCGGCGGCCAGCCAGCGTTACTTCGGCAAGCCCCCGGCGCGGCTGACCCTCGCCGAGTCGGCGCTGCTCGCCGGCCTGGTGCAGTCCCCGGACGCGTACAGCCCGATCGACGGGAACTCCGACGACGCGCTGGCCCGCCGGTCGTACGTGCTGGACGCGATGGCCGACACCGGGGCGATCACCGCCGCGCAGGCCGCGCAGGCGAAGGCGGAGCCGCTGACCCTGCACCCCACCGCCCAGCCCAACGGCTGCACCGCTGTCGCCCAGGGCCGGGACGGCTGGGGCTACTTCTGCGACTACCTGCGCCAGTGGTGGCTGGCCCAGCCGGCGTTCGGGGCCACGGTCGCGGAGCGCGAGCAGGCGCTGCGCTCGGGTGGCTACACAGTCGTCACCACGCTGGACCCGAAGGTCCAGGCCACCGCGCAGCAGCAGGCCACAAAGGTCTACGGGTACGACAACAAGCGCGCCCTGCCGATCGCGGCCGTGCAGCCGGGCACCGGGCAGGTGCTGGCGATGGCGGTCAACAGGCACTACAGCCTGGCCGACAACCCGGCGGGGCAGGTCAACTATCCGAACACGGTCAACCCGCTGATCTCCGGTGGCGCCAGCGTCGCCGGGTATCAGGCGGGTTCGACGTTCAAGCTGTTCACAATGCTCGCCGCGCTGGAGTCGGGCCGTACCCTCTCCACCGGCTTCGACGCGCCCGCCAAGCTGCCCACCCGGTATGCCGCCGAGGGCCCGGGAAGCTGCGACGGCCGCTGGTGCCCGGTCAACGCCAACCCGGATTGGATGGACGGGTACCGGATGATGTGGGACGGCTTCGGCCGCTCGGTGAACACCTACTTCGTCTGGCTGGCCGAGCAGGTCGGCGAGGACAAGGTGGTGGAGATGGCGCAGCGGCTCGGCATCACCTTCCGCGCCGACTCCGACTCCGCCTTCGCCAAGAACAACGCCGCGAACTGGGGCTCGTTCACCCTCGGCGTGGCCGCCACGACCCCGCTGGACCTGGCCAACGCGTACGCCACGGTGGCCGCCGAGGGCACCTACTGCACGCCGGTGCCCGTGGTCTCGGTGACCGCCGCGAACGGCGAGAAGGTGCCGGTCGGGCAGCCGTCCTGCAAGCGGGTCCTGGACGCCGACGTGGCTCGTGCCGCGACCGACGCCGCGCGGTGCCCAGTGGGCCAGCAGTCGCCGTACGGGCAGTGCAACGGCGGCACCGCCACCTCGGTGAACAGCATCCTCGACGGTCGGCCGGCGGCCGGTAAGACGGGCAGCTCGGAGGAGAACGCCACCGAGACGTTCGTCGGCTTCACCCCGCAGGTGGCGGTCGCCGGCATCGCCGCCAACCCGGACGACCCGACCGACTCGGTCGGTTCGGCCGTGCAGGCCAAGGTGATCGACGCGGTCGCCCGGGTCATCGCCACCGCCGTCAAGGGTCAGCCGGAGAAGGCGTTCACGGCTCCCAGCCGCGAGTTGGCGGGTGAGCCCCGCCGGCCGGTCCAGCGCGCCCCGGCGACGCCCGATCGCGAGCCCACTCAGGATCCGCGTGCCAACCTGCAACGCTGGCTCGACCGCCGGGGCTGACCCTGGATGTTCAGCGGCGGCCTGGCCCTCTTCGGGCCGGGCCGCCGTGCTTTTTTCGTAGGTTCACCGACTGGCGATCGGTCGCCCCGAGGTCACCGCCAGACCTGCCACGGCAGTGACCTCGGGGTGGAATCGCCAGGGCGCCAGCTTCAGCTGGCGGTGGAGGCCGCGGCGACCGCGGCGCGTACCTGCTTGGCGAACCCGGCGACTGTGAAGTCCGCGGCCAGGCTGTCGATCAGGATGATGTCCGAGATCGCGTTGTTCGTCCGCAGCGGCAGGATGGCCTGGTACTCGGGCGAGTTGTACCAGTTCTCGGCGTCGGCGCGGGTGGGGAACTCGATCAGGACGACGGACCCGGGCCAGGCTCCCTCGACCACGTCCCCTTCGCCCTGGGCGAGCCACTTGCCGCCGTACGGGTGCACGGTGGCCTCGACCTGCTCCAGGTATGACAGCCCCGCCTCGTTCGGGACGCCGCCGGGGATGCGCAGGTGGTTGATCAGGTAGGTGCTCATCGTGATCTCCAATCGTCGAGCGTTTTAGATGACCGCTGTAATCTAACGGGGGAACGCGGTTGCGACAAGTTTTAGATTAGGGTCGTCCTCTATAGTTGGGAGGCGGCGAGCGGGGGAGAGGGGACATCGCGATGGCCAGGACGTCACGTGCCGAGGCGGCGAGGCACCGCGAGGACGTGGTGGCCGCCACATCGAGGCTGCTCCGTGAGCGCGGCGCGACGGGGATGAGCGTCCAGGACCTCATGGGGGCGGCTGGGCTGACCCACGGCGGTTTCTACAAGCACTTCAGCTCCAAGGACGAGTTGCTGGGCATCGCCGCCACGACGGCGTTCGGCGAACTCCTGGCCCTGCTGGCCCAGCTCTCCGACGACCTGCCCGACCGATCGGAGGCACGGTCCGCGCTGCTGCGGGACTACCTGTCGGCCGAGCACCGCGACACACCCGGCACGGGATGCGCCAACACCGCGCTTGCCGCCGACGCCGCCCGGGCGTCCGCCGACAGCCCGCTACGCACGTCGTACGCCGAGGGTGTGCAGGAGACCCTCAAGCGACTGACGGACCTCGAGAGCGCACCCGACCGCAGCGACGAGGCCGCCCGCCAGCGGGCCGTCGTCGATCTCGCGACGATGGTCGGCGCGCTCACACTGGCCCGGGCGACGGGCCAGACGCCCCTGTCCGAGGAGATCCTCTACACCGTGCTTGACGCCCTGTCGACTGCCGCACCGGTCAACGCTCCCGGCGACGCGGACGGTAGGTGCTGATCGTCGAGGGCAGGCCGCGCCGGATGATCCCGGCCCAGTCGGTGTCGCCCCGCAGCACCGCCGCCGCCGTCTTGCGCGCCTGCTCGGTCGTGAAGTGCGGCGGAAGCATCAGCTCGGCCGGATCGACAAGCGCGTTGATCACCACCGGCCGGTCGGCGGCGAGCGCCCGGTCCCAGACGCCAGGCACCTGAGCGGGGTCGTCGACCAGCTCACCGTGCAGCCCGAGCACCTGCGCCCACTGGTGATAGCCGATGTCCGGCAGTTGCTGGCTGTCGGGGAACATCGGCGTCCCCTCGCTGGAGCGCTGCTCCCAGCTGACGAACGCCAGGTCCCGGTTGTTGAGCACCAGCACCACGAAACGCGGGTCGGCCCAGCCGCGCCAGTACTTGGCCACGGTGATTAGTTCGTTCACCCCGTTCATCTGCATCGCGCCGTCACCGATCAGCGCCACGAGGGGCCGGTCCGGGTGGGAGAACTTCGCGCTCAACGCGTACGGCATGGCGCCGCCCATGGACAGCAGCGTGCCGGAGAGGCTTGCCAACATGCCGGGCCGTACCTGCATGTGCCGGGCGTACCAGGCGGTCGCGGTGCCGCAGTCAACGGCGAGCATCACGTCGTCGGGGAGCCGGTCGCTGAGGGTGCTGAACAGCAGTTGCGGGTTGACCGGGTCGGCGCTCTGCTCGGCCAACTCCCGTTGCACCCGCCGCCACGCCGCGGTGGCCTCGGCGATCTCCGCACGCCAGGCGGTCGGCCCGGGGCCGGGGCCCAGCTCGCGCAGCAGCGCCCGCAGGGTGGGTCGGGCGTCGCCGGTCAGGTTCACCTCGGTCGGATACCGCAGCCCGAGTTGGGCGCCGTCCAGGTCGATCTGCACGGCACGGGCCTGCCCGGGCGGCGGGTAGAACTCCGAGTACGGCATGTTGCTGCCCACGATCAGCAGCCTGTCGCAGTCGCTCATCAGCTTCCAGCTCGGTCGGCTGCCGAGCAGCCCGATCGCACCTGTCACCCACGGTTCCCTGTGGTCCACTGCGGTGAAGCCGAGCAGCGCGGTGGCCACCCCGGCGCCGAGCCGCTGGGCGATCTCCCGGACCTCGTCCTGCGCCCCGAGCGCGCCCTGACCGACGAGCATCGCCACCTTCTGCCCGCCGCGCAGCACCTCGGCGGCCCGACGCAGGTCCCCCTCCGGCGGCACAGTCGGCGTGCTGCTCGGCACGTTGCTTGTGTGGTAGTAGCCGTGCGCGTACGGCGGCTCCGGAACGGCCGGCTCGTCCTGGAGGTCCGAGGGGAGAACCAGGGCGGTGACGGTACGCCGGGCCAGCGCCGTGCGGCACGCCCTGTCGACCAGGTGACGGACCTGCGCCGGATGGTCGAGCTGCGCCAGGAACGCCGAGGCCACGTCCTTGTAGAGGGCGAGCAGGTCGACCTCCTGGTAGTACCCGCCACCTTCGGCGGTGACTGCGGTGTGCCCCAGCAGGGCGATCACCGGCTGGTGGTCGAGCTTGGCGTCGTACAGGCCGTTGAGCAGGTGGATGGCGCCCGGCCCGCTGGTCACCAGCGCGCATCCCAGCGGCCCTCCGCCGTACTTGACGTGCGCGGAGGCCGCGAAGCCTGCGGTCTCCTCGTGCCGCACCTGGATGAACTGGGCGCGCCCGTTTGTGCGTTGCAGCGCGGAGGTGAGGCCGTTGATGCCGTCGCCGGGGTAGCCGAAGTAACGGTGCACTCCCCAACTGCTCAGGCGGGAGACGATGTGGTCCGCGACGGTCGGGCGGCGGGGCAGAGCGCCCGCTTCGCCCGGCAAGGTGTGGTCCGCGCTCACCTGACTGGTCCTTCCCGTCGAGTCCGGTACTCGGCCGGTCATTCCCCTTCTTCATCGGACAAAACGCCCCGATGGGCGGGCGTCGGAGCGCGAGGTTCGCCGTCCGGCAGAATCGTCGGGTGCCCGTCCACCAGATCACCGACCCCGACGACGACCGGATCGCCGACTACCGCGCGCTCACCGACGTCGAGCTGCGCACCCGCTGGGAGCCGCCGCACGGCCTGTTCATCGCCGAGGGGGAGTTGGTGCTGCGTCGGGCGCTGCGCGCCGGCTACCCGGCCCGGTCGTACCTGGTCGACGCCAAGCGCATCGACCAGCTCGCCGACCTGGACACCGGCGACGCGCCCGTCTACGCCGCCACCCAGGACGTGCTGCAACGGGCCACCGGCTTCCACGTACACCGGGGAGTGCTGGCGTCGTTCCACCGCCGACCGCTGCCGACGGCGGCCGAGGTGCTCGCCGCCGCGCGCCGGGTGGTGATCCTGGAAGACGTCAACAACCACACGAATCTCGGCGCGATCTTCCGGGCGGTCGCGGCGCTCGGCGTGGACGCCGTGCTGCTCTCGCCGAGCTGCGCCGACCCGCTCTACCGGCGCAGCGTCCGGGTCAGCATGGGTGAGGTGTTCGCCGTGCCGTACGCGAAGCTGGACCCCTGGCCGGACGCGCTCGCCGAGGTCCAGGCGGCCGGTTTCGCGGTGCTGGCGATGACCCCGGCGCCGGACGCGGTGCCGATCCAACGTCTCGACGCCGCCCAGCGGGCCCGCTCGGCGCTGCTGCTCGGCGCCGAGGGCGCCGGGCTGACCCGGGCCGCGATGGACGCCGCCGACGCCCGCGTGGTCATCCCGATGCGCCGCGGCGTCGACTCACTGAACGTCGCCGCCGCCACCGCCGTCGCCTGCTGGGAGTTGAGCCGCGACGACCCTTGGTGACGCTCGTCGGCGAATGTCGAGATCTGGCGTCACGGAGGGTAGCGTGTCGGCCGTGTTCCCTACCGTCCGTGAGGTCCTCGCCCTGGACCCGGTCCGCCACGGCACGCCGCGCGTGGTCGCCGGGGACGCCGGCCTGGACGGTCCGGTCCGCTGGGTGCACGTCGCCGAGGTGCCCGACATCGCCACCCTGCTCGGCGGTGGTGAGCTGGTGCTCACCACCGGGATCGGGCTGCCCGGCGACGACGCGGGACTTCGCGCGTTCATCGGCGACCTCGCCGACGTCGGCGTCTCCGGGCTCGTCGTCGAGCTGGGCCGCCGCTACGGCAGCGGCGTGCCCCGGGTGATGATCGCCGCCGCCGAACGGCGCGGACTGCCCCTTGTCGAGCTGCGCCGGGCGACCCCGTTCGTGCGGATCACCGAGGCGGTGCACGCGCTCATCGTCGACGCGCAGCTCACCGAACTGCGCGCCACCGAGGAGATCCACCAGCGGTTCACCGACCTCTCCGTCGAGGGCGCCGACGCCGCCGAGGTGATCCGGCAGGCCGCCGACCTGTCCGGCTGCCCCGTGGTGCTGGAGAACCTGTCCCGGCAGGTCCTCGGCTACGACCCGGCGGGGGAGAGCGCCGAACTGCTGCTGGACGGCTGGGAGCAGCACTCCCGACGGATCCGTCCGGCCGGACGGACGGCGTACGACCCGGACAGCGGCTGGCTGGTCACGGTCGTCGGCGCCCGGGGGCAGGACTGGGGCCGTCTGCTGCTGCGCTGGCCGGCCAGCGGGGAGCCGCCCACCCAACGGGCCGGCGAGTCGACGGCGCCGGACGCCGGACCGCCCACCCGCCTCACCATCCTGATCGAGCGGGCCGCGTCCACCCTCGCGCTGGGCCGGCTGATCCGCCGCGACGCCGAAGGGCTGGAACGGCAGATCCACCGCACCCTGCTCACCGCTCTGCTCGACCACACACGGCCTGTCGACGAGGTCGCGCTGCGCGCCAAGGCGCTCGGTGTGGTGCTCGACCGCAGGCACCTCGTCGGCGTGATGGTCCGGCACCGGGCCGACGACCCCGCCGGCGAGGGCGGCCCCGAGGCCGGCCAGGCCCGGCTGCGGGACCTGTCCGAGGCCGTCGGACAGGCGCTGCGGGAGGCCAAGCTCACCGCGCTGACAAGCGCCGTCGACGACAACGCGGTTGGCGCGCTGCTGGCCCTGCCGGACCCGGCCGCCGAGGACCGCGCGCTGTCCGCGTTCGCCAGCGCCCTTCGTCGGGTACGCCTCGACGGCGCAGTCCGGGCGACGTCCGGCATCGAGCCCACGCGGGCGGTGTCCGGCATCGAGCCCACGCGTGCGACGTCCGGTGGCGAGGGCGCCCGGGTGGCGAACGATCCGGCACGGACCGCAGGCGGTGCTCCGGGCGGTCTTATCGTGGCGGCCGGGTCCGGGGTGGGCAGCCTGCGGGAGGCGCGGCGGTCCCTTGTCGAGGCGCGGCAGATCGCCGAGGCGGCCCGGCGGGACCGGCGTGACCTGCCGGTCTTCCGGTTGCCGCACGTCGGGCTGGCCGGGCTGCTGCACCTGCTGCGCGACGAGCCCCGGTTGCAGACGTTCGTGGAGCGGGAGCTCGGCGCCCTGCTGGAGTACGACGCCCGGCACCCCCGCGAGCGGCTGCTCGACACCCTGCGCGCCTACCTGGAGCAGGGGCGCAACAAGACCGCCGGCGCTGCCGCCGCCCACCTGTCCCGGCCAGCCTTCTACGAGCGCCTGGCCCGCATCGCCCGCATCCTCGACGTCGACCTCGACTCGGTAGAGGCGTCCCTGTCCCTCCACGTAGCCCTACTAGCCCTGGAAGCAGTCCGCACCCCCTGACCCCACCCGGGTGATCAAGAGGTTTGCGTCACCGGCAACGGGATTTCTGACGCAAACCTCTTGATCACCGGCGAAGGCGGTGGGTGGGGTGGGGTGGGGTGGGGTGGGGTTAGGTGAGGGAGGTAAGGGCTTTTGCGTAGGTTGCCGGGATGTGGTTGGGGCCGCCGGGGGTGAAGACGTCCGAGCTGGCCACCGCGGACCAGGCGGTTGCCGGGACGGCGTCCACGAGGGCTCGGATCACCGGGGCGTCGCGCCACTGATCCTGCTCGGCGAGCAGGCCCAGGGCCACCACCGACTCCTCGACCTCGCCCACGCACTCGAACGGCTTGTGCCCGTCCACGCCCAGCAGCTCGCGGTAGCCGGGAATCTGCGACTGGTCGGCCAGCAGGTCACCGCCGAAGATGCCCACCACCCGCTCGCGGGGCATGAACGGTGCCATCGCCAGGAAGACGAACCGGCACTTCGGGCAGTCACGGCACCAGCGCTCGCTCGCGTCACGCAGCTTGAACGCGGCGTTGCAGCTGGTCACCACATCGTCGTACCGGGTGAACTCGGCGAACAGTCGGGCGATGTGCAGCTCGGACAGCGAGCGCAGCAGCGAGAAGTACGGCTCGGTGAGGCCGGCGTACTCGGCGAGCGCGGCCCGCAGCAGCCCTTCGGCCTCGACGCCCTTGGACCACTGGTGGTTGATCTCGTGGCCGTCCCAGACCAGGTTCGGGTCGGACGCCGAGCGCTCGTTGGACATCACCACCGGACCCAGCCCGTGCAGCACGGCCGTGGCCACCGCGATGAGCGAGTTGATGGCCGTCACCGGGATGTGCCCGTTCAGCGCGCCGGCCGCGTTCAGGTCGAACAGCACCGGGTCGAGGCGCCGCCGGGCGGCGAGCGGGGTCAGCCCGGACGCCTCGTTGACCGAGACGATCACGTGGTTCGGGTTGACCGAGAACGGCACCGGGTCCAACTCGGCCCGGCGCAGCGCCTCCAGGCTGACGATCGAGTCCTTGCCACCACCGACAGCGGAGAGCGGACGACGGTCCGAGTTGTCGTACACCCGTGGTGTCTCCGGGGAGCCGGCCGGCACCTCCGGGCGCAGCTGGAGCACGTGCGGCAGCTCGTTGCGGTACGCGTACTCGGCGAGGCCCTTGGTGTAGATGGCCGTGACGTAGTCGACGGTGGCCGCGCCCAGCGGCGCCGGCAGCACCAGACGGGGCGGCGCGGCTGCCTTGTAGTAGCTGACCCCGGCGACCAGGTGCAGCACCTCCAGCACCCGGCCGAGGGTGGCCACCGTCTCGCCCGAGGGCGGCTCCGCCGGCAGCGGAAGAGTGATCACCTCGGTGAAGCGTTGCTCACCGGCCGGGCCGGTCAACGCGTAGTCGAACAACACCTCGCCAGTGGCGAAGTCGATCGAGTAGGACGGGAAGGTAAAGGCATCCATCCGCCGCAGTTGCTCGTTGGGCACACGCCATACTAGGCCCTGGTTCGTCCGGCCGTGTCCGGACCGGGCCCGCCCAGCTGCCGCCGCGATCCCTGAGGAGAGTCCCTTGCGCCTGTCTGACCTGCGCGGACGTACCGTCGCCGTCTGGGGGGCTGGTCGGGAGGGCCGGGCCGCTGTGACAGCGATCGCCGCGCACGGCCCCGCCGAGCTGGTAGCCGTCGACGACAGCGCCAATTTCCTGTCGCTGCCCTGGGACGGCCCGCTGGCCGAGGCGGCGCCGCTTGTCACAGGCGAGGCGGGCTTCGTTCGGCTGGCAGCTGCCGACGTGGTGGTCCGCTCGCCGGGTGTGCCGCAGACCCATCCCTGGCTTGTCGAGCTGCGCCGACGCGGCGTGCCTGTCACTCAGGGCACCGCGCTCTGGATGGCCGACCACGCCGCGCGCACCGTCGGGGTCACCGGCAGCAAGGGCAAGAGCACCACCTCCAGCCTGATCAGCCACCTGCTCACCGCGACCGGCCGGCCGAACGTCTTCGGCGGCAACATCGGCGTACCCACCCTCGACCTGCCCGAGGCGGAGGTGTACGTGCTGGAGCTGTCCAGCTACCAGTGCAGCGACCTCACCGAGTCGCCCCGGGTGGCGGTGGTCACCGCGTTGTTCCCCGAGCATCTGGACGCGCACGGCGGGGAGCGGGAGTACTACCGGGACAAGCTGAACCTGCTCGCCCACGACCCGCAGACGATCGTGGTGAACGGCGCGGACCCCCGGCTCGCCGCCGAGTTGGGGGAGCTGCCGGCGGTACGGGCGGGTCGTCCGGACACCACACACGTCGCCGCCGGCCTGGACGGCACCCCCTGGTTCCACCTTGGCGACCAGCCGCTCTTCCCGCGCGCCGTGCTGCCGCTTGTCGGCCGGCACAACGAGGGCAACCTGTGCGTGGCCCTGGCTGTGCTCGACGCGCTCGGCATCGACGTGGTGGTCGAGAAGGACAGGCTCGCCATCGCGGTCGCCGAGTTCCAGGGGCTGGCCCACCGGCTCACTGAGATCACCGACCCGTCCGGGTTGACGTTCGTCGACGACACCCTGGCCACCAGCCCGTACGCGGCCATGCACGCCATCGACGCGTACGAGGGGCGGCCGTTGACGGTGATCGTCGGCGGCACCGATCGGGGTCTGGACTACACGCCGCTGGCCGAGCACCTCGCCGAGCGGGAGTTGACCGTGATCGGCATCCCGGACAGCGGTGCCCGCATCGTCGAGGCGCTCGCCGGCCTGCCCAAGGTGCGTACCGAGCTTGTCGACGACCTGGTGGACGCGGTCGGGTTGTCCCGGGAGCTGACCCCGGCCGGTGGGGTGGTGCTGCTGTCGCCGGCCGCGCCGAGCTACGGCCGGTTCCGTAACTTCGAGCACCGCTCGGAGGTCTTCGCCCAGGCCGTCGCCGACACCGCCGGCTGAGTCCGGCTCAGCGGCGGGTTGGCACCACCCAGGTCAGCGCGTGTGAAGCCCGGCGTGCAGGGCGCGCATCGAGCGGATCGCCGAGCGGATCTCCTGGAGGTAACGCCCCGGCGTGAGGGTCTGCTCGGGTAGCGCCGCCAAGTCGGTAAGCGCCGGGTCCACCCCGACGGTGTCGATCTGACAGCCGTACGGGATCGCCAGGGTGCGCAGCGCGTCGCAGTGCTGGAACGGCACGTAGATCGGCGCGGTGACCATCAGCACCTCGTCGCCCGCGGCGAGCCGCGCGTGCCCGGCCCAGAACCGCTGCGTGTCGGCGGTGTGCGCCCGCCGCCGATGCGGTTCGCTGGACGGCGCGGCGAGCACCCGCACCGGTGGCAGACTCGCCGGCCGGTAGGTCCGCGACGACCAGGAGTGGTGCGGGTGTCCGGCGTCGATTCCGTCGTGCTCCGCCGGGTCGGCCACACCGAACACCCGGCGCACGGCCGTGTCCAGCACGTCCACCTCGGTGCCGTCGGCGGGTAGGCCCGCGTCGGCCAGTGTCGCGCGTTCCCAGTCCGACAACGGCCGGAAGCTGCCCAGCACGGCCACCTCGCCCTCCACGGTCAGCCCCGCACGCAGCAGGTGCGCGGCGTAGGCGACGCGACGCACGCAGGCGTGCGCCAAGCCGCCGAGCACCACCAGGTGGGCGTACGCGTCGCGGGCTGGCCGTGCCGGGCGGATCAGCCCGAGCGCGGCGGCCGAGGCAAGCACCAGCTCGGCAGTGGCAGGGTCGAGGTCGGGTTCCCGGGCGTCGGGCCGCTCCCGGCCACCCCGGAAGTCCCAGTGGCGGGCGGAGAACTCGTCGAGAAAGCGGAGCACGTCGGTGAGGTCGCCGTCGGGCCAGGTGCCGCCGAAACGGGCGACCAGGCGGCGGACCGGATCCGCGCACACCCATGCGGCGATGCCGGCGGTGGGCTCGCCCGGCGCACCGCCGGGCAGCGGTACGGGCAGTTCGGGCACCGCCGGATCGTACCGGCGCCGCGTCGTAGGCGGCCGCTGCCCGGCGCGGGACCGCGCGCCCCTGACGCACTGTCAGGTGCGCGCGTCCGCTGCGCTACACAGTGGCAGTTGTCCATGGCGGCCGGCGGTGGGAGCGTGCGGTATCCACGTACGCCGCTGAAGGGTGCCCCGATGACCGATGACCTGCTGGCACGGCACCGGGCCGTGCTGCCGTCCTGGATGCCGCTGTACTACGCCGAGCCGATCGAGCTGGTCTCCGGCTCGGGTCGCCGGGTCACCGACGCCCAGGGGCGCAGCTACCTCGACTTCTTCGGCGGTGTGCTGACCAACATGATCGGTTACGACATTCCGGAGATCCGGGAGGCGGTCGAGCGTCAGCTCGCCACAGGCATCGCGCACACCTCGACGCTCTATCTGATCCGGCAGCAGGTCGAGTTGGCCGAGAAGATCGCGCAGCGGTCCGGCATCCCCGACGCGCGGGTGTTCTTCACCAACTCGGGCACCGAGGCGAACGAGGCGGCGCTGCTGGTGGCCACCAACTTCCGCCGCTCGCACCAGATCCTGGCCGTGCGCAACAGCTACCACGGCCGGTCGTACGCGGCGATGGGCGTCACCGGCAACCGCACCTGGTCGGCCAGCGCCCTCAACCCGCTCCAGGTGGCCTGGCTGCACTCGGCTGACCGGGTACGCGGTCTGCTGTCCCGGCTGAGCGCCGGCGAGCAGGTCGACGCGGCGGTGGACGACCTGCGCGAGGTGCTGGCCACCCAGACCTCCGGTGACGTGGCCGCGTTGATCGCCGAGCCGATCCAGGGCGTTGGTGGTTTCGTGCACCCGCCGGACGGGCTCTTCGCGGGCTGGAAGAAGGTCCTCGACGAGCACGGCATCCTGTTCATCGCCGACGAGGTGCAGACCGGTTGGGGGCGCACCGGGGAGCACTTCTGGGGCTACCAGGCGCACGGCGTCACCCCGGATCTGCTCACCTTCGCCAAGGGAGTCGGCAACGGCTTCGCGCTGGCTGGCGTGGTCGGTCGGGCCGAGGTTCTTGAGGCGGTGCCGGGGATCAGCTTCTCCACGTTCGGCGGCAACCCGATCTCGACGGCGGCCGGCAACGCGGTGCTCGACTACCTGATCGCGCACGACCTCCAGGCGAACGCGGCCCGCGTCGGCGCGATCCTCGCCGACGGCCTGCGGTCCGCGGTGGGCGGTCTCGACTGCGTCGCGGAGGTACGCGGAAAGGGGCTGATGCTCGGCGTCGAGTTCGTCCGACCGGGCACCAGCGAACCGGACCCGGCGCTTACCAACCAGGTCTTCGAGGCCTGCCGTGCCGGGGGCCTCCTCGCCGGCAAGGGCGGCCTGTACGGCAACGTCCTGCGGATGGGTCCACCGTTGACGCTCACCGAGGATGAGGCCCGCGAGGGCCTGGCGATCCTCGTCGACGCGATCCGCTCGTCGGCGGGGGTGGCGGCATGAGCATCGGGCACTTCATCGACGGCAAGCGGGTGGGTGGCACGTCCGAGCGACGTGGTGACGTGTTCGATCCGGCCACGGGTCGACGTACCGCCGAGGTGGAGCTGGCCTCGGCCGCGGACGTCGACGTCGCGGTGCAGGCCGCCGCCCGCGCGGCCCGCGCCTGGCGGGACGCGTCGCTGGCGAAGCGGTCGGCGGTGCTGTTCGCCTTCCGCGAGTTGGTGCACGCCCGCCGGGAGCGGCTCGCCGAGGTGATCACCGCCGAGCACGGCAAGGTCCTCGCCGACGCCGCCGGCGAGGTGCAGCGCGGCCTGGAGGTCATCGAGTACGCCTGCGGCCTGCCGTCGGCGCTGCGCGGCGCGTTCAGCGAGAACGTGTCCACCGAGGTCGACTCGTACACGATCCGGCAGCCGCTCGGTGTGGTCGCGGTGATCTCCCCGTTCAACTTCCCGGTGATGGTGCCGCTGTGGTTCGTGCCGGTGGCGGTGGCCTGCGGCAACGCGGTGGTGCTCAAGCCGAGCGAGAAGGACCCGAGCGCGGCGCTGCTGCTCGCCGAGTGGTTCGCCGAGGCGGGCCTACCCGACGGGGTGCTGAACGTGGTCAACGGTGACAAGGAGGCCGTCGACGCGCTGCTGGACCACCCGGAGGTGCGGTCGGTGTCGTTCGTCGGCTCCACCCCGATCGCCAGGTACGTCTACCAGCGCGGCACCGCCGCCGGTAAACGGGTGCAGGCGCTCGGTGGGGCGAAGAACCACATGGTGGTGCTCCCCGACGCCGACCTGGACCTGGCCGCCGACGCTGCCGTCAACGCCGGGTTCGGCTCGGCGGGGGAGCGGTGCATGGCCATCTCGGTGCTGGTGGCGGTGGAGCCGGTCGCGGACTCGCTCGTCGAGCGGATCGCCGCGCGGATGGCCGGGCTGCGCATCGGCGACGGCCGGCGGGGCTGCGACATGGGTCCGCTTGTCACCGCCGCGCACGCGGCGAAGGTGCGCTCCTACGTGGACGCCGGGGTGACCGCCGGAGCGGTGCCGGTCGTCGACGGCCGGGACGTGGCGCCCGACGGCGACCCGGACGGCTTCTGGCTCGGCCCGACCCTGTTCGACCGGGTGACCCCGCAGATGTCGATCTACACCGACGAGATCTTCGGGCCGGTGCTGAGCGTCGTCCGGGTCGGCTCGTACGACGAGGCTGTCGATCTGGTAAACGCCAGCCCGTACGGCAACGGCACCGCGATCTTCACAAACGACGGCGGCGCCGCCCGGCGCTACCAGCACGAGGTGGAGGTCGGCATGGTCGGGATCAACGTGCCGATCCCGGTGCCGATGGCGTACCACTCGTTCGGCGGCTGGAAGTCGTCGCTCTTCGGTGACCTGCACGCGCACGGCGAGGACGGGGTGCGCTTCTTCACCCGGGGCAAGGTCGTCACCAGCCGCTGGCTGGACCCGCGCCACGGCGGGGTCAACCTCGGGTTCCCCACCCAGACCTGAGCAGTCGCAGCAGGCTCGCCCCGGCCAGGTACGCCAGCAGCGCCGGGGCGGGCATTCCGAGCGGCTCCGAGGCGAGTTTCGGTGTCGCGCTGTTGAGCATCAGGGCGACAACCACGGCGGCGTAGCCGACAACGGTCAGCACCGTGCGGGTCGTGGTGCCCCGGCCGGCCCGGCGCCCGGTGCGGTGCCTGCTGCTGCGAGCCTCCACAGGCCCGAAGATGGCCACCAGCACGGCCAGGACGATCGCGAGCAGCAGCAGCCACGGCACCCGCCACAACCACCAGGCCGTCGAGCCGACCACAGGTGTGGGCAGGGTCCCCGTCACGTCGAGGAGCCCGATCAGCAGGATCGCGGCGGTCAGGTGCCAGAGGAAGACGGTGAGCACCACCAGGTTGACCCCGATCACCAGCGACCATGGGCCGATGCGGCGCAGCAGGCGCTCCGCGGGGCCGCGCAGCAGCAGGATGAGGCCGAGTTGGGCGGCGGCGACGGCCAGCAGCGCGAGGCTGGGCGGCCCGGCGTTGTCAAGCCTCTCGCCGGGCACGTTGAGCATGGCCACCGGCCAGGGGCCGGGCACGGTGAGCAGCAGCAGCGCGGCCAACCCGCCGACCAGAAACACCACGCCGGCCCGGCGAGAGGTCGGCAGCCGTCGTCGGCGTACTCCCGGACGGTCGTGAGCCGACGGCCCGGCCGTTGGCGCGGTCGTCGGCCCGGCTTCGGTCGTCGGCCCGGCTTCCGGCGGGGTCGACTGCCCGGCGGCGGGCGGCGACACTCGCCGGGTGTCGTACCAGGCGAAGCCGAGCTGGTGTATCGCCAGCCAGCCGAACAGGTAGTTGCCGAAGCTCAGCGCCACGGGCCCGGTCAGTCGGCCCAGGTCACCGAGGGCCACCAGGGCGACGAGCACCAGCGGGGCGGCCAGGCCGAAGCGGCGGTGCAGCGCGTACATCGGCGGGGTGAGCGCGACCACCGCGAGGTAGGCGACCAGGAACCAGAGCGGGATGGTGGCGAACCAGACCACCTCGCGGATTCGGGTGGGGTCGGTGTCGAGCAGCCGGGCCAGCGCGGCGGCGCCGCTGAGGACAAGCACCAGCACGCTTGTGGGGCGGACCAGGCGGGCGCTGCGGTCGAGCAGCCAGCCGGCGGCGTCCCCGCCCCGGGCGCGCAGTGAGGTCAGCGAGGCCGCGTTGGCATAGCCGCCGACCAGGAAGAAGACCGGCATCACCTGGGCCACCCAGGTCAGCGGGTACGCCCACGGCAGGCTGCCGAGCGCGGAGTGCCCGGTGGGCAGGCCGGCGTCGTCGCGTACGACCACTGCGATGCCCCAGTGTCCGAGAACGACCATGGTGATGGCGAGCGCGCGGAGTAGGTCGACGTACCGCTCCCGGCCGGGCGGGGTGCGCTCGGCGAACTGGCGCAGGCGGCCCATCGCCTCAGGCTATTCGACCTGCTGTTGGCCGGTGGTGATAACGGTTCGGCCGTCGGGGGTTGAAGTCCACGCGCCGCTGCCGTAGAAATTCTTCAGCAACTTTGCGCTATGTGAAGACAAGCAACAACCCTCCGTGCCTCGCGAGACGGACGCCTTCCCCCATGACCCGGCGACCGCCCGACCCGAACCGAGGAGACCTCATGAACAGGCGTGACATCCTGCGGCGCACCGCCGCCGCCGGCCTGCTGGCCACCCCCGCAGCCGGCCTGCTCGCCGGCTGCGCCACCGGCGGCGGCGACAACGACGACACCGCCGCCTACAAGGGCACCAAGAGCGAGCAGAACCCGCTCGGCGTCAAGGAGGACGCTCCGCTCGAGGTGGTGATCTTCGGCGGCGGGTTCGGTGAGGAGTACGCCAAGGCCCACGAGGCCATGTACACCGAGAAGTACCCGAAGGCGAAGATCAAGCACTCCGCCACGCAGGAGATCAGCAAGACCCTCCAGCCCCGCTTCGTCGACGGCACGCCGCCGGACGTGGTCAACAACTCCGGCGCCGGCCAGATCGACTTCAACGGCCTGGTCAGCCAGAACGCCATCGCCGACCTCGGCGAGCTGCTTGCCGCGCCGAGCCTCGACGTGCCCGGCAAGACGGTCAAGGACACACTGCTGCCCGGGGCGGTCGAGGTCGGGTCGTACGACGGCGCGTTCCTGGTGCTCAACTACACCTACACCGCGTACGGCATCTGGTACTCCGAGAAGCTTCTCAGCGAGCGCAGGTGGGAGTACGCCAAGACCTGGGACGACCACATCGCCCTCTGCAAGCAGATCAAGGCCGCCGGCATCGCCCCCTGGACGTACGCCGGACTGCACCCCCGCTACATGAGCTGGCCGCTGATCGCCACCGCCATCAAGCTCGGCGGCCCGTCGGTGGCGACCGCCATCGACAACCTGGAGCCGAATGCCTGGAAGTCCGACTCGATGAAGACCGCCGCCGACGCGTGGCACCAGATCGTCAAGGACAAGTTCATCCTGGAGGGCTCCGCCGGCCTCGACCACAAGCAGTCACAGACCGCCTGGTGCCAGGGCAAGGCCGCGTTCATCTCCTGCGGCTCGTGGCTGGAGAGCGAGCAGAAGGACGTCACACCGGCCGGCTTCAACATGACCATTGCGCCGACGCCGAGCCTGGGCAGCGGCGACAAGTTGCCGTACGAGGCGATCCGGGGCACCGCGGGTGAGCCGTTCATGGTGCCGGCCAAGGCCCGCAACGTCGCCGGTGGCCTTGAATACTTCCGGACCATGCTGTCCCGCAAGGGCGCACAGGACTTCACCAAGAAGGTCGCAAGCCTCACCGTGGTCGCCGGCGCCACCGAGGGCGTCGAGCTGCCGTACGGGTTGACCACAGTGGTCAAGGCGCTCGACGCGTCCGGCGCCAACGGCTTCAACTGGGTCTACAACAACTACTACCGCAAGCTGGAACGCAACCTCGTCGACGCCGCGTGTGGCGAGTTCTTCAGCGGCCGGATCGGCCCGGCGGAGTTCCTCGACCAGTGCCAGAAGGGCGCCGACTCCATCGCCCAGGACAGCTCGATCAAGAAGTACAAGCGAGCGGCCTGATCGCCCGGCCGGTGGGGGACCTCCACCCTCACCGGCCGCACACTGGGAAAGGTCCTCACCGTGAGACATGGCAAGTGGCCGCTGATCGTCACCTTCCTGGTGCCGCCGGTGCTGCTCTACGTCATATTCGTGGTCTCGCCGTACCTGCAGGCGTTCCAGATCTCCACCACCGACTGGCTCGGCTACTCGGCCGACGCCAACCAGGTCGGTCTGGCGAACTTCAAGACCCTGTGGCACGACGACTACGTGTGGAACGCGTTGAAGAACAACGCGATCCTGCTGGGCTTGGTGCCGGTGCTGACGATCGTGCTCGGGCTCTTCTTCGCCACCATGCTCGCCATGGGCGGGCGCAAGGGCCGCGCCGGAGTCACAGGCGTACGCGGCGGCGCGCTCTACCGCACCGTGTACTTCTTCCCGCAGGTGCTCTCCGTGGTGATCATCGCGCTGCTCTGGAAGGAGGTGTACCACCCGAACAAGGGGCTGCTCACCGCCGCCCTGCACGGGATCGGCCTGCCCGCGCCGACCTGGCTCGGCGACCCGGCCACCGCGTTCTGGTGCGTGCTGGCGGTGATGGTGTGGAGCAACGTCGGCTTCTACGTGGTGCTGTTCGGCGCCGCGATGTCAGCAGTGCCGAAGGAGATCTACGAGGCGGTGCTGCTCGACGGCGCGTCCCGGCTCACCACCCTGCGCCGGGTCACCCTGCCGCTGCTCTGGGACACCGTCCAGGTCGCCTGGGTCTACCTGGCCATCTTCGCCCTCGACGGGTTCATCCTCGTGCAGTTGATGACGAACGGCGGGCCGAACTTCTCCACCGACGTCATAGGCGTACGGATGTACGACACCGCCTTCGGCAGCGAGACCAAGTTCGGCTACGCCTCCGCGATAGGCGTGGTGATGTTCTTCCTGACCCTCTCGGTGGCGGTGCTGTCGCTGCGGGTCGGCCGGCGTGAACGGATCGAGTACTCGTGACCACTGTGGATCGCCCCACCGTCCCCGCGCCGACGCTGACCGTCGGCCGGGACCGCCCGGTGCGCCGGGAACTCGGCGTCGCCAACGCCCTCTCGCACGGCTTCCTGGTGCTCTGGGGCCTGCTCACCGTCCTGCCGCTGCTGTGGATGTTCCTCAGCTCGTTCAAGAGCAACGGCGAGATCCTGGCCGACCCGTGGGGGCTGCCCGGGGCGCTGCACTGGGACAACTGGGCGCGGGCCTGGACCGGCGCGCACATCGGCAGGTACTTCCTCAACAGCCTCGTGGTGGTCGCCGGCTCGGTGAGCCTCACCATGCTGATGGGCGCCACCGCCGCGTACGTCTTCGCCCGGTACGAGTTCCGGGGCCGCCAGATCATCTACTACCTGTTCGTGGGCGGGCTGATGTTCCCGGTGTTCCTCGCCCTGGTGCCGCTCTTCTTCGTGGTCCGCAACGCCGGTCTCTTCGGCACCTGGACCGGCCTGATCCTGGTGTACTCGGCGTACTCACTGCCGTTCACCGTGTTCTTCCTGACCGCGTTCTTCCGGACCCTGCCCACGTCGGTGGCGGAGGCCGCCATGGTCGACGGCTGCGGTCACTTCCGGCTCTTCTTCCGGGTGATGCTGCCGATGGCGCGTCCGGGATTGATCAGTGTCGCGATCTTCAACTTCCTCAGCCACTGGAACCAGTTCCTGCTGCCGCAGGTGCTGATGCAGGGCGACGAGTCCAAGTGGGTGCTCGCCCAGGGGCTGTTCGCCCTGTCGGTGAGCCAGGGCTACGCCGGCGACTACGCGCGGCTCTTCGCCGGGCTGAGCATCGCGGTGCTGCCGGTGCTCGCCGTCTACGTGGCCTTCCAACGTCAGGTCCAGGCCGGCCTGACCGCCGGTCAACTCAAGTAGCCCGACCCGCCCGGCTGTTCGCTGCCCGTCGCCGCTGCTCGCTGCCGCTGCCGCTGCCGCTGCCGCTGCCGCTGCCGCTGCCGCTGCCCGTCGCTCGGCGCCTGCCGCCCTGTCCACTGCCGACCGATCCCAATCACCGCCCGATCGCGGTGCGCACGGCAGTCGGCGGGCCTGCCTTCGCTTCCCAAGATCCGCGCGCTTTCGGTGAAGTTGCTGCCTCGCAACGCGGTGAGGCAGCAACTTCACCGAAGTTGCGCGGATCTTAGGACACGCAGGGCGCGGACACGCAGGGGCAGGGGGCGGCGCAGGGCGTCGGCGGGCGGGGGAGGCGCGGGGCGGAGGCGCGGGGTGGCGGCGGGCGGTCAGGGGGTGGGGAAGAGGCGGGCGTGCAGGGCGGCCGGGTCGGTGACCTCGGCCAGGTCGCGGGCGGCCAGCCAGGCTGCGGCGGCGGCTCCGTCGCCGGCGGTGCGTAACGGCGCGTGCGGCCACTGTTGGCCGATCTCGACCCGGACGGCGGCGGCGAGCGGGGTGTCTCCGGTGAGCAGTCCGCCGCCGAGCACGAGCGGGGTGTCGGCGCCGGCCGCGCGGATGCGACCGACGCTCTGAACCAGGTGCGCGGCGGCCTCGGCGATGAGGGCTGTGGCCACCGGCTCGCCCTCGGTGGCGGCGGTGACGACAAGCGGCGCCAGCCGGGCCAGGTCGACAGGTGGCCGGCGGGTCACCGCCTGGATGGTGGCGTCCACTGTGTCCCGTGGGCGGGCGGCGATGTCGGCGCTGCCCATCAGTTCGGTGAGCACGGCAGTGGTCAGTCTGCCGAGGGTGTGGCCGGAATCCAGGTCGGCGAGGAGTCGGCGGACGGCTTCGCGGCCGAGCCAGAAGCCCGATCCGGCGTCGCCGAGCAGCCAGCCGTGGCCGTCGGCGACGCGGTCCAGCCTCAGGTCGCGGACGTGGGCGGTGATGGCCCCGGTGCCGGCGATGAGCACCGTCCCGTCGGGGTCGGCGGTGCCGGAGGCGTACGCGACGAGGGCGTCGCCGTGCACGGCGTACGGGCAGCGCAGGCCTGCGTCGTGCCAGGCTCTGTCGAAGGCGGCCCGTCCGGCGGGGTCGGCAAGCAGCCGGGCGGCTCCGGCGAGCCCGATGGTGCCGGCGGCGACCCGGGCTGGGTCGACGTCGGCGAGTGCCCCGCGCAGCGCGGTCAGCAGTTCGGCGGCGGCTCGTTCGGCACCGTGGCTTGTGGGGTTGCCACCGCCGCCGCGACCGGTGCCGAGGCGTACGCCGGTGAGGGTCAGGGCGGTCGCCCGAGTGGACGTACCGCCGACGTCGAGACCGACCACGACGGTGTCGGACATCGGCACGGCCCTCCTTGCGTTTCGCGGCGACGGGCCCGTTCATGCTGGTCGGCGCCGTCGCGCGGAGCAAGACCCGGCGAGTGCGCCAGGTAACAGTTTGAAAACTTCGCCCACGGTCTTGACACAGGGGGGCGTTCAGTAAGAACTTTTACCACTAACAGTTAACAGTCTTTTCGAAAAGGTGAGGCGTCGATGAGTGAACACGAGGTGGACACCACTGCGGGGACCGCGGTGGTCGATGCCGACGTGTTCGACAGGCGCGGCACGCTCGGATCCGCCTCGGACGGGGTGCTGGCCCGGGTCCGCAACGGCCTCGGCGAGCTGACCGGCGCGCTGCGCCGTGTCGCCGAGCACGTGCTGAGCGACCCGGAGGCTGCCGCCCGATCCACAATCGTCGAACTCGCCGAGCGCAGCGGCACTTCGCCGGCCACCATCACCCGCTTCTGCCGGGCCATGGGCTTCGAGGGCTACGCCGACCTGCGACTCGGCATCGCCTCCGAAACCGGCCGGGCCCGCTCCGCCGGCTGGACCGTCGACATCGGCCGTGAGATCCAGCCGGGCGACCCCCTCGCGCGGGTCCTCGACCAGATCATGGCCGCCGACACCCGGGCCATGCACGACACCGCCGCGCTGCTCGACCTCGTCGAGGTGGAACGGGCCGCGGTGGCGATCGCCGGCGCCAACCGGGTGAACATCTTCGGCGCCAGCGGCAGCGCGCTTGTGGGCGAGGAGATGCAGTTCAGCCTGCACCGCATCGGGGTGGCCGCCTGGGCGTGGAACGACGTGCACGAAGGGCTGGCCAGCGCGGCGCTGCTGCGCGCCGGAGACGTGGCGCTCGGCATCTCCCACACCGGACAGACGCGGGAGACAATCGAGATGCTCGCCGAGGCGGGCAGCCGGGGCGCCACGACGCTCGCCCTCACCGGCTTCCCCCGCTCGCCGCTTGCCGAGCTGGCCGACATCGTGCTGCTCACCGCCAGTCAGGCCACCACCTTCCGGCCGGACGCGCTCTCCGCCCGCCACCCCCAGCTGGTGGTGCTCGACCTGCTCTACATCGCCGTGGCCCAGCGCACCCACGACCGCGCCCACGCGGCCTTCCGGCGCACCGCGCAGGCCGTCGACGGCCACAAGGCCGCGAAGGGAGCCACTTCATGATCAGTGCCCAGGGGTACGCGGACGCGGTCCGCCCGGTGCTCGACAGGCTGCTCGACTCCGAGGCCGACGGGATCACCAGGGCCGCCGACCTGATCGCCGACAGCCTGCGTGCCGGCGGCGTGCTCCAGGCGTTCGGCGCAGGGCACTCCGAGGGGTTCGCCGCCGAGCTGGTCGCCCGAGCCGGCGGGCTGGTCCCCACCAACCGTCTCTCGGTACGCGACCTGGTGGTGCACGGCGACGCCCCGCGCGACGTACTCACCGATCCCAAGCTGGAGCGCGACCCCTCGATCGCCCACCAGATCTACGCCCTCGCGGCGCCGCAGCCGCGCGACGTGTTCGTGGTGGCGTCCCAGTCCGGCATCAACGGCTCGGTCGTCGAGCTGGCGGCGCTGGTCACCGAGCGCGGTCACCCGTTGATCGCGGTCACCTCCGTCGAACACACCGCACGGGTCGCCCCACGGCACCCGTCCGGTCACCGACTCGCCGACCTCGCCGACGTCGTCCTGGACAACGGCGCGCCGTACGGCGATGCACTGCTGCCGCTCGAGGGCGGCGGCGCGGTCTGTGCGGTCTCCTCGGTCACCACGGCGCTGCTGGCGCAGCTGCTGACCGCGGAGGTCGTACGACGGTTCCACCAGGCCGGGGAGGTACCCCCTATCTACCTCTCCGCCAACGTCCCCGGTGGGGACGAGCACAACCTCGCCCTCGAGTCGCGGTACGCCGGGCGTCTCCGGCGCACCGCCTGACCCGAAATTCCACAAGGAGAGACGACGATGTCGATTACCCCCGAGCACCCGGCAGCACTCGACCGTCGCACTGTGCTGCGTCGCGCCGCCGCCGTGGGTCTGCTCGCCACTCCGGCCATCGGCCTGCTCAGCGCCTGCGCCACGAGCGGCGGCGACGAGAAGAACGAGCAGGTCGCCGAGGGCACCAAGAGCGCCGCCAACCCGCTGGGCGTCAAGGAGGACGCCCCGATCGAGGTGATCATCTTCAACGGCGGCTACGGCGAGAAGTACGCCACCGACGTGCACGAGCCGCTCTACAAGAAGGCGTTCCCCAAGGCGGAGGTCAAGCACCAGGCCACGCAGGCCGTCTCCACTGTGCTCCAGCCGCGCTTCGCGTCCGGCAACCCGCCGGAGTTCGTCAACAACTCGGGCGAGAAGCTGATGGACTTCGGCGCGCTCGTCGCCGACGGTCAGCTGCACGACCTCACCGAGCTGTGGGACGCCCCCTCGGTCGACGACCCGGCCAAGAAGGTCCGCGACACAGTGGTGCCCGGCACCGTCGAGGCGGGCTCGTTCAACGGCAAGCCGTACGTCCTGTACTACGTCTCCACCGTCTTCGGCATCTGGTACTCCGCCAAGCTGTTCAAGGACAACGGCTGGGCGCCGGCCAAGACCTGGGACGACTTCATCGCCCTGCTCACAGCCATCAAGGCCAAGGGCGTCACGCCCTACGGGTACGCCGGCTCGAACGCGGCCTACTACCAGTGGAACGTGATCCTCACCCAGGCCGCCAAGATCGGCGGCACGGACGTACTCAAGAACATCGACAACCTGGAGGACGGCGCCTGGAAGCAGGACGCGGTCAAGCAGGCTGCCACCGCGTGGGCCGAGGTCGGCGCGAAGTTCAGCGACAAGAGCTTCGAAGGGCTCAAGCACACCGACGTGCAGCTGCGGCAGAACCAGTACAAGCTGGCCCTGTACCCCAGCGGTGACTGGCTGGAGGGCGAGCAGAAGCAGGACACCCCGCCCGGCTTCGACTACCAGCTCATGCCGGTGCCGAGCCTGACCGCGTCGGACAAGATGCCGGCCACCGCGCTGCGCGCCACCGCTGGTGAGGGCTACTTCGTCTCGGCGAAGAGCAAGAACCCCAAGGGCGGCCTGGAGTACATGCGCCAGATGCTGTCCACGGCGGGCGCGAAGGGCTTCACCGAGGTGGTCAAGGCCCCGACCGTGGTCACCGCCGGCTCGGAGGGCTTCGCCTTCCCGCCCGGTGTGGCAAGCTCGCAGGCCGCGCTCAAGGCGGCCGGTCAGGACGTGTTCAACCTGTACTTCGACGGCTGGTACAAGGAGCTCGACACGGAGGCGCGGACCGCCACCAACGAGCTGATGTTCGGCCGGATCAATGCGGACGCCTTCGTGGAGCGGATCCAGAAGAAGGCCGACGCGATCAAGAAGGACAGCTCGGTCGCCAAGTTCAAGCGCTGATCGATCGGAGCTAGGGTCATGCGGCACGGCAAGTATCCATTCGTGATCGGATTCCTGTTCGCCCCGGTCACGCTGTACGTGGTCTTCGTCATCGCGCCGTACGCGCAGGCGTTCCAGATCTCGATGACCAACTGGCGGGGCCTGTCGGCTCCGCAGTGGGTGGGCTTCGACAACTATCGGAGGCTGCTCGACGACGGCAGCTTCCTGAAGGCGGTCCAACACCACGGCGTACTGCTGCTTGCCCTGCCGCTGATCACCATCGCCATCGCGTTGTTCTTCTCTTTCCTGCTCAACGTGGGCGGCAAGAGCAGCGGTGGTCAACGCCAGGGGGTCTGGGGGGCGAAGTTCTACCGGGTGGTGTTCTTCTTCCCCCAGGTCCTGGCGGTGGCCATCATCGCTGTTCTGTTCCAGATGGTGTACCGGCCGAACGAGTCCGGCCTGATCAACGGCGTACTCATGAAGTTCGGCATGGAGCCGATCCTCTTCCTCGTCAAGCCGAACCTGGCCCTCTGGTCGATCATCGCGGTGCTCGTGTGGCAGGCCGTCGGCTTCTACGTGGTGCTGTTCTCGGCCGGGATGGCCTCCATCCCAGGTGAGATCTACGAGGCCGCGGAGATGGACGGCGCGAGCAAGGTGACCCTGTTCTTCCGGGTCACCCTGCCGCTGCTCTGGGACACCCTCCAGGTGGCCTGGGTCTACCTGGGCATCGCGGCGTTCGACGCGTTCGCCATCGTCGCGGTGCTCTCGGTGGACAGTGGCGGCCCGGACGGCGCCACCACAGTCCTGGCCATGGAGATCTACCGGAACGCGTTCGTCTACTCGAAGTACGGCTACGCCTCCGCGATGGGCGTGGCGCTGTTCTTCCTCACCATCACGTTCGCGGCGCTGACGCTGCGGCTCACCAAGCGGGAAAGCGTGGAGTACTGATGAACCCGCAGTCGACGCTGCCGCCGACACCGGCGGCGCTACCGCCGAAGACCGGCGACCCGGACGCGACCGGCCGGCGGGGGAGCAAAGGCCCCCGCTCGGAGGTACGCCTCCTGGCCGGCATGGGGCACATCGCGCTCGCCGTCTGGGCGGTGATCGTGATCGTGCCGATCCTCTGGACGTTCCTCGCCGCGTTCAAGAACACAAGCGAGATCTTCAGCAGCCCGTGGACGCTCCCCGGGGAGCTACGCTGGGAGAACTTCGGTCGGGCCTGGACCAAGGCGAACGTCGGCCGGTACTTCCTCAACAGCGTCATAGTCGTCGGCTTCAGCACGTTCGGCACCATGCTGCTCGGTTCGATGGCGGCGTACGTCCTGGCCCGGTACAAGTTCTGGGGCAACCGGGCGATCTACTACCTCTTCGTGTCCGGGTTGGCGTTCCCGGTCTTCCTGGCCCTGGTGCCGCTCTTCTTCGTGGTGCGCAATCTGGGTCTGTTGGACACCCACACCGGGGTGGTGCTCGTCTACATCGCGTACTCGTTGCCGTTCACGGTGTTCTTCCTGGCCGCGTTCTTCAAGACGCTGCCGTCGTCGGTGGCCGAGGCGGGGATGATCGACGGCTGCGGGCACACCCGGCTTTTCTTCCAGGTCATGATGCCGATGGCGAAGCCTGGCCTGATCAGCGTGGCGATCTTCAACATCATCGGTCAGTGGGCGCAGTACCAACTTCCCCTGGTGCTGCTGTCCAACGCCAAGGACAAGTGGGTGCTCACCCAGGGCATCGCCGACATCTCGGTAAACGCCGGCTACGAGGCGGACTGGTCCGGGCTGTTCGCGGCGCTCACAATCGCCATCCTCCCGATGATCATCGTGTACGCGGTGTTCCAACGGCAGATCCAAGCCGGCCTCACCTCCGGCGCCGTGAAGTAAGGAAGGGCACCTCATTAACGCCTGATGTATAGGAAGGGCCCCTTGTTGACACCCCCCACGGGCGAGGTGTCAACAAGGGGCCCTTCCTTTCACCTCGGGGGTTGGCGTTCCTCGGCTCGGGTGTGCCACGAGTGCCAGAGCGCCGCGTACGCCCCGTCGGCAGCCACTAGTTCGTCGTGGCTGCCGATCTCGGTGATCCGGCCGTCGGCCAGCACGGCGACCCGGTCGGCGTCGTGCGCGGTGTTGAGCCGGTGCGCGATAGCGATGACGGTCCGACCGGCGAGCACGGCGGCCAGCGCCCGTTCGGTACGACGGGCGGTGGTCGGATCGAGCGCGGCGGTCGCCTCGTCCAGGATGAGGGTGTGCGGGTCGGCGAGCACCAGCCGGGCCAGCGCCAACTGCTGGGCCTCGGCCGCACCGAGTTGCCGCGCGCCGTCGCCGAGCGCGGTGTCCAACCCTTCGGGCAGTTGCGCGTACCAGTCGGCGCCCACGGTGCTGAGCGCGGCTCGCATCTGCTCGTCGCAGGCGTCGGGTGCGGCGAAGGCGAGGTTGTCGCGCACCGAGCCGATGAAGACGTGGTGCTCCTGGGTGACCAGGGCGATCCGGCGACGCCGCTCGGCGGGGTCGAGGTCGGTGACGGGGCAACCGCCGATGCTGACGACGCCCTGCCGTGGTGCGTCGATCCCGGCGAGCAGCCGGGCCAGGGTGGACTTGCCGGCACCCGACGGACCGACCACGGCGAGCCGCTCGCCGGGCCGCACGTCCAGGTCGATGCCGTGCAGCACGTCCTGCCCGCCGGTGTAGGAGAACCGCGCGCCACGCACCACGAGCCGCTCACCACGCGACGTGACAGTCGTGCCGGCGGGCTCGGGCGTTACCAGGCCGACGCCGAGCACCCGGGCGTACGACGCGAAGCCACGTTGCGCCTGCTCCGTCCACTGCAACAGCCGGTCCAGCGGCTCGATCGCCTGTTGCAGGTAGAGCGCGGCCGCGACCACCGCGCCGAGCGAGACCATGTCCCGGGTGAGCAGGTATCCGCCGACGAGCAGCACCAGGGCGATCGGCAGCGGATAGCTGGCCTCCACGACCGAGAAGAACACGGTGCGCAGCGCGAGGGTGGCCCGCCGGGCCTGCCACACCAGGGCGATGCGTGTGGTGCCGTGGCCGATCCGGTGGTCGGTCAGCCGCAGCGCCTCCACGGTCCGGGCACCCTCGGCGGTGGTGGTGAGCGTCTCGGTCAGCTCGGCCGACTGCGCACCCTCGGCGAGGTACGCCGAGCTGGCCCGCCGCAGGTACCAGCGGGTCACCGCGACGATCGACGGCAGCCCGGCCAGCGCTGCCAGCCCGAGCAGCGGATGCAGCAGGAACACCGCCCCGAACAGCAACGTCAACTGCACCGAGGCGATGACCATTGTGGGCACCACGTCACGGACTGTGGTCCCGACCGTCGCCACGTCGACCGAGCTGCGGGTAGCCAGGTCCCCGGAGCCGGCCCGCTCGACGACCGAGACGGGCAGCCCGAGTGTCCTGCCGACGAACTCCTCGCGCAGTTCGGCGATGGCCCGCTCACCGAACCGGTGGCCGGCGTACTGGGCGTACCGGGAAAGCAACGCGCTGACCAGGACGCAAACGGCGATGGCCAGCGCGAGACGGTCCACAGTGGCCACGCCCGCGCCGGCCGAGACCCGGTCGACGATCGTGCCGAGCAGCCACGGCGGGGCGAGGCCGGCGACCGCTGCGGCGCAGTGCAGCGCCAGCACGATCCCGACGGCCCGCCGATGTCTGCTGATCATGTCCCGCAACGCCCGGCGTACGGTGCCCCGGTCGGCCACCGGCAGCCGGCTCACCGGTACGCCTCCTCGGCGTCGGCGCGCTCATCGAGGTCGGAATCCCCGCTGCCCCGGGCCACCAGGTGCCGATAGTCGGCGTCCTGGTCGAGCAGGTAGGCGTGGCTGCCGGTGACGGTGATCCGGCCGGCGCTCAGGTGCGCGACCAGGTCGGCCCGGCCGAGCAGCAGCGGCGACGTCGCGATCACCACAGTGGTCAGACCGGCCCGCGCGACACGCAGCCGCTCGGCGATCCGCGCCTCGGTGTGCGCGTCCACGGCCGACGTCGGGTCGACGAGGATCAGCACCTCCGGCTCGGCGAGGAGCGCCCGGGCCAGGCGTACCCGTTGGCGCTGGCCCCCGGAGAGCGTCCGCCCCCGGGCGTCGATCGGGGTGTCCAGCCCGGCGGGCAGGGCGTCGACGACATCCTCGGCCGACGCGACCCGCAGCGCCGCGGCGATCCGGTCGTCGTCGGCCGCGTGCAGGATGTCCCGCAGAGTTCCGGCGAAGAGGTACGAGTCGTGGTCGGCCACCAGGATCCGGGCCCGGATCTCGTCCAGGGCGATCCCGCTCAGCGGCACACCGCCCCAGGTGGTGTCGCTGACGACGTAGCGGCCGAGCCGGTCGGCCAATGCGACAGCCGCGGCCGGGTCGTCGGCCGCCACCCCGGTCAGCCGGCCGACGCGCACGGTAAGGCCGGACACCGGGTCGTGCAGGTCGGCAAGGCGGGACGGCGCGGCCACGGCGCCCGGCCGACGTGCGTCGGGCACGCCACTCGGCCCGCGTGCGTCGGGCACGTCGCCCGGTCCGCGTGCGTCGGGCACGTCGCCCGGCCACCGACGGCCCGGGCCGCCGACGTCGTCGGGGGACAGCCTGAGCAGGGCGACGATCCGCCGGGCGGCGACCCGGCCCCGGATCAGCTGGTAGCTGCCCTCCAGCAGGAACCAGACCGGCACGATGAGGGTCGCCACGTAGCCGTAGACGGCGACCAGTTCACCGACCGTGACATCACCGGAGACCGCCATCCGCGCCGTCAGCCACACCACCGCCGCCAGCAACAACCCGGGGATCGCGACGGTGACCGCGTCGATCCAACTGTTTACCGCGCCCACCCGGTAGCCCTCGGCGCGCAGGTCCTGGGAGCGGGCCGCGTACCGCCGGGCGAACAGGTCCCGGCCGCCCACGCCGGCGAGCACGCGCAGCCCGGCCACGATGTCGCCGGATCGGGCGGTGAGCGCGCCCTGCTGCTTGCGGTAGACCGACTCGGCCCGCTCCAGGCGGCGCAGCAACGGCCCGACGACAAGCCCGACCACCGGCACTCCCACAAGCACGCAGAGCGCGAGCATCGGGGAGATCGACCAGAGCAGCACGCCGACGACCGAGTACGCGACGACCGCGCCGACGCCCGGCCCGGTGAGCGTCAACACCTGGGCCGACCAGTCGATGTCGGAGCCACCGATGGTGGCCACCTCGCCGGCGGCTACCCGGCGCGGCAGGGCCGCGCCGAGCCGGGACACCTGGCGCAGCACGACGGCAGCGGAACGGGCCTTGGCGTCCTCCCGGATGAACGTCATCGTGCGGTGTCGCATGGTGCCCACGAGCGACAACGCCAGGCCCGCGACGACGATCGCCGCGACCCAGAACGCCAGGGCCCGCATGTCGCCGGCGCCCAGCCCGGCGTCGACGGCACGGGCGATCAGATAGGGCCGTGCCGACAGCGCGACCATCCAGGCCGTGCCCAGGAGGCTCCCGCGAAGCACCCGCCAGGGCTGGCGGCGGACCAGCCACCACAGGTAGCGCATCGGCCCCCTGGTGTCCGGAATGCCGGGATCGGGATGTGGGATCTGTGGGGGCACCCGGTTCACGCTACCGATCCCTTCCGCTATCCACCGACCCGTTTTCGCCCGCGCCGCCCCGTTCCGTCGGTTGGGCGCGGCCGATGTCAGGGGGACGAGGCAGAATCGCATCCGTGCTGGTGGCGGTGGTGTCCGATGAGCGGGGCGGCGGCGAGCTGCGCCCGCTGGATGCCGCCGGCAGGCCGACTGGTCCGACCGAGATCGTCGCCGACCTGGCCGCGGCCGTGGCCGCTCGGGAGGCGGTCGAGCGTCCGCGCTGGGTCTGGTCGGCCGCCGGCACGGTCTATCCGGCGTTGCTGCGCGCGGGGGCGCGCGTCGAGCGCTGCCACGATGTGGAGCTGACCGAGGCGCTGCTGCTCGGGCACGCCGGCCGCTGGGGCGAGCCCCGGTCGTTGGCCGCCGCCTGGGCCCGCATGACCGGCGCGGCGGTGCCACCCGACCCGCCGCCGCGCGCCGCCGCGCCACCCGGGCACGGCCAGGCCGCGCTCTTTGACTCGCTGCCCGGCCCGTCGGGCCCGGGCATCGAGGCACTGACCCAGGTGTACGCCGACCAGCTCGCCCGCATCGCCGACACCGAGCATCCGGGCCGGTTCCGGTTGCTGGTGGCCGCCGAGTCGGCGGGCGCGCTGATCGCGGCGGAGATGGGTGTCGCCGGGCTGCCCTGGCGGGGCGAGGTGCACGACGAGATCCTCGCCGAGCTGCTGGGCGAGCCGTCCCCGGTCGGCGGCCCACCGCGCCGGCTTGCCGAGTTGGCAAGCCGGATCGCCGACGCGTTGGGCGTACGGCAGTTGCACGCCGATTCGCCTGCCGAGCTGCTGAAGGCGTTCGCCCGGGTCGGGGTGGAGCTGCCCAACACCCGGGCGTGGGTGCTGCGCGGGGTCGACCATCCGGCGGTGCCGCTGGTGCTGGAATACAAGGAGCTCTACCGGATCTGGACGGCGCACGGCTGGTCGTGGCGTGAGCAGTGGGTGCGCGACGGCCGTTTCCAACCGGAGTACGTGCCGGGCGGCGTGGTCTCCGGGCGCTGGGCCACCCGGGGTGGGGGTGCGTTGCAGATCCCCAAGGTGATCCGCCGCGCGGTGGTGGCCGATCCGGGCTGGCGGTTTGTGGTCGCCGACGCCGGCCAGTTGGAGCCTCGCGTGCTCGCGGCGGTCTCCGGCGACGCGCGGCTGGCGGCGGCGGGCGGTGCCGGCGACCTCTATGCCGCGCTGGCCCGCGACTCGTTCGCCGGCGACCGGGCCAAGGCCAAGGTGGCCCTGCTCGGCGCGATGTACGGGCAGACCGGCGGGGCGGCGGTGCCCGCGCTCGCGGTGTTGAAGCGCAGCTACCCGACGGCGTTCGGTTACGTCGAGGCGGCGGCGCGCACAGGTGAGGCGGGCGGGTTGGTGCGTTCGTGGCTGGGGCGTACGTGCCCGCCCGGCTCGCTCGGGTTCGGCGACCCGGACGACGGGCCTGTCGATCCGGACAGCGCGGCCGACCGGCAGAGCCCTCGGGCGCGTGCCGCGCGGTCGCGGGGCCGGTTCACCCGCAACTTCGTCATCCAGGCCACGGCCGCGGAGTGGGCGTCCACACTGCTGGCCACGCTGCGCACCGCGCTGGCCGGCACGGACGCCGAGTTGGTCTTCTTCCAGCACGACGAGGTGGTCGTGCACTGCCCGGCGGAGCAGGCCGAGGCGGTCGCCGAGGCCGTGGACCGGGCCGGTCGGCGAGCCACCGCGCTGCTGTTTGGTGACACCCCGGTGCGCTTCCCGCTCGATCTGTCCATCGTCGACTGCTACGCCGACGCGGCCTGAGCGGCCCCAGCTCCGACGCAATGCCGGCGCTTTCCACCTTGTTCGCCAGCTGGTCCGTCCCGGATCAGCTGGCGCCGTGTTGTCTCGTTGCCTGCGCGGCCATCAGGATGAGGTCGGCTATCGCCTCGGGGTGGGTGACCATCGCCAGGTGCGACGACTCGACCTCGATGGTGGTGGCGCCCATCCGTTGCGCCAGGAACCGTTCGAGTTCGGGTGCGGTGGTGCGGTCGAGAGTGGAGATCGAGTAGTAGCAGGGTTTGTCCCGCCAGGCGGCGGTGGTCGTCCGTGCCTTGAACAGATCACCGGCGATCGGCCCCTGGACCGCGTAGAGGGCCCGGGCGCGGGCCTCGTCCACCCCGCCGGCGAAGTCGTTCAGGAATGCCTCCTCGCTGAGCTGGGCGAAGCCGTCATGGTGAACGAGCCCCGCGTTGGCCGGTGGGGTCGGGTACTGGCCGGCGAGCGCGGTGTAGTCCTCGCCGACGTCGGGTGCCCGGGCGGCCACGTAGACCAGGGCGGTGACGTTCGGGTGGTCACCGGCCTCGGTGATGACGGTGCCGGCCCAGGAATGGCCGGCCAGCACCGTGGGGCCGTCCTGTCGGTCGAGGGCGCGTCGGGTGGCGGCTACGTCATCGGCCAGCGAGGTCAGCGGATTCTGCACCGCGGTGGCGTTCAGCCCGGCTCGTTGCAGGACGGGGATAACGTCGGACCACGATGATCCGTCGGCGTACGCGCCGTGCACCAGTACGACGTTGCGGGCAGTCTCGGGCGGCGGCACGTCACTCACGTCAACCTCCAGGTATCGGGTGGGCGGCGGGCGAGGAGCCCTTGTCCCACACCGTCTCCCAGCCCCGTCGCCGGTCGGAGCGAATCGCCAAGATTGCGGACAGCCGTCGCGGGGTGCGCTAGGACCACTCTGCCGGCGCGCTTGCGCGGCGAGCGGCCGCGCGCGCGACTCGCCTAGGCCGACCATGGCCGCTCGGACGGTTTCATCGAGTAGGAGATGGTTGGCGAAGGATACCCAATCTATACGATTTGCCCCGCCACTCTCCTTTGGTGCCAGTCGTTGCAGTCGGTGTGCGTAGGACGGGACGGCCGGGGCCAGGTCGCCCCCAAGTGGGAGGGAGCCTGGCTCTGAACCGGATCGCAGGAATGATCATCGCCGCGGGGGGTGGTCGCCGCATCGGCGGCCCGGAAGCCCTGCTGCACCAGGGGGAGAAGCCCCTGGTCAACCAGATGATCGACACGATGACCGAGGCGGGCTGCGAGCAGATCGTGGTCGTGCTGGGTGCCGCCGCCGAGCAGGTCCGACAGACCGCCGACCTGGGCAAGGCCACCGTAGTGATCAACAAGGCATGGGGCACCGGGGTCGGCTCGTCCATCCGGGCCGGCCTGGCCGCCATGGGCGACGAGGGGATCGAGGCGGTGGTGGTGGTCCCGGTCGACATGCCGGGCCTGACCGCCGCCGCGGTCCGCCGGGTGTCCGCGCTGCCGTACCCGGACGTGCTGGTCTGCGCCACCTACGACGGGCTGCGCGGTTACCCCATGCTGTTCGGCCGCCGGCACTGGCCCGGCATCGCCACTCTGGCCAGCGCCGACGTGGGTGCCCGGCCGTACCTGCTGGCGCACAAGGACCAGATCGTCGACATCGCCTGCGACTCGGTGGCCGACGGCAGTCGGGTCGACACCCCGGAGCTGATGGCGCTCTACGGCCTGACCGTCCCGCCGCAGCGGGTGGGCGTCTAGTTTGCTGGCTCGGCAACCCGGCAACCCGGCAACCCGGCAACCCGGCAAGCCGAAGCGGTGACGCGATAACGCGGTGACGCGTGACGTCGGGGGAGGGGTGGGCACCTACCCTTCGCTTCCTTTGCTCTGCTTCAACCCACGCACCACCGCTCGTCCGATAGTCGGACACCGGGTGTTGCGTCAGTTGAAGCAGAGCAAAGGATCCGCCCATCCCTACCGACAGCCGAGAAGGCCGGCAGGGGTGGCAGCAGGCGCGCCGCCGGCTGCCCCGCACTACGGCAGGGCAGCCGGCGGCGCGTCGTGGTGCGGTTACTCCGAAGCCTGGTCCAGCTCGCCGGTCGCGGCGAGGCGCTGATACCAGTGGGCGCTGTCCTTCCAGGTGCGCTCCTGGGTGTCGTAGTCGACGCGGATGATCCCGAAGCGGCGGTCGTAGCCGTAGCCCCACTCGAAGTTGTCAAGCAGCGACCAGACGAAGTAGCCGCGGACGTCGGCGCCCTGCGCGCGGGCGTCGGCCATCGCGCCGATGTGGCGGCGCAGGTAGTCGATGCGCCGGTCGTCGTGGATCCGGCCGTCGGCCGACACCACGTCCTCGAAGGCCGCGCCGTTCTCGGTGATCATCATCGGCTGGTTCGGGTATTCGCGGTGCAGACGCAGCAGCAGCTCGGTAAGCGCGGGCGGGTCGATGTTCCAACCCATCGCCGTGTACGGGCCGGGCTGCGGCAGGAAGTCGACGTCGTCGGCGCCGACCCACGGCGAGTGTGCCGAGGCGCCGTGACCGTCCGCGTCGGAGCGGGGCGAGACCCCGTCCCAGGCACGGACCAGGGTGCTTGAGTAGTAGTTCACCCCGAGCACGTCCAGCGGCACCGCGATCAGCTTCTCGTCGCCGTCGCGGACGAACGACCAGTCGGTGACAGGCGCGGTGTCGGCGAGCAGGTCCGCCGGGTACGCCCCGTCCAGCATCGGGCCGAGGAACGCCCGGTTGGCGAGCGCGTCGATCCGCCGCACCGCGTCCCGGTCCGCGTCCGAGTCGGACGCCCCACGGACCACGTGCAGGTTGAGCGTCACCGACAGCTCAGCCGCCGGGGCCAGCTCCCGGACCACCCGCCCGGCCAGGCCGTGCGCGAGGTTGAGGTGGTGCACCGCGGCAAGCGCCGCCGCCGGTTCGGTACGCCCCGGCGCGTGCACGCCCGACGCATAGCCGAGGTACGCCGAGCACCACGGCTCGTTGAACGTGGTCCAGGTGTGCACCCGGTCGCCGAGCGCGGCGACGATCCCGGACGCGTACTCCTCGAAGCGCAGCGCGGTATCCCGCACCGGCCAGCCGCCGGCGTCCTCCAACTCCTGGGGCAGGTCCCAGTGGTACATGGTGGCGACCGGGCGGATGCCGCGCTCCAGCAGCCCGTCGACCAGCCGGGAGTAGAAGTCCAGACCGGCCTGGTTGAACCGCCCGGAGCCGCCCGGCTGCACCCGCGGCCAGGAAATCGAGAACCGGTACGCGTCGAGCCCGAGGTCGGCGATGTGCCCGAGGTCGTCGGCCCACAGGTGGTAGTGGTCGGCGGCCACGTCACCGGTGTCGCCGTTGAGCGTCCGCCCCGGGGTGTGGCTGTAGGTGTCCCAGATGGACGGACCACGCCCGCCCTCGGTGGCAGCGCCCTCGATCTGATAGGCGGCCGTCGCCGAACCCCAGACGAAGTCGTCCGGGAAGTGGTGTTGCGTCATCGTTGCGTCCCCTGGATCTCGCAGCTGTAGCCCGTCGAGGTGCCGGCGACCAGTTCGGCACTGGCCGTTCCGCCCTCGTAGCGCACGTCGAACTCGGTGCCCGGTCCGTGCGTGGGTGACGGTACCCGTACCCGGGTCCGTTGCCCCTCCGCCGGTGCGTACAGCCGCAGCCGCACATCGTCGGCCCACTCGTAGTCCGGCCGGTCGGTGCGGGAGCCGAACGGGATGACGGCGCCCGGCCGTGCGAGCACCGGCACGCTGTCGAACCCGTGCTTCTCGGTGACCCACGCCGGGCCGCTGACCTGCGCGCCGGTGACCAGGTGCGTCCAGGTGCCGGCGGGCACATAGTAGGTGACCTCGCCGTCGGCGCTGAGCACCGGCGCGACGAGCACGTCGGGGCCGAGCATGTACTGCCGGTCCAGGTGCGCGGCGGCCGGGTCGTCCGGGAACTCCACGAACATCGGCCGCATCATCGGCGTACCGTCGCGGTGCGCCTCCTCGGCGGCCGCCGCCAGGTACGGCATCAGGCTGAGCTTGAGCTGGGTGAACTTCCGCAGCACGTCGACGGACTCCTCGTCGTACGCCCACGGCACCCGGTACGAGCCGGAGCCGTGCAGCCGGGAGTGCGAGGAGAGCAGCCCGAAGGCGATCCACCGCTTGAACACGGCCGGGTCGGGGGTGCCCTCGAACCCGCCGATGTCGTGGCTCCAGTAGCCGAAGCCGGACGCGGCCAGGGACAGCCCGCCGCGCAGCGACTCGGCCATCGCCGTGAACGTCGATTCGCAGTCGCCGCCCCAGTGCACCGGGAACTGCTGCCCGCCGGTGGTCGCCGAGCGGGCGAACACCACGGCCTCGCCCTTGCCGCGCTCGGCCTCCAGCAGCTCGAAGACCGCCTTGTTGTAGAGGTAGGAGTAGTAGTTGTGCATCCGCTGCGGGTCCGAGCCGTCGTGCCACACCACGTCGGTCGGGATGCGCTCACCGAAGTCGGTCTTGAAGCAGTCGACGCCCATGTCCAGCAGGACCTTGAGCTTGCCGGTGAACCAGCGGACCGCGTCGGGGTTGGTGAAGTCGACGAGCGCCATGCCGGCCTGCCACTTGTCCCACTGCCACACCGAGCCGTCGGGGTTGAGGACGAGGTAGCCGGCCTGCCGTCCCTCCTCGAAGAGGTACGAACGCTGCGCGATGTACGGGTTGATCCAGACGCACACCTTCAGGTCACGCTCGTGCAGCCGGCGCAGCATCCCCTCCGGGTCGGGGAACGTCGCCGGGTCCCAGACGAAGTCGACCCAGTGGAACTGGCGCATCCAGAAGCAGTCGAAGTGGAACACCGACAGCGGCAGGTTCCGCTCGGCCATCCCGTCGACGAACTCGGTGACCGTCTTCTCGTCGTATGACGTGGTGAACGACGTCGACAGCCACAGCCCGTACGACCAGGCGGGAACCTGGGCCGGCCGGCCGGTGAGCGCGGTGTAGCGGCGCAGCACGTCCTTCGGGGTGGGCCCGTCGATGACGTAGTAGGTAAGCGACTGGCCCTCCACGCTGAACTGCGTCTGCGAGACGACCTCCGAGCCGACCTCGAACGACACGTGCTCCGGGTGGTCCACGAAGACCCCGTAGCCGGCGCTGCTGAGATAGAACGGCACGTTCTTGTACGCCTGCTCGCTTGCCGTGCCACCGTCGGCGTTCCAGATGTCGACGGTCTGGCCGTTCTTCACGAACGGGCCGAACCGCTCGCCCAGCCCGTACACCGTCTCGCCGACGCCGAGCGCGAGACGGTCGTGCACGTGCTGGCGGCCCTCGGCGTCGGTGACGATGCCGATGCTGCGCGCGGTGGACGCGGTGACCAGCCGGTCGCCGTGCAGGAACTCGACACGCCAGCCGTCGGTGAGCGCGACACGGGCGGTCAACTCGCCTGTGGTGAGCGAGGCGGTGATCCCGGTGATGTCGACGGCCACCGGGTGCTCGTCGTCGGTGGTCAGCCCGAAGTGCGGCTCGCGGGGCAGCCCACCGCTGTGGTGGCCGACGGTGACCCCCACGACGCCGGGTGCGGGGGAGAAGAACCGGACCGTGATCACCGGGCGGTTGAGGGTGTCACCCCGACCGGTGATCTGACCGGCCGGCGCGAAGACGGTGAAGCCACTGTCGTCCGGCTCCACCGATTCCACTGTGCCGGGGCGCAGGACGCTTACCCCCGGGCGCAGTTGCCAGTACCCGTCGGTGAACTTCACTTCTCGGCTCCTGCCGTGATGCCGCGCGCAAGAGTGCGCTGGAAGATGAGGAAGAAGAGGATGGCCGGCACCAGGCTGATCAACGCGCCCGCGTTCGTCGTCGGGGCGTCCATCAGCCGGTCGCCCTGCAACGACGCGATCGCGACAGGGATGGTCTGCGTCTGGTTGTCGATCAGCATGACCAGCGGAATGAGGAACTCGTTCCAGGTCCAGATGAAGAAGAAGATGAGCAGCACCGCGAGGGTGGGCCGCAGGTTGGGGAAGACCACCCGCCACAGCACCGTCCACTTGCCGGCGCCGTCCAGCGACGCGGCCTCCAGCAGCGAGCGCGGGAACGTGCTCAGCACCGAGGCGAGCAGGTACGTGCCGAAGGCGCTCTGGATCACGGTGAAGATGATGATCACCGAGAGCTGGGTGTTGTAGAGGCCGACCTGCTTCGCCACGTAGTAGAGCGGGTAGATCAGCGCCTCCTGCGGAAGCATGTTCGCCAGCAGGAAGAGCCCCACGATCCAGAGCCGACCCCGAACGCGACCGATGCCCAGGGCGTACGCGTTGAGCAGGGAGACGGCGACGCCGAGCACCGCCACGGACCCGGCGATGAGGGCCGAGTTCCACAACTTCAGCGGGAAGTTCACCTCGGTCCAGTACGTCCGCAGGCCCTTGGTGTAGAACTCGCTCGGCCAGCTCAGCGGCCCGTTCGACGAGTAGTCCCCGGGCGACTTGAACGCGTTGAGCAGCATGAACACGAACGGCACAAGCATGGCGAGCGCGGCGAGCGTGACCACGACGAGCACGACCCAGCGGCCGACGCCGCGGTGGTGCCGATCCCGTACCGGCCGACGAGGCGCCGTCGACGCGGGGGTCGGAGAGACTGTGACGGCCATGTCAGAACCCCCGGTCCCGGCGCTCGCTGCGGGCCTGCATCCAGATGAAGACCACGGCCACCACCACGATGATCAGTGTGAGCACGGTCGAGATCGCGGAGCCGTACCCGACCTGGAGCTTCTTGAAGAATGTGTAGTAGGCGAAGTAGGACGGCACGTTCGTGGCGTTCTCCGGGCCACCCCGGGTCAGGGCGAAGATCGGCCCGAACACCTTCAACGCGGCGATGGTGCAGGTCAGGGCCACCACGAAGGTCTCCGGCCGGATCTGCGGCAGGGTGATCGCCCGGAACCGGTGCATCCAGTTCGCGCCGTCGACCTCGGCCGCCTCGTACAGCTCGGGGTCTACCCGCTGCAACGCCGCCATGAAGACGACCACGGGGTAGCCGATCTGCACCCAGATCATCACCGCCATCACGGCCGGCAGCGCCGTGTCCGGGTCGCCGAGCCAGTCGTGGCGCAGCGCCCCCAGACCGACCGCGCCGAGCAGGCTGTTGAACGCGCCGTCGGGGCGCAGGATCCAGCCCCAGACGATGCCTGCCACCACTACCGGCAGCACCTGCGGGAGATAGAACGCGGCCCGCAGGGCGGCGGCGGTGCGCGGCTTGAACCGGCGGCCGATGACGTCGAAGAGCACCGAGGCGAGCAGCAGCCCGAGCAGGGTGGGGGCCACCACCATGGCGACGAGCATCGCGACGGTGTTGCGGAACGACGCCCAGAACACCTCGTCGTGCAGCAGTTGCCGGTAGTTGTCCAGCCCGATGAATGTGGGGTCACCGACCCCTGACCACTTGGTCAGCGACAGGTAGAGGGTGCCGACCAGCGGCGCGCCGATGACCAGGACGAACAGCACCGCTCCGGGGAGCAGGTAGAGCCAGTACGCCGCGTTGCGGCCGCGCGGAGCACGGCGGGGTGCGGGCGGGGTTGGTGTCGCGGCCGGGGCGGCGACGGTCTCGGAGACTGCCATGGAAGATCCTTCCCGGTGGGGCGGGCGGGCACGCCGGCCGTGCCGGTCGTGCCCGCCGCCCGCCGCGTCACTTGCCGGTGATCTCCTTGACGCCATCGGCGTACGGCTTGGCGATCGTGTCGAGGACCTGGTCGGGAGACTTGGACCCGTTGATCAGGGCCTGGAAGCCGCCGACCAGCACGTCGTAGTAGCCGGGCACCGGCCAGTCCGGGTAGAACGCGAGGCCATCCTGCTTGCTGACGGTGTTGAAGTCCTCGATGAGCTTGCGGTCCTTCGCGTCGCTGATCTTCGCGGGGTCACCGGCAACCGGGACGCCACCGTTGTTGCCGATCAGGTCCTGGATCTCCGGACGCAGCGTGATGTCGATGAAGTCGTACGCCAGGCTCTTGGCCTTGCTGGACTCCGGGACCACCCACAGGTTGCCGGACGAGCCGGCCTGCAGGGTGTTGCCGGGGAAGAGGAAGGTGTCCCAGTTGGCCTTCATCTCGGCCTTGAACCGGCCGTACCACCAGCTGCCCGAAACGATCATCGGGGTCTTGCCGCCGATGAACGCGGTGCCCATGTCCTCGGCCTTGAGGCTCGCCGAGTCCTTGGCGACGTAGCCCTTCTTCACCCAGTCGGCGAAGGTCTCCGCGCCGTACTTCAGCGGGTCGGCCTTGAAGTCGACGGGGTTCTTGTAGAGCTGGTAGTTGTCGACGAACTGCCGGTCGGCCTTGGCCAGCGCCAACTGGTAGAAGAGCTGCCCGGCCGGGTATTCGGCACCCGCCACGCCCAGCGGGGTGACGCCCTTGCCGACGAAGGTGTCCATCGCGGCGGTCATCTCGGCGAGGGTGGTCGGCACCTTCACGCCGTTGCTCTCGAACAGGTCCTTGTTGTAGTAGACCGTGACGTACTCGCCGTAGTTCGGCACGCCGAACCAGTTGCCCGAGCCCATCACGCCCTTGTCGCTGTAGCGGGCGGTGGTCTGCAGGCTCGGGCTCAGCTTGTCGGCCCAGCCGCGCTTGTCGGCCTCGCCGCTCAGGTCGGTGAGGAGACCCTGGGAGGAGAGCAGGCCGGCCGTGGCGTTGCCCTTGTTGTACTCCATGATGTCCGGGCCCTCGGACGAGTTGATGATCATGCCGGCGTTCTGCTGGATCTGCTCGAACGCCTTGCGCTCGAAGCGCACCTCGACGCCCGGATGCTCGGCCTTGAAGATCTCGATCGCCCGGTCCCACGCGATGCCCATGGCGCTGTTGGCGCTCTCGTAGTGCCAGAGTTTGAGGGTCTTGGCCCCGCTGTCGTCTCCACTGTCACCACTGCCACAAGCGGCCACTGTCGTCGTCGCGGTCGCCGCCAGGGCGATCGCGGCGACGATCCGGCGGAATCGCTGCTGCATTGCTATCCTCCTCATTGAGTATCGACCCCGGTGCTTGATAAGGTCCGTCGTCGCGCTGCAACGCGGCGACGGGCCGTTTTGCTTGTCAGCCCCCGACCGTCGGTAACGGTTCGGCGGTGGTCACTGTCGATCGTCGTGGCGCGGCGGTCGACCCGCGGATCTCCAGCGCGCACGGCAGCAGTTGCTGGTGGCGCTCGTCGCCGGCCCCGTCCAGGTGCCGCACCAACGCTTCGATCGCGATCCGGCCGAGGGCTGACCCGGGCGAGGTCATCGCGGTCAACGCCGGTGTGGCCAGCTCGGCGACCTGCGGCGAGGTAACCATCGAGACGACCGACACGTCGGTGGGCACCGACAGCCCGCGACCTTTCAACTCGCCGAGGATGCCGAAGATCGCCGTTTCGTTCATGGCCAGCACAGCTGTCAACTCCGGCGTCCGCGCGAACGCGGCGGCCAGGGCGGCCCGCCCGCCGGCCGCGCTGTCCTCGGCGGGGATCATCACCGGTTCCAGGCCGTGCCCGGTCATGGCCGCGACAAACGCGTCCCGAGTACGCAGAGCCGGGCCGTAACCGCTGGCCAGGGTGGCGGCCGAGTGGTTGACGTACACGATGTGCCGATGCCCCAGGCCGACCAGGTGGGTGACGGCCTCCCGCACGGTCTGCTCGAAGTCGATATCGACGTAGGAGAGCGCGTCGGCGTCCCCGGTGCGGCCGATCAGCACCAGCGGAACATCGCCCTCCTGGAGCACCGTGACCCGCTCGTCGGCGAGCTGCACCTCCATCAGCACGACGCCGTCGAGCATCCGCTGACTGGCCAGCCGCCGGAGGTCGTCGAGGTTGCCGCCGCCGATCGGGGAGAGCACCAGGTGGTAGCCGGCGACGCTGGCCGCGGCGGCAGCCCCGGTGACGAACGCGGTCTCGGTCGCACCCAGGCCGCGCTCGTCCATGGGCATCAGCAGGCCCAGGATCCGACTGCGCCGACTGGCCAGGCCGCGGGCCATCGCGTTGGGCTGGTAGTCAAGCTGAGCCATCGCGGCGAGGACCTTGGCCCGGGTGGCCTGCGAGATCGGCCGAGTGCCGGTGAGCACGTACGACACGGTGCTGACCGAGACCTGCGCGAGGCGGGCGACGTCGTGCATGGTGGCCATCGCGCACCTCCTCCAGCCCTCGTTCTCCGGCCCCGTGGGACCGCCTCAGCCGCCGTCGTACCGCTTCCGATCAATTGTCGAAGCGCTTCGACGAAGCGGTTCGACAGACGCTAGGCCACCTGTTACGTCGTCGTCAATAGGTGATGTCGAAATGATGTCGGGAGCCCTCCGCGCCAGCCCCGGCCCCATTCACGCGCCGCCCGGAACTCGGGGTCGGACTCGCCCGGGTGCCGCCGCCTCCGCCGCGCCGGGGCGCGGGGCGCGGGGTGGCTACCAGCGCAGACGTTCGGCGGCCGGCATGGGCGGCCGCACCGTGCGTCAGGACTCCGGCACCGGCGAGTGCGGCAGCGGTGGCGACGATGGTAGCGGAGGCGACGATGGTCCCGGTGGCGGCGGTGGCGCCGCACCGGTCATAGATCGATGTTGAACCGCTGCAGCACGGAGGGGGCGATCAGGCCTGCGGTGGCGAGCACCGACACCACGGTCATGATGGTGCGCAGCACGACGACCTCGGTCTTGCTGCCGGTACGCAGGGCGATGCTGTTGGGCAGGCCGATCATCGTCCACATGCGTCGCTTGATCGGGATCGGCCAGAGGATCGGCACCCCGGCTCTGGTGATCATGTCACCGAGGATGTGCACGAAGCAGCCCACCCCGACGGCCGTGCCGATCAGCGGATAGCCCCGCCCGCCGGGCAGGTTGGCGAATGTGAACCAGGCCGCGCCGGCCGACGCGAGGGTCACGATCACCCAGCCGGCCCGCTCGGCCCACCTGTCGAAGAGCCCGCGCAGGGCGAGGCCGAACATGAAGAACAGGATCGTGATCACCGCCCACTTGCCGTACGCGGCGCAGAGCGCTGTGGTGCCCCAGCCGACGAGCAGCGTGAACGGGATGGTGTGGGTAAGCGTCCGGTGCCCGTTGTTGCGGCGCGGATCCTTGCTGAGCTTCGTCGCGTAGTAGACGCCGAGGGAGATCTTCTCCATGACCTCGGCGACGAAGAGTGAGAAGACCCCGAATGTGCGGGCCACGGTGGCGCCACCCTGGTTGCGGGTCACCTTGCCCGACAGGTCGAGGTCGGGAAAGAGCGCACCACCCGCGCACACCGCGGTGCCCACCGCCAGCGCGAGCGGTGACTGCTGGTAGTCGGCGAACTGGTCCAGTGCCCAGGACCCGGCCAGCCATACCGCCGCGCCGGACAGCGCGTGCGACGGTCCCATCATCTCGGCTCACCCTCCCCAGGGATCTTGAGCGCCAAAACTACGCCACTGTAGTCAGCGCCGTGCCGCAGGGGGATCAGCCAGACCGTCTACAACGGACAGTGTTAGTGGGTGGGTGTGAAGCTCTGCCGGATCATCACGAAGTATGCCGCGTTGACCTGCCAGTCGAACTCTTTTGTCAACCACGAGACGGTGTACGCGCGCCCGGCCGAGGTGTTGGCGAGCAGCCGGATGCTGTGCACCCGCTCACCGGCCGGGCTCTCCCAACTGCACTCCCACAGCGCGCCGCCGTCGAAGACGTCAAGCGCGGACAGGTCCACCTTCCGGTAGCCCGGCAGTGCCTCGCCACCGACGAGCCGGATCTCCTCGGACCTCAGGTGCGCCACCGGGTCCACATGCGTCGGCCCCGCCTCGACGCTGAGCACCCGAGCCCCGCTCGGCTCCCGGAAGCAGGTCACCGCCCCGTCCGTCCAGCGCGCCCACCCCACCGGGGCCGCGATCCGGAAGCCGGCCGGGTCGTCGTACCAGGTCCAGCCGTCCCGCAGCCGGTATCGCGAGTCGGCGGGCCGGGACACCGACGGCACCGGGATGGCAGCGGGTGGCGGGGGCGTCGCGCAGGCGAACGCGACAGGTCGGGTGGCGGTCGCGCCTCCCCCAGATCCCGACGGTGGTGTCCGCTCGCCGTGGAGGTTCACAAGCGCCGCCGTGACACCTCCGGCGATGAGCAGGACGGTAGCCGTGAACACCCCACCGAGGGCGATCACCTGTCCGCGCCTACCGCCCCGGCGGGCCGCCGGTCGGGCGGACGGAGGAGGCGGTTCATCGGCCTGATCCCGGTGATCGACCCAGGCTGGCGACGCCGACCGGCCCGCGTCGCGCAGCGCCGCCACCGCCGCCGAGCGGGGCGGCTCGGTGGGCTGGTCGTGGTCCGCCGCGGCGGCGCGCAGCAGCGGCGCCACCTCGGCGGCGGTCAACCGCCGCCACGGGTCGCGCTGCAACAGGCCGGTGAGCGCCGGACGCAACGGACCGGCGCGGCGCATCGGGTCCGGCGGTTCGACGGCCAGCGCGCTGAGCGTCGCCATCGCGCTGGAGCGGGCGTACGGGGCCCGCCCCTCGACAGCCGCGTAGAGCGTCGCGCCAAGCGACCACAGGTCGGTTCGCGGGTCCGACACACCTTCGCGGGCCCGCTCCGGTGCGACGAACTGCGGTGAGCCGAAGACCATGCCCGGTCCGGTCATCGCCCCGTCGCCACCGTCGAACGTCGCCAGCCCGAAGTCGGTGAGCACCACCCGCCCGTCGTCGGCGACCAGGACGTTGTGCGGCTTGACGTCACGGTGCAGCACGCCTGCGGTGTGCGCGGCCCGCAACGCGGCGAGCACCGCCAACCCGATTCGAGCCGTACGCCCCGGGCTCAGCGGGCCTTCGGTGCTGATGATCTGCTGCAACGATCGGGACGGCACGTACTCCATCACGATCCACGGGCTGTCCCGGTCGTGCACGACGTCGTAGATGCGTACGACATTTGGGTGGTTGAGCCGCGCGGCCGTGCGGGCCTCGCGCAGCGTCCGAAACCGTAGATCCGCGCGGTCGGGCTCGGCCAGCCAGGACGGCGGCACGACCTCCTTCACCGCGACGTCGCGGTGCAACATCTCGTCGCGGGCCAGCCACACCCGGCCCATCCCGCCGGTGCCGACCAGGTCGAGCAGCCGGTACCGACCCGCGATCAGCAACTGCTGCACGGTCGCGCCCCCTCGGTCACCCCGAGTTACACGATAGCCACCGATGCGGGATTTCTCATCCGCTGAGCGGCCTAGATCCATGTCGGACAGGGGCTCAGCCACCGCCGTCCGGCGCAGGTCAGGGGGGTGGTCGGAAACTCTTTCGCACAGTCGTCCAGTCCGCGCCGGCGGCCGTCCAGTCCCCGTCGTCGGTGATCCAGCCCAGGGTCCAGCGTTCGCTCCCGACGACCTGTTGCCGTGCGTGCAGCATTCCGCCGTGCGGGGTCCGCCACCGGGACTCCCACTCCGCGCCCGCGTCGGTGACGGCGAGCCGGATCTCGTCGTACCCCACCAGAGCCCCGGCCGCGGCCGCCGCGTCGCGCAGCGCACGCAGCCGGGTCATCGGGTCGGAAGCGCCACCCTCGGTGACGCTGAAGGCCCGGCCCGTCGCCGGGTCCTGGAAGCAGGCCACAGCGCCGTCGCGGGAGTAGCGCCAGGTCGCCGGTACGGAGACCCGGAAACCGGAGGTGTCGGCGTGCCAGACCCAGCCAGGCGGAGGCCGCAACCGCTCGCCCCGTGGCGGCGACGCCGCCGGCACCGGCGCGCCGACGATGTCCGGGCGCACGCAGGCGAATGGGGGAGGGGCGATGTCGCGACCGTCCGGCGGTGGGAGGGGCCGTCCCCGGGCGTCCCCGGGCGGCGGCCCGTCGCCGTATGGCCCGTCGCGGTCGCCGCCGGGCAGTTGGTCAGGCGGCGGCGCGGTGGGTCGGGCGGCGGTGTCGCTCGACCCGTCGCCGTCGAACGCCAGCGCGGTGCCGATGCCCGCCGCGGCCGCTACCAGCAGCGCGGTGACGACCAGGGCCGCCCGGCGCGCCGCGGGCCGCACCTCCGATCGGGCGGATGTGGCAGCCGGTGCGGTGGATGCCGCATCCGCCGGAGGCACGCCACCCGGGCTGGCGTCGACCGGGCCTGCGTCGGCAGTGCTGGCACGGGTCGCGCTGGCGTCGACCGGGCGAGCGCCGGACGTGTCGGGTTCGGCCATCGGGGCGGTGGGGTCCCAGCCGGTCACGTCCTCCGGCCGCCACGTCGAGTCGACCGAGGCCACGTGTGCCGGGGCCGCCTGTGTCGGGGCCGCTGGGAACGGGGTCGCTTGCGGACGGGCGACGCTGCCGGTCGCGGCGGCGGTGAGCAGTTCGTGGGCCTCGTCGTGGCCGAGGCGTTGGTGCGGGTCGCGCCGCAGCAGGCCGGCGAGGACCGGCGCGAGCGGCCCGGCGTGGGGTGCCGGGTCCGGCGGGCCGGCGGCCAAAGCGCTGAGCGTGGCCATCGCGTTGCTGCGGGCGTACGGGGAGCGGCCCTCCACGGCGGCGTGCAGTGTGGCGCCGAGTGACCACAGGTCGGCTGCCACAGTGGAAACCCCCTCCGCGGCGCGCTCCGGGGCTACGTACTGCGGTGAGCCGACCACCATTCCGGGGCGGGTCATCGCGCTCTCGCCGCCCTCGAAGGTGGCGAGTCCGAAGTCGGTGAGCATCACCCGCCCGTCGTGGGCCATGAGCACGTTCTGCGGTTTGACGTCGCGGTGCAGCACCCCTGCCGCGTGCGCGGCCCGCAGCGCGTCGAGCAGCGCCAGGCCGATCCGGGCGGCGCGGGCCGGCTCCAGTGGTCCTTCGCCGTCGAGGACGTCCTGCAGGGTGCGCGAGGGGACGTACTCCATCACGATCCACGGGCTGCCCTCGACCAGGACGACGTCGTAGAGCCGGACCACGGCGGGGTGGTTGAGCCGGGCCGCGGTGCGCGCCTCCCGCAGGGTGCGCGAGCGCAGCTCGGCCCGATCGTGGTCGGTAAGCCAGGTCGGCGGGACGACCTCCTTGACGGCGACCTCGCGGTGCAGCATCTCGTCGTGGGCTCGCCACACCCGACCCATGCCCCCGCGACCCACCAGGTCGAGCAGCCGGTACCGACCAGCGATCAGCACCTGCGCACGCTCCTCCTCAGCCGCTGTCCGGGCTACACCCTAACCAGCGGATCGGAAGTCACCTATAGGTCATTTGACGTAGAACTCAGCATGCAGCGTGGTCGACGGCGGCGAGCAGATTGCCCTCCGGGACGGCGATCCGGTTACGGCCAGCCGCCAGTCGGGCGGCGGCGCGTCGGGCTTGCAGCGGACCATGCTCGCGACGGGCGGTGGCGTAACTGTTGGCGGTGCGCGCCGCGATGGCGGCCCAGCCGTACCGCTCGCCGACCATGGCGCGGGCGCGTCGGGCCATCCGCCTGGCGAAGACCTCGTCGCCGAGGAGCTGACCGACCGCTCCGGCGAGGGCGTCCGGGTCGCTGTGCGGAAACGTCACACCCGTCACGCCGGGCTCGACGATCTCGGCGAGACCGCCGGTGCGGGCCACCGCCAGTGGCGCGCCGGCGGCCGCAGCCTCCAGCGCCACCATGCCGAACGGTTCGTAGAGGCTGGGAACCACTGTCGCGTCGGTGGCGCCCAGCACCGCCGGCAGTTGGGTGGCGTCGAGGAAACCCGTGAAGCTGACTGTCGCGTTGAGCGCCAGGCGGCGAGCCTCGGCCTCCAACTCGGCGCGGTAGGGACCGTCGCCGGCGATCACCACTCGCAGCCCGGGGTGCCGCTCGCGCAGCCGGGGTACGGCGTGCACCAGGTGCTGCACGCCCTTCTCGTAGACGAGCCGTCCGGCGTACCCGACCAGGGGGCCGTCCGCGGCGAACCGGGCCCGGGCCGACGCGACCGCGCGCGGCCGGGCCCGCCAGGCCCTGTCGTCGACGCCGTTGGGCACCACGTCGACCTGCTCGGCCGGTACGTCGAAGAGCGCGCCCACCTGGTCGCGCATGTAACCCGAGCAGGTGATCACCCGAGTGGAGGAGCCGGTCAGCCAGTGCTCGACGCCGTGGATGGTGCGGTTCATCTCCTCGGGCAGCCAGCCCTGGTGCCGGCCGGCCTCGGTGGCGTGCATGGTCGTGACAAGCGGCAGGTCCAGGTGTTCGGAGAGGGTGATGGCGGTGTGGGCGACGAGCCAGTCGTGGGCGTGGATGACGTCGTAGCGGCCGGCTTCGGTGGCGCGCAGGGCGGTGCGGGTGAGGGTGTGGTTGAAGGCCATGGTCCAGGCGAGGAGGCTGCCGGTGGCGAGGGGGAAGGCGACCGGGTCTTCGGGGGCGCGCAGGATGCGGACGCCGTCGGCGTACTCCTCAAGCGGCGCGCCCTCGGCGTGGCGGGTGACGACTGTGACGTCGTGACCGGCGCTGGCAAGGGCGACGGAGAGGGCATGGACGTGGCGGCCGAGGCCGCCGACGAGCACCGGCGGATATTCCCAGGACAGCACCAGCACCCGCAGTTGCCGGGCAGGGTGAATGTCGATCACGTGGGCGTCGGGTGACATGGCGGCCCCCTTCGAGTTGTCCCCGGGCGCGCGTCGACCGGCACCGGAGCCGGTGCCCACCGTCGCGTCTGGATCGGGCCCCATCCTGCCGGGGCCGAGATAACCAGCGGAGACACCGCCGTTGCGGTCATGTAAAGCGCTACTGGCCCTTTCGGCGCACCCGCAGCAGCTCGGCGACCGACCATGCCTGGAAGGGGCAGCCGGTCGCGGCGTGCGGCGCGAGGCCGTCGGCTGTCTCGCTCACCGAGCCTAACCCATATTCGGTCAGATGAGCCTCAATACTGACCAATACGTCAGCGACCGACATCTTGCCCCTGCGGCACGCGTCCACGTACGGGCCGAGCAGCCACGGCCACACCGTGCCCTGGTGGTAGCCGCCGTCCCGCTCGGCTGGGCCACCCCGGTGCCGGCCCACGAACTCCGGCGAATCCGGGGCGAGACTGCGCGGCCCGAGCGGGGTGAGCAGCCCGGCCGCGACCCGGCGCAGCGTCGGCTCGTCCGGCTCCAGCGGCGCGAACGGCAGCGACCAGGCCAGCAGCTGGTTGGGGCGCAGCGCGTCGTCGTCGTGCAGGGCAGCCCCACCCAGCGGGTACGCGGGCGCGGGCGCGTCCAGCACGTCGTACAGCCAGCCGGTCGGTGCCGGAAAACGGTCGCGGAACGAGGCGGTCGCCTGCCCGTGCCGCCGCCACAGGTCGGCCGCGTCCTTTCCGGCCAGCTCGGTCAGCTCGGCGAGCCCGGCCAGCCCATTGATCCACAGCGCGTTGACCTCGACCGGCTTGCCGGTACGCGGGGTGACCGGCACCCCGTACACGCGGGCGTCCATCCAGGTCAGGGCGGTGCCCGGCGCGCCCTGGGCGAGCAGCCCGTCGGCCGGGTCGACGGCTATCCCGTAGCGGGTGCCGGCCACGTGGGCGTCGACGATCGTCCGCAGCGCGGGCAGCAACGCGTCGCCGAGGTCGGTGTCGCCGGTGACGGTGACGTGTCGGCTCACCGCGTGCAGGAACCACAGCGTGCCGTCGACGGTGTTGTACTCGACCCGACCGGTGTCGGCCGTGTTGGCCAGCATCCCCTCGGACAGCGTCGCCGCGTACGACCGCAGCAGCTCCCGGCCCTCGTCGGCGCGACCGGTGCAGAGGAACAGCCCCTCGTACGAGATCATCGTGTCCCGCGACCAGGCGCCGAACCACGGGTATCCGGCCACCACGTCGACAGCCGCGTGGTGGGTGCGCACCACGAACGCGTCGGCGGCCAGCGCCAGTGTCGCATCGATGTCGTCGGCCGGCTTCGCCGTCGCCACCACCTGCCGGTTGCGCCGCCGGGCCGTCGCCACGATCTCCTCCGCCGACGGCGGCTCCAGGTCGAGCGGATCGGCCCAGGCCCGCACCGACACCGTGTCGCCGGGTCGCTCCAACTCGCCGACGAAGCGCCCCGCGTACCAGACGTCCTCGTCCGGGTGCAGGCCCCGGGCGGCCTCCTCCCGGTGGTGCACACCCAGCCACCACTGCCCCTCGGGCGTCCAGCCCGGGCCGGCCAGCCGGTACGCACCCTCGATCACCGCGCCGTCGGCGACCGTCTCGACCTGCGGCGTCGGACCGTCGGCTCGCCGCTCGCCGTGCGCGTCGCGCCACGTGCAGGCGGCCGACAGCTCCAGCCGGACCGGCCCGCCGGCGATCAGCCGGTGCACCACCGCCACGCACGACCGGCCGGGCAGCATGGCCAGCTCCCGCTCGATCACGACGTCGCCGATCCGCCACCGCCACCGGGGCAGGCCGTCGACAAGTTCGAAGCGTTCCAGCAACTCGAAGCCGCGCGGGTCGACGTCACCGGAGGCCCACTCGTGCGCGCCGAGCCGGACCCGCGCGCCCGACGGCAGGGTGACCGCCGGATCGAGACTTGTCAGTCCCACGCGGCGGGACGCCGGGGTTTCACCCGGCACCACAAGCAGACCGTGGTAGCGGCGGGTCCGCAGCCCGGAGACCGTACCCATCGCGTACCCGCCGACACCGTCGGGCACCAGCCACTCCCGGCTGGAGGCGCTCGCCAGATCGCCGCAGACCTGCGGGCCGAAGTGAATGTCGATCAACTTTCCTCCACCGGCGGCAAGGTGTAACACGCCACGACGAGAATGGCCGCTGTGGTCAAGTACCCCGGCGGCGTCAAAGATGTGCACGTGATCACTGACCGATCGTCCTCCGACGCCTCGCCACCCGACGCTGAGCGGCTCCGGCTCGCCCAAGCCGACTCGGGGGAGCAGGACTGGCGCGCATGGGGTCCCTATCTGTCCGAACGGGCGTGGGGGACTGTGCGGGAGGACTACAGCGAGCACGGTACGGCCTGGGACTACTTCCCGCACGACCACGCGCGGTCCAGAGCCTACCGGTGGAATGAAGACGGGATGGCCGGCGTCTGCGACGACCGCCAGACCTTCGCGTTCGCCCTCGCGCTGTGGAACGGCAAGGACCCGATCCTCAAGGAGCGGATGTTCGGCCTGGGCGGTGACAGCGGCAACCACGGCGAGGACGCCAAGGAGTACTGGTGGTATCTCGACAGCACTCCGACGCACTCCTGGATGCGCTGGCGCTACCACTACCCGCAGGCCGCCTTCCCGTACGACGAACTCGTCGCGGTGAACGCGCTGCGCGGCCGGGACGACACCGAGTACGAGCTGGTGGACACCGGGATTTTCGACGACGACAGGTACTGGGCGGTGACCGTCGACTACGCCAAGGCGTCTCCTACCGACATGTGCGTGGTGGTGACAGTGGCGAACCGGGGCGACGAGGCGGCCACCCTGCACGTGCTGCCCACGCTGTGGTTCCGCAACACCTGGGCCTGGGGTCTGCCCGGCGGTGACCGGATCCCCCGGCTGACCGGCGACGGCACCCGGCTCGTCGGCGAGCACCGGGTGCTCGGCCAACTGCTGCTGGAGGGCGACGGCGGCCCGGTGCCGCTGCTCTGCGACAACGACACGAACGCCGAGCGGCTCTGGGGCCTGCCGGGTCGCTCGAAGTACCCGAAGGACGGCATCAACGACCACGTGGTCAACGGCGCGGCCACCGTCAACCCGGCCCGGGAGGGCACCAAGGGGGCGCTGCACTACGTCCTCGACGTGCCGGCCGGCGGGCAGCGCCAGATCCGGCTGCGGCTGACCCGTACCGCGTCGCCGCCGGCCGCCGCGCCGCCACCCCCGGCCGACCTCCGCGACGGCTTCGAGGCCGTGGTGTGGGCGCGGCGGGCCGAGGCGAACCGCTTCTTCGCAGGCGTGATCCCGCCGGCCGCCACCGCCGACGAGGCACTTGTGGCCCGGCAGGCCATCGCCGGGCTGATGTGGGGCAAGCAGTTCTACCACTTCGACGTCAAGCGCTGGCTGGACGGCGATCCGGGCTCCACGCCGCCGCCCGCCGGCCGTCGACACGGGCGCAACAGCGCCTGGTGGCACATGACCAGCTTCGACGTGATCTCCATGCCCGACCCCTGGGAATATCCCTGGTATGCGGCCTGGGACCTGGCCTTCCACTGCGTGAGCATCGCCCGGGTCGACCCGGGCTTCGCCAAGGAACAGGTGCTGCTCCTGCTGCGCGAGTGGTACCTGCACCCCAACGGGCAGATCCCTGCGTACGAGTGGGCCTTCGGCGACGTGAACCCGCCGGTGCACGCCTGGGCGGCGCTCAAGGTGTTCGAGATCGACGGCGGCGGGGACTACGAGTTCCTGGCCCGGGTGATGCACAAGCTGCTGCTCAACTTCACCTGGTGGGTCAACCGCAAGGACACCGGCGGCAACAACGTCTTCGAGGGCGGCTTCCTCGGGTTGGACAACGTCGGGCCGTTCGACCGCTCGGCGGCGCTGCCGGTGGCAGGCGTGCTGGAGCAGTCCGACGGCACCGGCTGGATGGCCATGTACGCCCTCAACCTGCTCGACATCGCGATCGTGCTCGCCGAGCACGACCGCACCTGGGTGGACACCGCCACCAAGTTCTTCGAGCACTTCGCGTACATCGCCGCCGCCGCGTACGAGCAGGGGCTCTGGGACGACGAGGACGCCTTCTTCTACGACGTGCTGCGCCTCGCCGACGGCACGAAGGTGCCGCTGAAGGTCCGCTCGGTGGTCGGGCTGCTGCCGCTGGCCGCCACCACCCGGCTCACCGCCAAGACCCTGCACCGGCTGCCGGAGTTGGGCGCGCGGTTGCGCTGGTTCCTCACCAACCGACCGGAGTACGCCCAGGTGATCGGCACCCGCCGGCTCGGCCCCGACGGGCGGCAGCAGCGGCTGCTGTCCATGGTCGGCCCGGAGCAGGTGGTTCGACTGCTCGCCCGGATGCTCGACAGCGACGAGTTCCTGTCGGAGTTCGGCCTGCGTACGCTGTCCCGCGCGCACCTGGACAAGCCGTTCTCGGTCACCCTCGGTGGGCAGGAGTTCTCCGTCGGCTACGAGCCCGCCGAGTCGACAAGCGGACTGTTCGGCGGCAACTCGAACTGGCGCGGCCCGATCTGGATGCCGACGAACTTCCTGCTGATCAGCGCGCTGCGCGACTACGCGGCGTTCTTCGGCGACGACCTCCAGGTGGAGTATCCGACCCGCTCCGGGGTGAAGCGGTCGCTGGACGAGATCGCCGACGACCTCTCGGCCCGGCTGATCTCGCTCTTCACCCAGGACGACTGGGGCCGCCGGCCGATCTACGGCGCGGCGCGCCTGTTCCAGACCCACCCGGACTGGCGGGACCTGATCGCCTTCCCGGAGTACTTCCACGGCGACAACGGGGCCGGCCTGGGCGCCTGGCACCAGACCGGCTGGACAGCCCTGGTCGCGGACCTGATCCTCACCCTCCGCCGCTGACCGGTCCCGTCCCCGTCCCCGTTCCCGAGATCCGCGCAACTTCGGTGATGGTGCTATGTCACGGCGGCCGGAGGCAGCAGCATCACCGAAAGTGCGCGGGTCTTACGGGTCGCGCCGGGCCTTGCACCGATGGTGGCCTCCGGGCCGGTCAGCCGCCGAAGGGCTCGGGCCCGAGTCGACCCCAGGCCACGAAGGCGGCCACAGCGAGGTAGGCCAGATTCAACACGATGAACTTCGGTTCGCCGTGGCGCAGGTGGGTGATCATCGCGCCGACCATCAGCAGGACCCAGCAGATGGCGGTCACCGGCACCAGCACCGGTGTGATGTCCAGCACGGCGGGCAGGATCAGGCCGACCGCAGCCAGGAGTTCGAGGACCCCGAGGGTCTTGACGAAGCCCACGCTGGCGTCGTCGGTCCACCCTCCGCCGTTGGTCGCCGCCAACTTCTGCTTGGGTACGAACGTCTTGGTGACGCCGCCGAGCAGGGCGATCGCGGCCAACAGTCCGGCCGCGATCCACAGTGCCAGGTTCATGGGATTCCTCCGTCTCGGGTCGAACACGAGACACCGCCGGCCCGCTCGCTGTGACAGATCGCCGGATGGGGCGGCCCACGGCTGCTTGGTGTCACAGACGGCGCGGCACCGGCCCGGCCCGGCCCGGCCCGGCCCGGAAAAGATCACGCGTGCCGGGCGGGGCTTGAGTAGCGTGGTCAGACGTGAGTGATCTTGTCGAGCGGCGTACCGTCCTCGCCGTTGTGGTCGGGTCGCGGGCGTACGGGCTGCACGGCCCGGATTCCGACTACGACAGGCGTGGTGTGTACGCGGCGCCGACCCGCGCCTTCTGGCACCTGGACAAGCCGCCCACCCACCTCGACGGGCCGGCGGTGGAGCAGTTCTCCTGGGAGTTCGAACGCTTCTGCGTGCTCGCTTTGCAGGGCAACCCGACGGTTCTGGAGGTGCTCTGGTCCCCGCTGATCGAGACGATCACCGCTGACGGGGAAGAGTTGCTTGCGGCGCGGCGGGCGTTCCTGTCGCGCCGGGTCGCCGAGACGTACGGCGGTTATGCCCGGGACCAGCTCAACCGGGTGGCGGCCCGCCGGGAGCGCACCGGGGAAACGAATCACAAGCAGGCGATGCACATGATCCGGCTGCTGGTCGCCGGGGCGCATGTGCTGCGTACCGGGGAGGTCCTGGTCGACGTGCGGCACCTGCGCGACCGGCTGCTCGCGGTGCGCCGCGGTGAGCTGGAGTGGGACGCGGTCACCGCCTGGGCGGCGGACCTGTTCGCCGAGCTTGCCGACGCCGCCGCCACCACCGCGCTGCCGGTGCAGCCCGACCGGGAAGCCGTGGACCGGCTGCTCGTCGCCGTACGGGAGAGGAACCTGTCGTGACCATCGAGGTGCCGTCGTGGGCCGGCGAGGCCGCTCGGGCCCTGCCCCGCCCGTTGCTCTTCGCCACCGTGAGCGGTGCCCACCTGTACGGCTTCGCGTCTGTCGACTCCGACCTGGACCTGCGGGCGGCGCACCTGCTGTCGGCGGAGGAGGTGGTCGGGTTGCACACCGGGCCGCAGACGTTGCAGCACGACGGCGTGCGCGACGGCGTCGAGCTGGACGTGGTCAGTCACGACCTGCTGAAGTTCGCCAGGCTGTTGAACAGCCGCAACGGGTACGTCCTGGAGCAGTTGCTGTCGCCGCTTGTGGTCGTGACCAGCGCGGTGCACGCCGAGCTCGTGTCCCTGGCCCCGCGACTGGTCACCCGGCACCACGCGCACCACTATCTCGGATTCGCCGCCACCCAGGAGGCGTTGTACGCCAGGACGGGGCAGCTCAAGCCCGCGCTGTACACGCTGCGGGTCCTGCTCACCGGGATTCACCTGATGCGGACCGGCCGCCTGGAGACGGATCTCGGCGTGCTCGCGACGAGGTTGGCGTACGTGCCGGATCTCATCGCCGCCAAGCGGGAGGCCGAACACGGCCCGCTCCCCGCGGGCACCGCGCAGCGGCTCGCCGCCGACGTGCCGCGGCTGCGCGCCGAGTTGGAGGCGGCCCGGGACGCGTCGGCGCTGCCGGAGCACGCGGACCCGGAAGCGGTGAGCGCCCTGCATGAGCTCGTGGTGCGGACCCGCCTGGGCGGGCTGGCCGACGGCGTCGTTGTGCGGGGTTAGACCGCGACCTTCCGCCGGGCGCGTCGCGGCGCGGAACCGGCGGGCGAACGTCGCGGGGCCACTGCCCGCGCCCTGTTGGTGATCACGGTGCCGAGGCGGGCGTGGTGTCGGGACCCTCGCCCGTGTTCAATGGCGCGTTATGGAGTGGACCGTGCCAATCGCCGTCGTGTTGTCGCTCGTGCTCGTGTTCCTGGTCGCCGGCGGTGGCCGTCGTTCCGACGCGGATCAGATGGCTCGCAGGCTCGCCGTCGTCGAGCGCAAGCTGGATCTGATCATGGCGCACCTCGACATCCGCGAGCCGGAGCCCGAGGCCCCCGGAGCGGTCCTGCAAGAGCTTCTCGCCGGCCGCAAGATCCAGGCCATCAAGGCGTACCGCGAGGCGACCGGTGTCGGGTTGCGGGAGGCGAAGGACGCCGTCGAGTTGCTCGCCCGGCAGCGCGGCCTGGGCTGACTGTGAGGGTGGCGGGGTCGGTTCAGCGGTCGGGCTGGCGGGGGCGCAAGCCGTTGAGGGCTGTGGTGACGACACGGTCGGCGTACTCGCCGGTGAGCGGCCCGCCCCGGTGCAGCCAGCGGTTGAGCAGAGGCCCCCAGATCATCTCCACGGCCACGTCGAGGTCGAGGTCCTCGGCGAGTTGCCCCGCCTGTTGAGCACTGCGCAGCCGTTGCCGCTTCGCTTCCTTCAACGGCCCGTCCAACCGTTCGACGTAGACGGCGGCGAGGTCGGCATCGTGCGCGATCTCGGTGGCCAACGCCCGCATCGGCTGGTCGTAGCGGGGATCGTTCAGCTCGTCGACGGTGGCGCGTAGCACCATGCTCAGGTCGGCTTCCAGGTCGCCGGTGTCGGGCAGGACCGGGGGCTCGCCCTCGCTGGCGCTGAGCAGGAGGAAGGCGTCGAAGATGACGGCGCCCTTGGACGGCCACCAGCGGTAGATGGTCTGCTTGCCGACGCCGGCGCGCGAGGCGATGCCCTCGATGCTGAGTTTGGCGTACCCGACCTCCCGGAGCAGGTCGAACGCCGCAGTCAGGATGGCCTGCCGCGAGGCTTCTTTCCGGCGGGCCGCGTTGGGCGCGGCTCGGTGCTGCGTCGACATGCGGCGACGATAGCAGACACGAGACGGACCGTATCGTCTTGACTGGTGCATCAGAGGGCCCTAACCTCATCCAGTAGCGAGACGGACCGTCTCGTCTCTGTTGAGGGATGGAGATCGACCGTGCGCCCACCACGTACCTGGTTCATCACCGGCGCCAGCCGCGGCCTGGGCCGCGCCTTCACCACCGCCGCGCTCGAACGCGGCGACCGGGTGGTCGCTGCCGCCCGCACGGTCGCCGCAGGCGACTTCGACGAGCGCCACGGTGACCGACTGCTCGCCCTGCCGCTCGACGTGACCGACCGCGCGGCGGTCTTCGCCGCCGTGGCCACCGCGGTCGAGCACTTCGGGCACCTCGACATCGTCGTCAACAACGCCGGCACCATGTCCCTGGGCATGCTCGAAGAGTTCACCGAGGCCCAGGCGCGGGCCCAGTTCGAGGTGAATGTGTTCGGCGCGCTCTGGGTCAGCCAGGCCGCGCTGCCGCACCTGCGCGCCCGACGGGCCGGCCACATCGTGCAGATCTCCAGCATCGCCGCACTCGGTGGCTTCCCGAGCACCGGGATGTACAGCGCGAGCAAGTTCGCGCTGGAGGGCATGAGCGAGGCGCTGGCGATGGAGGCGGCGACCTTCGGCATCACGGTCAGCATCGTTCAGCCCGGCGGCTACTGGACCGACCTCTACACCAGCATGACCTCCACCAACCCGATGGACGAATACGGTCCGCTGCGCACCGAACTGGAGCGGCAGTGGGCCGAAGGCTCGATCGACAGCGACCCCCGGCTGGCCGCCGAGGCGCTGCTGAAACTGGTCGACAGCGACGAGCCGCCGCTGCGGCTCCTGCTCGGCAGCATGGTGTACGACCTGGCGTTCGACATCTCACGCCGCCGGATGGACACCTGGGCGGGCTGGGAGCAGGTCAGCCGAACCGCCGAGCACGCCGTCCCGGCCGCGGGCGACCCGCACTGACGACCCGTCGGCGACGCCACGACACCAGTCACCAATCCGTCACCGCGCCACCACGCACCGTCTCGTCGTCCTACGCTCGTGGGCGTGTCCGCACCCACGGAAGGCGCCACCGAAGAGGCCCGGCGTGACCTGATCGTCGGGCTCGCGCGGGAGTTGGCCGAGGCCGAGGGCTGGTCGGAGATGAGCACCCGGAGGCTCGCCGAGCGGGCAGCGATCGACCTCTGCGACGTCTACCGGCACTTCGCGGATCTGGATGCGCTGCTCGCCGCCGTCGCCGCATGTGCCCTCGTCGACCTGGCCGCCGATCTGGCGGAGGCGCACGCGGAAGCCACCGGCAGTCCCGAGAGGGCCTGGCCGGCCGTCGCGACCGCGTACCTCGACTTCGCGTACACGAATCCGGAGGTCTATGACGCGATGCTCGCGATGACCCCCGACCTCGCCCTCGGCGTGGATGGTGTGCCGGCCGCGCCCCGGGCGGTCTTCGCCGAGCTGCGGGCGGCCCTCGCCCCGCTGGCCGAGGGGCGGGACCCGGACACCCTCGCCGAAGTGGGCTGGAGTCTGCTGCACGGCGTGGTGATGCTCACCCGGGGTGGCCGCCTGCGACCCGAAGGGCAGGAGGAGCGGGAGGTGATGATCGCGGAGAGGCTGCTGCGGTGGCCGTGACGGCTTGCGGAAAGTCGCTGGGTCCGCTGGTCAACACGCCCTAGAGTTCCGGATCGTCAACGGAGTCCATCACGAGAGGTGGCGGCATGACGGACGCGATGGCTCGACGGCAGGCGCAGGTGCTGGTCTTCGACGCGGACGACACCCTCTGGGAGAACAACGTCGTCTTCGAGCGGGTCATCGACGACTTCCTCGGGTGGCTCGACCACCCCACCCTGGACCGGGCGGAGATCCGGGCGATCCTCGACGACATCGAGCGGGCCAACGCGGTCGCGCACGGGTACGGCAGCAAGGTCTTCCTGCGCAGCCTGGCGGACTGTCTGGAACGGCTGCGCGAGCGACCGGCCACCGACGCCGAGCGCCAGGACATCGACCGGCTGGCTCTGGCGCTTGTGGAGCACCGGGTGGAGCTGATGCCCGGTGTGGCCGAGGCGCTCGACGAGTTGGCCGGTCGGCACGAACTGCTGCTGTTGACCAAGGGCGATCGGGAGGAACAGCAGCGCAAGCTGGACGCGTGCGGGTTGCTGCACCACTTCCGCGCCGCGCACATCGTCGCCGAGAAGAAGGTCGACACGTACCGGTGGCTGACCCGGGAGCACGGCTTCGACCCGGCCGGCGCGTGGATGATCGGCAACTCCCCGAAGTCGGACATCCTGCCGGCTCGGGCGGCCGGACTGAACGCCGTGTTCATTCCGAACGAGAACACCTGGGTGCTGGAGGACGACGAACTGGACCCGACCGACCCGGGCGTTCTGCGACTTGCGGAGTTCCGCGATCTGCTGCGGCACTTCTGACCGATCCGCTGGCCTTCTGCTGCGCGACCTGGTCGGCCTCGGAGCCCGAACAGCGCCAGCGATCATGGGTGCGTTACGCCGACGTGCCGCTTTTCCCCCTTGATATCAGTCACGCCACAGGCGGTCCGGCACGGCTTGTCCGGCCCGTCGCGGCCCGCCTAGCCTGGGTCGGCGCTCACGGTCCTTCGGGGTGTGCCGGGGGCGCACCGGCGGCCGGCGGGTGGGCACCGTGGAGCTGAGTGCGCGGCGGTCGGCTCTCTCCGCCGAGCTGCGGGCGTCGTGTCACGCCCGCGACGGAGTGCCGGAGCTGTCCGCCCCCTGCCGGTCCGCCGGGGGTCAGGGCCGGGTAGTTGCGGACCCGGCCCTGACCACGTCCCGCTCGGGCCAGGATGTCGGCGACGACGTTCGCACGCGCTGACGGCCGGGCTCAGGAGGTCGCGCCGCCACGGACGATCGCCACCGCCACCCGGCAGAACTCGTTCATGTCCGGGTTGAAGCCGGCCGCGATGTCGGGATGCAACCCGGAGCGCGTCTCGTCCAGGAGCCGCTGGCAGACCTGCTCGACCGGTTCGCCGGCATAGCCGGCGCGGACCCGGTCGGTGGCCGCCTGGAGCGCCGAGGTCAGCTGGTCCTCCAGCGGCCCGCGCAACTTCTGCTGCACGCTGTCGAGCCCGCGCGGGTCGAGCGTGACATGTGGCTCCGACATCGGTGCTCCCTTCGTCGGCGTCCGCGATACCCCACCGCGGCCGTCGGTCAAACGCCTGTTGGTACGGCGGTGACCCGCACCTGGTACGAGAATTCCTCCGCCGGCTCCTCCTGGTACGACAAACGGCGGATCTGCCGGTCGTCGTCGTAGAGCGCGACGTCCACAAGGACGCCCAGGTGGGCCAGGCCGATGTTGGACACCCGCTTCTTGTCCTGCAACACGGCGCAGACGCCGCCGAGCAGGGTGCTGGCGTCGGCCGTACGGTGCCCGGGAGGGCAACGTAGGACGAGGTCGACCTCGACCGGCCCGGGCAACGGCGTCCAGCCGGTGCGCTGGGCCGCTTGCAGGGCGGCCTGGAGCAGGGTGCGGACCCTCGTCGCCTGCCGATGCCCGGCAGCGAAGATGGACAACGCTTCGGTCTTGACCGGTGGCAGGCCGCTCACCTCGAATGTCAGGGCGAGAGCGCGGGTGTCCTGCACGACGGCACCTCCTCGTTGGGACGATCCTGCCGAACCGGTGCGGCGGCGGTGGGATGTTCCCGCGATAACCAACCGATCGGGCAGGCTGGGGTCGGCCGAGGCGTGTCGACGGCGGCGGCGAACGCGCCGGCTGCGGCGCTAGGGAAACGCTAGTCGACGCTGCCCGCGCTGGGTAGTCGGCCGCTCACCCGATGGGCCGTGGCGCGAAGGCGCAGAACTCGTTGCCCTCCGGGTCGGCCAGCACCCACCAGTCGGCGTCGCCGACCGGTTCGCGGACCAGCCGGGCGCCGGCCGCGAGCAGCGCCGCCGGTCCGCATCAGGCAACCGCAGATCCAGGTGTACGCGGGTCTTGCCGGTCCGGGGTTCGGGCACCTCGTTCACCCAGATCGACTCGGCGTCGGAGCGGGCGGAATCGGGGGTCGACCCGGGTGTCGTCGCCGCCAGCGTCGGCCAGCTCCCCGTCGAGCACCCGCGCCCAGAAGGCGCCCAGCGAGCGCGGGGCGGAGGCGTGCAGGCAGAGGTCCTTGAAGCGCGCGATGCTGATCCCAGCATGCCTGGTCGGGGTGGATCTGTGGGGGTCAGTGCCGTTTGGCGTAACCGACGAACGCCCTCCAGGCCGCCGGATCGACGTGCAGGGTGCCGCCGTCCCGGTCCTTCGTGTCCCGTACCAGCACCACGTTCGGCAGGTTGTCGGCGACCTCGACGCAGGACCCACCGTTGCCGCCGGACCTGGTCGACTTTCGCCACTGCGGGGTCATCATGTCCATGACTTCGCCACTTCCTTGATCAGCTCGATTGACTGCCGGCGGGGGAGCGCCTCGTTCCGCACGATCTCCCACGTCTTCGCCAGCTTAGCGACGTCCGCTGGCGCATCGATGATCTGCGCGGTGAGCTGGTTGTCGGCGTGGGCTACCCGTGTTCCATCGGGCAACTCGGCGATGATGAACTGGCCCGCCAGCCCCAGGTACATGCCAGCATCCGCAGGCACGATGTGCACCTGAATATGCTCCGCTGCCGCCAGTTGGGCCAGATGCTCACACTGCTCGACCATCAGCCCCGGCTGATCGAGCACCGGCCGGCGGAGCACCGCCTCGTCCAAGACGGCGATGAGCTGCGGCGGGCGCGGGCGGTGCAGGATCGACTGTCGCTCCAGCCGAGAGGCGACGATGCGGTCGACGTCCTCGGCATCGAACCGGCCGCCGGCCAGCGTGGCGCGGGCGTACCGCTCGGTCTGTAGGAGGCCCGGCACGTACGACAGCTCGAACCAGCGCAGCGTGGTGGCCTCGCGTTCGAACTCGATCCACTCGCGCAGCCAGGCCGGCTCGGCGTCGAGTTGGGCCAACCTCTCCAACATGCGCAGGAAGCGCCCGCCGGTCTCGTGCTGGGCGTCGACCGCCCGCATGTACTCCTTCGTGGGGGGTCGTCCGCCGGTCTCCACCGAGCTGACGTGCGAACCCGAATAGCCGATGCCCCTGCCGAAGTCATCCTGGCTGAGCCCGGACCCCGCCCGGAGCAGACGCAGCTCCTCCAGCACGTAGTCGGTGACGGTCCCCATCAATTCCCCAAACTCCGCTCACTGTGGATCGGCGTGTCCGCCGGGGCTGCTCACCTGGGCCGTTGAGCTGCACGGATGCCCTGAGCACGTATCGACGGTAGTCGTGTCACCCCAAACTGTCACCAGTGGCGGGTCCGCTGGTGGCCGGAATTGGCGGCGGCGGGCCCTGCCCCGGGGTCGCTCCCGATCCCCCGTGCGGGAGCGGCCCCGCCCCCCACCCGAGGAGGTCGATGTGTGGAGCACTGTCACGTGGTGGAGCGACCACCAGCACACGATGCGGTGGCGGTGATTGTGGTCCGGCCACCCGTCCCGCACGTCGCCATGCGCCCGCTCTGGCGGTGCCGCAGTTGCGGAAAGGAGTGGCCCTGTCAGCCGGCCAAGCTCGCCCTGCTGACCGAGTACCGGGACAGCCGGACGGCGCTGCTGATCTACCTCGGCACCCTGATGCATGAGGCGACGAACCAGCTCACCCAACTCCACCCGGACCACCCGCCGGCCCGGATGACCGAGCGCTTCCTCTCCTGGGCGCGGGCCCGCGGCTGACCCCGCTCGTACCCCTCCTCGGGCGGCACACCGGAGTTCATCCGGGGAAGTGGATCAGCGGCACCCCTTCGGAGTACCCGGGTCCCTCGCCGGTGAGCACCGCGGCGTCGTGGGTCAGACCCGCCACGGCGGCAGCGGCCAGGTCGAAGCGGTGGGTCCTGCGCTGCCAGAAGGTCAGCTCCGGCAGGTCCTGCGCCCGCTCCGGCAGCAGTGCGCAGGCGGGCAGGCCCAGTAGTTGGTGCAGCAGGGCCAGGTCCTTGCCGGTCGCCATGTTCAGCGCTTCGGCGGCTGCCACCACCGGCACACCGAACCGCACCCCGTCCTCAATCACCTCGTGGACGGGCTCGCCCACGTGCACCGTCCGGAGGACGGCGTATCCCAGCAGAGCTGACCGGTCCAGGATCAGCCGGATTGGAGGCTTCGTCTCCGAGGTCATCCGGCGTCAGCGCGGGGAGCAGCGTCATCGCCGTTCATCTCGGCCTCCATGGCGGCGCGGATCTTGGCGCGTTCGGCTTCGAACCGCTCCAGGGGCCACTCGGCTTCCACACCCAGGCGGCGGGCCCGAGCCTCGGCGACACCCTGCTCAGTGACGTGAATGCCGGCCGCGAGCAACAACTCCTTGTGCTGCTCCACCCGCCTGCGGCGGCGCACCGACTCGGTGACGTAAGCGCTGGCCATGCGGTGGCCCTGGCTCTCCAGGATCTGACTCACGTCCGGTGGGACGGAGATCGTGAAGCGACGCTGCGGCTCTGTCATACGTGCAGCTTACGCCTGTCATACTGCGGCGCCCTCACTCATCCGGCCGGGTCGGTGCAACGGCAGCGCGCGGGCAGGTTTCGTGGCTTCGCGGGTGGGGCAGTGTAGCCGCACAGAGCATCCGAGTCGGGGCGTTTCCGCAGCTCCAGGGCTCGGAAGTCTCGCCGTGCACCGGGGCGCGGATGCCCCTCCCCGGTCTTTCGCCGAAGAGAGGGGGAGGGCGATGACGGACCCCGAAACGGCCCGGCGGCGGCGTCGGCCGATTGTTCGGCTCGGAGCGGCGGCAGCCGCGCTGGCGCTGGTCGCGCCGCTGGCCGCCTGCGGTTCCGGTGACGATGGTGGCCCACCGACGATCAACCTGTACTACTCGCCCGAGCAGAACCTGCAGAAGGTCGTCGACGACTGCAACGCGCAGGCGCAGGGGCGGTACAAGATCGCCTATCGGGTGCTGCCCCGGCAGGCCGATGACCAGCGGGTGCAGATGGTGCGACGGCTGGCCGCCGAGGACAGCGGCATGGACGTGCTCGGGCTGGACGTCACCTGGACCCAGGAGTTCGCAAGCGCCAAGTGGATCCGTGAGTGGACCGGCCAGGACAAGGCCGAGGTCGAGCAGGGCACCCTAGCCGGGCCGCTGGACACCGCCCGCTATGAGGACAAGCTGTACGCCGCGCCGAAGAACACGAACGTCCAGTTGCTCTGGTATCGCAAGGACCTGGTGCCGCAGCCGCCGACGACCTGGGACCAGATGATCGACGCGGCCCAGCAGCTCAAGGACCAGGGCAAGCCCCACCAGGTGCTCACCATGGGCGCTCAGTACGAGGGTCTGGTCGTGCTCTACAACACGATGGCCGAGAGCGCCGGCGGAAAGATCCTCAGCGACGACGGCAAGCAGGCCGTGATGGACGAGGGCACGGTGCGGGCGCTGGACCAGTTGCGACGCCTCGCCACGTCCGGCGTGACGTCGCCGTCCTTCAGCAACGCCACGGAGGACCCGGTCCGGCTGGAGTTCCAGTCCGGCAACGGCGCCTTCCAGGTCAACTGGCCGTTCGTCTATCCGGCGTTGCAGGAGGCCAACCCGGAGCTGGCCAAGCAGGTCGGCTGGGCGCGGATGCCGGGCATCGACGCGAACACCCCGAGCCGGGTGACCATCGGCGGGTTCAACCTGGCCGTCAGCTCGTACTCCAAACACCCGGAACTGTCGTTCGAGGCGGCCCGGTGCCTGCGCAGCCCCGAGCACCAGAAGTTCTCCGCCATCAACGACGGCGTGCCGCCGACCATCGAGGCGGTCTACGACGAGCCGGAGATGGCCGAGGCGTACCCGATGAAGGACACCATCCTGGAGGAGCTGAAGGAGCCGGCGACCCGTCCGCTGACCCCGGCCTACCAGAGCATCTCCACAGTGATGTCGGCGATCCTGTCGCCGCCGTCGGCGATCCGCCCGCAGCAGACGGCCGACGAGTTGCGCGACGCCATCTCCGATGCCCTCGAATCGAAGGGTGTACTGCCGTGAGCGTCAACGCCACACCGGCCGGCGCGGACACCGTCGCCGAGGAAACCACGCCACCGACCGTGCCGGCCCAACGCGGTGGTCGTCGCAAGCCGCCGCTGAGTGAGAACAAGAAGGCCGAACGCAAGCTCGGCTGGTTGCTCTGCGCGCCGGCCGCGTTGGTAATGGTCGCGGTGACCGCGTACCCGATCATCTATTCGGTCTGGCTGTCGTTGCAGCGCTTCGACCTGCGCTTTCCCGACCAGCGCGAGTTCATCGGCCTGGAGAACTACGTCACGGTGCTCACCAACGAGTTCTGGTGGACGGCGTTCGGGGTGACCATGCTGATCACGGTGGTCACCGTGGCCGTCGAGCTGGTGCTCGGCATGGGGTTGGCGATCATCATGCACCGCACCCTTGTCGGGCGTGGCCTGGTGCGGACCTCGGCGCTGATCCCGTACGGGATCGTCACCGTGGTCGCGGCGTTCTCCTGGCGGTACGCCTGGACGCCGGGCACGGGCTACCTGGCCAACCTGTTCAGCGACGGCGCTCCACTTACCGAGCGAGCCAGTTCGCTGGCGATCATCATGCTGGCGGAGATCTGGAAGACCACCCCGTTCATGGCGCTGCTGCTGATGGCCGGGTTGGCGCTGGTGCCGGAGGACCTGCTCAAGGCCGCCTCCACCGACGGCGCGACGGCGTGGCAGCGGTTCACCAAGGTGATGCTGCCGGTGATGAAGCCGGCGATCCTGGTCGCGCTGCTGTTCCGCACCCTCGACGCGTTCCGGGTCTTCGACAACATCTTCGTGTTGACCGCCGGCGGCAATGAGACCTCGTCGGTGTCGATGCTCGCCTACAACAACCTGATCCGGGGTCTGAACCTCGGCATCGGCTCGACGATGTCGGTGCTGATCTTCATCACCGTGGCGATCATCGCGTTCGTCTTCGTGAAGCTGTTCGGCACCGCTGCCCCGGGCAGCGACGACTCCGAGAGGCGCTGACATGGCCACCGGTACCGCAACCACCACCCGGGCGAAGCTGCGTTGGGGTCTGCTCGACGTCCTCGTGATCGTCTTCGCGCTGGTCCCGGTGCTGTGGATCGCGTCGCTGTCGTTCAAGACGCCGGCCACCCTGACCGACGGCAAGTTCATTCCGCGCGAGTGGACGCTTGACAACTACAAGTCGATCTTCGACACCGACCAGTTCGTCCGCGCTCTTGTCAACTCCATCGGCATCGCCCTGATCGCCACGCTCATCGCGGTGGTGCTCGGCGCGATGGCCGCGTACGCGATCAGCCGGCTGGACTTCCCCGGCAAGAAGCTCCTGGTCGGTGTGTCCCTGCTGATCGCCATGTTCCCGCAGGTGTCACTGGTGTCGCCGCTGTTCGAGATCGAGCGTCAACTCGGCCTCTTCGACACCTGGCCCGGGCTGATCCTGCCGTACATCACGTTCGCGCTGCCGCTGGCGATCTACACGCTGTCGGCGTTCTTCAAGCAGATCCCGTGGGATCTGGAGAAGGCGGCGAAGATGGACGGCGCCACCCAGGGGCAGGCGTTCCGGCGGGTGATCGCCCCGCTGGCCGCGCCCGGGTTGTTCACCACGGCGATCCTGGTCTTCATCTTCTGCTGGAACGACTTCCTGTTCGCGATCACGCTGACCTCCACCGAACGCGCCCGTACGGTGCCGGTCGCCCTGTCGTTCTTCACCGGCGAGTCGCAGTTCGAGGACCCCACCGGGGCGATCTGCGCCGCCGCCGTGGTGATCACCGTTCCGATCATCCTGTTCGTTCTCTTCTTCCAGCGCCGCATCGTGTCCGGTCTGACCTCCGGCGCAGTCAAGGGATAGGTGGAAAGTCATGGCTGACATCGTGCTCGACAAGGTGAGCAAGAGTTTCCCGGACGGGACCGTCGCCGTGCAGGACGTCGACCTGGAGATCGCCGACGGCGAGTTCGTGATCCTGGTCGGACCCTCGGGCTGCGGCAAGTCCACCACCCTCAACATGATCGCGGGCCTGGAGGACATCAGCTCCGGTGAGCTGCGCATCGGCGGCCAGCGGGTCAACGACAAGGCTCCCCGGGACCGGGACATCGCAATGGTGTTCCAGTCGTACGCGCTGTATCCGAACATGACCGTCCGGGAGAACATGGCGTTCCCGCTGCGGCTGGCGAAGCTCGACAAGGAGACGATCAACTCCAAGGTCGACGAGGCCGCGAAGGTGCTGGAGCTGACCCCGCTGCTGGACCGCAAGCCGGCCAACCTCTCCGGCGGGCAGCGGCAGCGGGTGGCGATGGGCCGGGCGATCGTCCGCCAGCCGAAGGCGTTCCTGATGGACGAGCCGCTGTCGAACCTCGACGCCAAGCTGCGGGTGCAGATGCGCACTGTGGTGTCCCGGTTGCAGAAGCAGCTCGGCACCACCACCGTCTACGTCACCCACGACCAGACCGAGGCGATGACCCTCGGCGACCGGGTCGTGATCATGCGCGGGGGAGCGGTGCAGCAGGTCGGGCCGCCGCAGGAGCTCTACGACCACCCGCGCAACCTCTTCGTGGCCGGCTTCATCGGCTCTCCGTCGATGAACTTCCTGCACGCCGCAGTGCAGGACGGCGGGCTGCACACCGCACTGGGTGACGTGCCGCTCGGCGACCGGGTGCGCCGCGAGTTGGAGGCGGCCGACGCGCCGCGCGAGCTGATCCTCGGCATCCGCCCCGAGCACTTCGAGGACGCCGCTCTTGTCGACGACGACACCCGACGCCGGGGCCTGGAGTTCGAGGCGCCCGTGGAGATCGTCGAGTCGATGGGCTCGGACAAGTACGTCTACTTCACCGTCGAGGGCGAGAAGGCCACCGCCGCCGAGTTGGAGGAGTTGGCCGCCGACGCGGGCGCGGCCGACTTCGCCGGGGCCGGCGGCAACCTGGTGACCCGGCTGTCCGCGGAGTCGACGGTCGCGGAGGGGCAGCCGCACCGGGTCTGGTTCAACCTGGAGAAGATCCACCTGTTCGACCCGTCCAACGGCCGCAACCTGACCCTGCACGAGGGCCGGGCGGCCGGCGCCCTGGCCGACTGAGGGCGTCCGTCGTGGTGGGGCCGGCGGGCGAACTCGCCGGCCCTCGCCGATTCCCGCGTCGCGTGTGCGGTGGGGCAGGTGGTCAGGGCCGCCAGTCGAAGCGGGGAGGCAGCCCGAGGAAGTCCGCGTACCGGCCCAGCGCCTGCTCCACCCGGGCCCGCGCGGCGGCGTCGAGCGCTGTCAGCGGCTGGATCGTGATGGTGACAGCGGTCCGGCCGATCTTGCGCTTCCACACGCCCACCACCCGACCGGCGCGGACCACCGTGGCCTGGAAGACACCGTTGTTGCCCGGCACCACGGCCGCCTGATGCGCGGGGTCGAGCATCAGGGTGCGGTCCCGGTAGCCGAGCAGGTATTCGTCGAAGCCGGGCAGCACGAGCATGTCGTCCACTGGCGTGCGTACCGCGTCGGTAAGCGCGGTGTCGACGAGCGCCGCGTCGACGTACGTTGGCTCGCCGTCGACGCGTACGGTGCTGAGCCCGTCGGCGGCGACCAGGCCGCGCCGCGCGTCGGTGAGGGTGAGGCCACTCCAGCCGGCGAACTCGCGGGCGGTGACCGGCCCGTGCCCGCGAGCGTAGCGGTGGGCGAGCATGGCCAGCGCCTCGTCCCGCTCCGGTCGGCGTGGCTCGGGTGCCCACTCGTCGAGTAGGGCGAAGGTCTGCTCGGTGCCGACGGTCGGGGCCAGACAGGTCACCCCGCGCACACTCGAATACCAGAGCAGGTGGTAGCCGCGCTGGCCGTCGGTCGCCACCCCGGCCGCGCGGAGGGTCGCCAGGCACTGCGCCCGGGTGAGCCGACCGCCGCCGGCCAGCGCGGCGCCCAGGACGTCGACGGCTCGCTCCGCGTCGTCGTCGGTGAGCTCCAGGCGGGCTCGACGGGCCGCCAGGCCGGCCAGCGAGCGGACGCCCGTGAGCTCCAACATCCAGCGGGCGTCGGCGGGTGGGACGAGGTGCACGGTGCCGCGCATCGGCCAGGTGCGCAGGGCCTCGCGGCGCTCCAGGGCTGCCTGCACGTCGGCCATGTTGTGCCCCGGCAGCCGCGCACCCAACGACCAGAGGCCGCTGGCCAGGTCCTGCGCCTGCATCGCGCCGAACCACTCGACCACCTCGGCGACGGTGCCGGGTCGGGTGCCCGGATGCGGGCGCAGCAGCAGGCTTGTCATCCGCAGGGTCAGCGCGTCGGCCGCGCTGAGGTCGGCGGTCATGGCGCCCCTCTCGGTTGTCGGAACGCAGCCTAGGTCCACCCACCGACATCGGGGCTTAACAGCCGACGCGGTGGGAATGCGCCCGCCGGAAGTACGCGTACCGCGCGTACGGAAGGGAGTCCCATGACTGCCGCAAGCGAACCGGCCCGGGGTGCTGGCGCACCGGCCGGGTCCCGGACTCATCGGGCGCCGACCACCAACGCCAAGACCAGCGCGGCCGCCACCTTCGCCCTGGTCTTCGGGGTGGCTGGCCTGCTCAGCGTGCTGACCGCGATCCTCGCCTGGATCGGGCTGATCCTCGGCATCATCGGCGTCATCCTCGGCATCGTCGGCCTGAAGATGAGCCGGCGGCCCGGGGTGACCGGTCGGGGAGTGGCCATCGGCGGCCTCGTGCTGAGCATCCTGGCGGTGCTTATCGGTCTGGGCCTGGCCGCGGGCATCAGCACCTTCGTCAACAACGAGGGCGCGGTGGACCGCCTTCAGCAGCAGGTCGACGACCTGCGCGACAAGCTCGACTGACGGCACGTGGGCGGTCGGGAGCACGTGCATCCGGGTGCGTGATGTCTGTGAGACAGCACAATGTCTCACAGACATCACGCGCACCGGAGTGACCGGCCGAACGGGATGGCTGAACGGCCGCCACAGTAGGGTGGGCGACGTGCTCCGCCAGGTCGCCGCGATCCGTTACGTCACCCCACTGCGCGAGGGTGGCTCGCTGCCGGGCGTCGTGGAGGCCGACGACCTCGGCACGTACGTGGCGAAGTTCCGAGGGGCCGGGCAGGGCCCGAAGGCGCTCGTCGCCGAGGTGATCTGCGGCGAGCTTGCCCGCCGGTTGGACCTGCGGGTCCCGTCACTTGTGGTCCTCGACGTCGACCCGGTGATCGGGCGGGCCGAGCCCGACCAGGAGGTGCAGGAACTGCTGCGCAACAGCGGCGGCGCCAACCTGGGGATGGACTTCCTCCCGGGAGCGCTGGGCTTCGACCCGGTCGCGCACCAGGTGGACCCGCTCCTGGCCTCCCGGGTGCTCTGGTTCGACGCGTACGTGCAGAACGTCGACAGGAGCTGGCGCAACCCGAACCTGCTGATCTGGCACCGGGAGCTGTGGCTGATCGACCATGGTGCCGCGCTCTACTTCCACCACAACTGGCCGACGGCCGAAGCCGCCGTGCTCCGGCGCTACCGGGCTGAGGATCACGTGCTGGCGCCGTACGCCGACCGGGTCGCCGAGGCCGACGCCGAGCTGGCGCCTCGGGTCACCCCCGACCTGCTCGCCGAGGTGCTGGCGCTGGTGCCCTCGGAGTGGCTTACCGCTGCCGACTTCGACTCGGCCGACGAGGCTCGGGAGGCGTACGTGGCGCACCTGTCGCGCCGGGTCGCCCGAACGGCCGACTGGCTGCCGGCGGGGAGCGCCGAGTGAGACACCCCTTCGAGTACGCGGTCATCCGGCTGGTGCCCCGCATCGAGCGCGGCGAGCAGATCAACGTCGGCGTGCTGCTCTACTGCCAGCAGCGCGACTTCCTGGCAGCGCGGACGCACCTGGACGCCGACCGGGTCCGCGCGTTGGCTCCCGACGTCGACCTGCCCGCAGTCGCGGCGGTGCTCGACTCCTGGAACCGGACCTGCTCCGGTGACGGGCCGGCGACCCGGATGCGGCTCGGCGAACGGTTCCACTGGCTTGCCGCACCCCGCAGCACGATGATCCAGACCGGGCCGGTGCACACCGGGCTCACGGCCGATCCGGCGGCCGAGCTGGACCGGCTGATGGCAGCGCTGGTCCGCTGACCAGAAAACCGGGCTGACCAGCGAAACCGGCCGGCCCGATGGGCCGGGGCCTCGTTTGTCGCGGGACAGAAGGGGAAGTCGCGAGAGCTGATCCGCGACTAAGGAGACATTCTGATGGCTGCCCAGACGAAGGTAGCGGTGATCTACTACAGCGCCACAGGCATCACGTACCAGATGGCGCAGGCCGTCTGCGAGGCGGCTGGCGAAGCCGGCGCCGAGGTACGCCTGCGCAAGGTGCGGGAGTTGGCGCCGGACGAGGCGATCCGCTCCAACTCCGGTTGGCAGGCGCACCACCTGGAGACCCAGGACGTGCCCGAGGCGATGATCGACGACCTCGCCTGGGCCGACGTGGTGATCATGGGTGCGCCCACCCGGTACGGCATGATCGCCGCCCAGTTGAAGCAGTTCATCGACACCACCGGCCCGCTGTGGGCGCAGGGTGCGCTGGCCAACAAGGTCTACGCCGCCTTCACCTCCACGGCGACCTCGCACGGTGGGCAGGAGACCACGCTCACCTCGCTCTTCAACGTCTTCTACCACTGGGGTGGGGTCGTCGTGCCCCCCGGCTACACCGACACCAGCCAGTTCGTTGCCGGCAACCCGTACGGCGCCTCGCACACAAGCAACAACGGCGAGATCGCCCCGGACGCGGTGGCGCTTGGCGCCTGCGCCCTCACCGCCCGGCGAGCGGTGCTTATCGGCGCCGCGTTGAAGCAGGGCATGGCGGGTTGACCAGGTGACGACTGCGGGGCCGCGCACTGGGAGACCGGTGGCGCGGGCGGGGGCTCTCAGCCCGCTCGCGCCACCGGCTCCAGCAGCCCTACCCCCGCGCGGTGGTGGCTATGCCCGCCGGTGCGGCCGGGAGCAGGTCGGCAAGTAGCTCGGCAAGCACGGCGAGCCCGTCCGGGCTGAGCACCGACTCCGGGTGGAACTGCACCCCGGCGAAGCAGCGCCCACGCAGGGCGTGCACGGCGCCGTCGCTGCCGTCCCGGGCCAACTCCACAGTCCCGTACGCGGTGTCCAGGTGGTCGACGTCGGCGAGCGCGGTGAACGTCGAGTAGAAACCCACCCGCCGGGTTTGGCCGAACAGCGACACCTCCCGCTGCAACCCCTGATAGGGCGCCTGTCGGCGGTGCAGCGGCAGGCCCAGCAGTCCGGCCAGCACCTGGTGCCCCAGGCAGACGGCGAGGGTCGGCCGCCCGGCCGCCAGCAGCCCGGTCAGCAGCTTCCGCAACGCCACCATCTTCGGCTCGTCCGGGCTGCCCGGGTCGCCCGGTCCCGGCCCGGCCACCACCAGGTCGTACCCGTCGACCGGCTCGCAGGCGTGCCAGGGCCGCAGCGTGACCGCGAGACCCAACGCGCCCAGTTGGTGGGCCAACATGCCGGTGAAGGTGTCCTCGGCGTCGACGATAAGCGCCCGGCGGCCCGCCAGACCCGGCAGCCCCGGCGCGTTCGGCGCCCGCTGGTCCAGCCAGAACCGGGCCAGCGGGGCGTTACGCGCGGCGAGCGCGGCGCGTACCGCCGGATCGTCGGCCAGCCGCGCGACAGGCCCGCCGGCGCCGACGGGCGCCGCCGGGCCGAGACCCAGCGCGGCCAGCACCCCGGCCGCCTTGGCGTGCGTCTCGGCCACCTCGCCGGCAGCCGTCGAGTGCCGGACCAGTGTCGCGCCGACCGGCACCCGCAGCCGGCCGGTGGGCGAGATCTCGGCGGTCCGGATCAGGATCGGCGCGTCAAGCGTCTGCCGGCCGGCCTCGTCGTGGCCGAGCAGGGCCAGCACCCCCGCGTAGTAGCCCCGGCCGCGACCCTCGTGCCGAGCGATCACCCGGCAGGCGTTCTCCATCGGGCTGCCCGTGACGGTAGGCGCGAACATCGTCTCCCGCAGCACCTCCCGCACGTCGCGGGTGCCCCGCCCGGCGAGCAGGTACTCGGTGTGCGCCAGGTGCGACATCTCCTTGAGGTACGGGCCGATCACCTGGCCGCCGTGCTCGGCCACGGTGGCCATCATCTTCAGCTCCTCGTCGAGCACCATGTACAGCTCCTCGACCTCCTTGGGGTCGGCGAGGAACCGCAGCAGCGCCGCGGTGTCCGGTGCGCCGCCGGCAGGCCGGAAGGTGCCGCTGATCGGGTTCATCATCACGAGCCCGTCGTCGACGCTCACGTGCCGTTCCGGGCTGGCGCCGACAAGGGTCCGGGTGCCGGTGTGCACAACGAACGTCCAGTACGCGCCGCGTTCGGCGACCAGCAGCCGGCGCAGCGCGGCGAGCGCGGCCACCAGCGGTGCACCCTGCACAGTGGCGTGCAGGGTGCGGTGGATGACGAAGTTGGCGCCCTCGCCCCGGCCGATCTCCTCGGCGAGCACCCGTTGCACGATCTGGGCGTACTCCTCGTCGGTGACGTCGAATGCGACGTCCATGGTGCGGACCGGCTCGTCGGGCAGCGCGGCCAGTGCCTCGGCCAGGGGGATCCGCAGGTGCTCGCGCACCTGGAGGCACTCCAGCGGGGCGCCGTCGTCGACGCAGGCGAAGCCGCGTTCGGCGATCTGCCGGTACGGCACCACGGCAAGCGTCCGCGCACCGGGAGTGCCGGGCGGCAACGGGATGTCCGCGAGCCGGTCGACGGTGCCAACCGGGCCGGTGAACAGTTCCAACTCGTCGGAGCCCTCGCGGCGCACGAGCGCGAAGGGGCCGGGGTCGGCACCGTCGGCGACGGCGGCGAGCAGGTCGGTCAGGTAGGTCATCGGAATCTCCGTAGGCCGGGCGCCGCCAGCGAGGGCGGCCATTCGGGCCGGGAGTTCCGGCGGCCGCCTCGATGGCGGCCGCGTGGATGAAGCTACGCGCGGGGGGTGGCCGCCAGGTTGGCGGGCCACCAGCAGGTCAGGTGCGCGAGCATGCGACCACCCTACGCGGTCGCCTGCGGGCCCGGAACCCGTTCGGCCCTACCGGTGTGCCGGGCCGGACCGCCGTTCCCGTCCGGTCGGCACCGGGTAACTTGACCGGCGATGAACATTCTCGCGCTCGACCTGGGCACCTCCTCGGTACGCGGGCTGGTGCTGGGCGGCGATGCCCAACCGCTGCCCGGCGCGTTGGCTCGGCGGAAGGTCGACCTCGCCCTCGGCGACGACGGCACCGGCACGCTGTCCGGGCCCGACTACCTCGGCCTGCTCGTCGAGTGTCTGGACGAGCTGGCCGAGGCGGGGCACCTGCGCGACGTACATCTGGTGGCGATCTCGGCGCAGTGGCACTCGGTGCTTCCGCTGGGCCGCGACGGCAGCCCGCTCGGCCCGGTGGTGACCTGGCTCGACACCCGGCCGACGCCGGCCGACGGCGCAGCGGGCCCGGCCGACCCGGACGACTTCCATCAGCGCACCGGCTGCTGGTGGCACCGTTCCTACTGGTCGGTGCGCCTGCCCTGGCTGCGGGAGCACTCCGGCACCTCGGTCACCCGATTCGTCGGCCTGCCCGAGTACGTCCTGGGCGAACTGCTGGAGGCGGCGCCCATGTCGATCTCCCAGGCGTCCGGCACCGGCCTGCTGGACCTGGGCAGCCTGCGCTGGGACGAGGAGGCGCTGGCGCTGGCCGGGACGCATCCCGGTGAGCTGCCGCCCCTGTGGGAGTCGAACTGGCACGGTCGGCTCCGGCCCGACTGGGTGCGACGCTGGCCGCCGTTGGCCGAGGCCCGCTGGTCGCCGCCGGTCGGCGACGGCGGGGCGTCGAACGTGGGGTCGGGCTGCGTCGACCCGAGCCGGGCTGCGGTCACCGTCGGCACCTCCGCCGCCGTACGCCTGATGCAGCGGATCCCGGCCGGCGATCCCATGCCCCGGCTGCCCGAACGGCTCTGGCGTTACCGGGTAGACCACGACCATGTGGTGACCGGGGCGGCGTACTCCAGCGGCGGCAACCTGTTCGCCTGGGCCGACAGGGAGTTGAGGTTGCCCCGGGGCGACGAGTTGGACGCGGCGCTGGCGCTGGTGCCGCCCGGTGGTGGCCGGCCGGCGGATCCCCGCTTCGGCGGTGACCGAGCGCCCGGGATCGCACCGGCGGGCACGGGCGAGTTGCGTGGGCTGAGCTTCAGCACCACGGCTGTGGACATCCTGGCCGGCCTCATGCAGGGGCTCTGTGAGCTGGTCGCCGACGACCTCGCGGTGCTGGAGTCCACGATCGACAGTCCTGTCGACGTGGTGCTGGGCGGTGGCGCGGTGGCCGCCTCGGTGTGGTGGCGCCAGGCGTTCGCCGCCACTCTGGCGCCGCGGCCGGTGTCGCACCAACGCAACCCCGAGGTCGGCGCCACCGGTGCGGCACTTGTGGCGCTGGGCCGTTACGGCGACGCGGCGGAACTCGCCGACATCGGCCGGACGGATGAGCTGTCCCTACCGACGACGACAGGACGGTCGGACCCCCAGTATCCTTCCTGAACTTTCGCCCTGCCCGGACCGTTGACAGCGCTACCGAGCCTGGTTGGATGGACTGCGCTCCCCGGGTCGCGGTGGACGCGGCACGATGGAGGAGGCAGGGTGGCGGTAGGTCCGGACCCGGCGAACGGCGAGGTGTCGAACCACCGCCGACGCCGCTTCGACGTCCGGGTCGTCCCGCATCGACGTCGCTCGCCGTTCCGGCTACGCGACTGGCGGATGAGCACCAAGCTCGCCACCGTCCTGGTGGTGCCGTCGGTGGCGTTCCTGGTGCTGGCCAGCGTGCAGACAAGCACCCTCGTCGGACGCACGACAGCGCTCAACGACTTCGCCCGGCAGGTCGGCATCGGCCGGCAGATCACCGCAGTGGTGCACCAGCTTCAGCAGGAGCGCGACCGTTCGGCGGGTGAGTTGAGTGAGCTGCGCCGCGGTGGCGACCGGGAGGCCGCGGCCACCGCCCTGCGGCCGTTGCAGTCGGCAGTCGACCGGGCCGTCGAGGATCTGCGTCGCGCCGCCGAGCCGCTCGCCAACGCCGACGCGTCCTGGCGGGTCGCCTTCTCCGAGGCGCTTGAGGCGTACGACCAGGTGGTGAACATCCGGGTGGCCATCCCGCCGGCGGTGCTGAGCAACGACACAGTCCTGAGCAACTACCACCGGGCCATCGACGCGCTGCTCGATCTGCTCGACGAGCCGACGCCAGGTCAGGAAAATCCGGCGTTGAGCGACGCGGTGCTGCGCTACGTCCAGCTGGCCCGGGTCAAGGAGTTGTCGTCCCGGGTCCGGGCCCAGCTCTACGCCGCCGGCCGCGCCGGCCGCTACGGCACCGAGGACCGGGTGCTGCTCAGCGACCTGCGCGCTCAGCAGCTCACCGCGCTGGGGGCGTTCCGGGTGGCCGCCACGAACGATCAGATCCGCCGGTACGACGCGACATCGGTGAACCCGATGTTCGTGGTCGCCACCCAGTTGGAGGAGCGCAGCCTGCCGGTCGGTGACGCCGCACCGGACCTGCTGCCCTCGGAACAGTGGTGGTCGGCAAGCGAACAACGCCAGGAGCTGCTGCGGCAGCTGGAGGCGGGGGTGCTCGACGACGCCGTGCGGCAGGCCGACGACGCCAGCTCCGGCCAGCTGCGGGCCACCCTGCTGGTCGTCGGCGGAATCGTCACTGTGCTGCTGGCCGCCCTGCTGATCTCGCTGCTCGTCGGCCGGTCGGTCGCCCGGTCGATGCGGCTACTGCGCAGTCAGGCGCTGCGGATCGCGCAGGTCGAGCTGCCGGACGCACTGGACAGGCTGCGGACCGTCACCGGCGGGGTGACCGACATCGAGGTCCCGCCAGCGGTGGTGCGCTCGCTCGACGAGATCGGCGAGCTGGCCGAGGCGTTCGTCGCTGTGCACCGCAGCGCGGTCACCGTCGCCGTCGAGCAGGCGCGGATGCGGCGCAACGTCAACGGGATGTTCGTCAACCTGGCCCGGCGCAGCCAGGTGCTCGTGGAGCGCCAGTTGGAACTGCTTGACGATCTGGAGCGTGAGGAGAGCGACCCGGAGCAGTTGGAGAACCTGTTCAAGCTCGACCACCTGGCCGCCCGGATGCGCCGCAACGACGAGAGCCTGCTGGTGCTGGCCGGTACGGACTCCACCCGCCGGTGGAATCGTCCGGTCGGCCTCGGCTCCGTGCTGCTGGCCGCCGCCGCCGAGATCGAGCAGTACCAGCGGGTTCGCCTGGAGCCGGTGGGTGACGTCAACGTGGTCGGGCACGCCGTCGGTGAGCTTGTGCACATGCTGGCTGAGCTGCTGGAGAACGCGACAGCCTTCTCCCGTCCGGACACCGTTGTGCTGGTGACCGCCCGGGTCGAGGCGTCGGCGGCACTCATCGAGATCGTCGACAACGGCCTGGGCATGACCCCTGCGGCTCTGGCCGAGGCGAACGCGGTGCTGGCCAGCCCGCCGGCCGCGAACGTAGCGGCTGTCGAGCGGATGGGCCTGTTCGTGGTCAGCCACCTGGCCGCCCGGTTGGGCGTACAGGTGCGGCTCGACGGCGGTCAGGGCGGCCTGGTCGCCCGGCTGGTGCTGCCCGCCGCCCTGCTGGCTCCGGCCGGCGCTGTGGAGTTGGGTCCGCCGATGCCGGCACGGATGCTTGCGGCGAGCACGGCGCGGGGTGCCGAAGCGCAGCGAATGGCAGGCGCCTCCCGGCCGGCTGGTCCGCGCGGGCCGGCCGTCGCCCCGTTGGACCTGCCGGTGGCCGGTCGCCCGCCGGCGGCCACCGTGCCGCGGCAGGCCCGCCCGGTGCCTGTACGCGCCGAGGACGTGCTGGCCCCCGCCGGCGCCCCGGCCGACGCCTCGGACGGCGGCGGCTGGTGGTCCCGGCAGGGTCCGGTCGGGCCGACGGACCTTGGGCCGGCCACGCCGCCCGCCACGCCGGTGACCGCCGGCACGAACGAGCGTGGTCTGCCGATGCGGGTGCCGATGGCACAGCTTTCCGCGGTCACCCGCTCGGCCCAGCCGACGTCGGCGCCGCCGCGCGTCGACCTGGACCCGGCGGCTGTCGGCGGCATGCTGTCCCGGCTCTACAGCGGGGTACGGCGTGCCGAGGCCGAGGACACCACCGAGATACCCGTGTCACCCTCCTGGGGACACGACGAAGGGGGACGACGACAGTGACGACGTTGAGTCAGGAGGCGCGGGACCTGAGTTGGTTGGTGAGCGCGTTCGCGGAGCGGGTGCCCGGCGTGGCGCACGCGGTGGTGGTCTCCTCCGACGGGTTGCTTGTCGCGATCTCCGATCACCTGCCGCGCGACAACGCGGACAAGCTCGCCGCGGTGACCTCCGGGCTGATGAGCATCACCGCCGGTGCGGCGCAGATGTTCGACGGCGACATCGTCAAGCAGACGGTGGTCGAGATGGGCCGTGGCTATTTCCTGGTGATGCAGGTGCGTGACGGGTCGATCCTGGCCACGCTGGCCGCCGGGGACGCGGACATCGGCGTGGTGGGCTACGAGATGGCCCGGCTCGCGAAGCAGGCGGGCGAGATGCTCACCCCCGCGCTGCGGGCGGAGTTGCAGCAGGCGCTGCCCCGCTGACTGGTCCGGGCGTGACCCGGACGGTTACCGGCTCACCGGAGCCGGGCCGTCCGGGCCCGGCCGTCCGGGCGGCCCGCTCAGAAACCGCCCTCGGCGATGACGGAGCGGTACCAGTGGGCGCTGCGCTTGAGCACGCGCCGCTGGGTCGGGTAGTCCACATAGACCAGACCCCACCGCTGGTCGTATCCCTCGGCCCACTCGAAGTTGTCCAGCAGGGACCAGACGTGGAAGCTCTCCAGCGGGACCCCGGCGGCGAGGGCGCGGTGCGCGGCGGCCAGGTGGTCGCGGAGGAAGGTGATCCGGCCGGCGTCGTCGACGGTGCCGTCGGCGGCCAGGGTGTCCGGGGTCGGCAGCCCGTTCTCGGTGACGGTGAGCGGGATCGGGCCGTAGTCACGGGTGACCCGGGTCAGGATGTCGTACATCCCGTCGGGATAGATCTGCTGCCATTCGGCTTCCGTGGTGGGCCAGCGCTGCTCGCTGCGCCCGTCGGCGGTGACGTAGATCGGCGTGTAGTACTGCACGGCCAGCAGGTCCACCGGTGCGGAGATGATCGCCAGGTCACCGTCGCGGATGCCGCGCACCATCCGGCTGCGCGAGCCCAGGTCGGCGAGCACGTCCTGCGGGTAGCTGCCCTTGAGCACGGAGTCGAGGTAGAGGCGGTTCTCGTAGCCGTCGTAGAGCTGGGCGGCGGCGGCAGCCTCGGGGGAGTCGTCGGCGGCGTAGCAGGGGTGCAGGTTGAGTGCGGGGCCGATCCGGCCGGTGCTGGTGGTGGCGCGTAGCGCGCGGACCGCGAGGCCGTGGGCGAGTTGCAGGTGGTGGGCGACCAGGTAGGCGGCGTCCGGGTCCTGTCGGCCGGGTGCGTGGTGGCCGATGAGGTAGCCGTTCTGCACCACGGTCTTGGGTTCGTTGATGGTGAGCCAGACGGGCACCCGGTCGCCGAGGGCGGTGAAGACCGCGTTTGCGTAGTCGGCGAAGCGGTAGGCGGTGTCGCGGGACTCCCAGCCGTGGGCGTCCTGCAACGCCTGCGGCAGGTCCCAGTGGAACAGGGTCGCCATCGGCGCGATGCCGCGCTCGTGCAGGCCGTCGATCAGCCGGCGGTAGAAGTCGAGCCCGCGCTGGTTGGGGGCGCCGGTGCCGTCGGGCTGGATGCGCGGCCAGGAGATGGAGAAGCGGTAGCTGCGCAGCCCGAGGTCGCGCATCAGGTCGAGGTCTTCGGCGTACCGGTGGTAGTGGTCGGCTGCCACGTCGCCGGTGTCGCCGTTTCGGGTGCGCCCGGGGACGCGACTGAACGTGTCCCAGACAGATTCGCCTCGGCCGTCCTCCTTGGCGGCGCCCTCGATCTGGAACGCGGAGGTGGCCGCCCCCCAGCCGAAGTCGCGGGGGAAGCGCAGCGGGCCAGGCCCGGTGGGTATCGACATGGATTCTCCTCGTGGATACGGGGCCCACCGCCGAGATTCGGGAGCGCTCCCATGATAGGTCAGGGGAGGGCGGCCCGGTCAGTCGGCCGTCCTGACGGTCGTGTGCTGCCGGGTTGATGCGGAGGTGGGCCCCGGACAGCGAACGAGGCCGACCGGGCGGCGTGTATACGCCTGTCCCGTCGGCCTCTTTTCCCATCGTGTACGGGGGTTTAGTGTGGGGACGGGGGAGGGCAACCCCCGTCCCCACCGTAACTGCACACGCGCGGGCGGATGTTGGGTCCTGCCGTGCGTGTCGCGCGGGAGCCGGGCCACGCGAGTGGCTCTGGTTCCACCTCCCTTCCCAGTGACGGGATGATGGCTGACGGCGGCGTCCGGGCTGGCCCGCCGTCGGCCTTCGGGTTGGTTCCCCGGGCTCGCCACGAGGGCGACCCCGGTGATCTTCTAGTTGGAACCTTTGTCGATGGAAGCGCTCCCATCGACCGATGTTGCGACTGTAACGCCCGTCACGCCTTTGTGAAAGACCCAAAACGAGATCGAAACAACTGACTGATCCGGCCCGCCGCGCGCTTGTTGTGGGAGCGCTTCCATGGCACACTGTCGATTCCACGCGACAGGAGCCAGCTCGCGTGGCGTGGGTCCGCCGAGGGCAGCCGGCAGCATCACCACCGGTCGCGGCACCCGAGCGCAGCCGGCGGGACCCCCTCCCGCGCGGGCCGCACCGACGCACCCCCGGCCGGGCCCGGGGCGACCACCATCCCGGCGCCTCGAATCCCCCGCGCACCACCACACCCGCGGGCAGGCGCCTCGCCGGGACCATCCCGGCCTGGTCCGAGGAGACACCGCGCACATGAGACAACTGGCACGACGCCGCCGAGTGGCGATCCTCGCCGCCGCCGCGCTCGCCGTCGGCGGGGTGACCCTGCCGGCCGGCGCCGCGCAGGCCGCACCGGCCTGCGACGTGGTCTATGCGACAAACGACTGGAACACCGGCTTCACCGCCAACATCACCATCAAGAACCTGGGCGACCCGGTCACCAACTGGACGCTCAAGTGGACCTTCCCCAACAGCGGTCAGCGGGTCACCCAGGGCTGGTCGGCCAGGTACAGCCAGACCGGCAGTGAGGTCACCGCGACAAACGAGTCGTACAACGGCAACCTCGGCACCGGGGCCTCCACCACCATCGGCTTCAACGGCGCCCACACGGGGACCAACCCGAAGCCCACCTCGTTCACCCTCAACGGCACCCCCTGCAACGGCACCCCGGCCAACCAGCCGCCGACGGTCTCCCTCAGCCTGCCGACCGGGCCGTTCACCGCGCCGGCCGACGTGCCGCTCACCGCCACCGCCAGCGACCCGGACGGGACGATCAGCAAGGTCGAGTTCTACCGCAACGGCCTGCTGATCAACACCGACACCACCGCTCCGTACGCCTACACCCAGGAAGACCTGCCGGCCGGCAGCTACACGGTCCAGGCCAAGGCGTACGACAACGCCAACGGCATCGCGGTCGCCGAGAAGGCGTTCACGGTCACCCCCGCCACCGGCCCGACACTTGTCGCCACCCCGTCAGCGGTGAGCGTCAGCGAGGGTGGCACCGCCACCTTCAACCTGAAGCTCAGCGCCGCGCCGACGGCGAACGTGCCGATCACCCTCACCCGTACCGGCGACACCGATGTCACGGTCTCGCCGGCCACCGTCACGCTGACCCCGAGCAACTGGAGCACCGGGGTCACCGTCACGGTCGCCGCGGCGGAGGACACCGACACCGCCGGCGGCACCGCCACCATCACCGCCTCCGCCACCGGTCTCGCCCCGCTGGCGGTCACCGCCACCGAGATCGACAACGACACCCCGGGCGGCGACAACACCTACATCGCCCGCTTCCTCGAGCAGTACGGCAAGATCAAGAACTCGGGCTACTTCAGCCCCGAGGGCGTGCCGTACCACTCGGTGGAGACGCTTATCGTCGAGGCGCCCGACCACGGGCACGAGACCACCTCGGAGGCGTTCAGCTTCTGGCTCTGGCTGGAGGCGAACTACGGACGGGTCACCCAGAACTGGGCGCCGTTCAACAACGCGTGGACCGTGATGGAGAAGTACATCATCCCGAGCCACGCCGACCAGCCCACCGCCGGCTCCGCCGGCACCCCGCAGTACGCCGCGGAATACAACCTGCCCAGCCAGTACCCCTCGGCGCTGAACGCGAACGTCCCGGTCGGGCAGGACCCGCTCCGCTCGGAGCTGCAGTCGACCTACGGCACCGGCGACATCTACGGCATGCACTGGCTGATCGACGTCGACAACACCTACGGCTTCGGCCATTGCGGCGACGGCACCACCAAGCCGGCCTACATCAACACCTTCCAGCGGGGCACCCAGGAGTCGGTGTGGGAGACCATCCCGCAGCCGTCCTGCGACACCTTCAAGCACGGCGGTCAGTACGGCTACCTCGACCTGTTCGTCAAGGACAGCGGCGCCCCCGCCAAGCAGTGGAAGTACACAAACGCCCCGGACGCCGACGCACGCGCCGTGCAGGCCGCGTACTGGGCGCTGACCTGGGCCAAGGCGCAGGGCAAGCAGGCCGACGTCGCCGCCACCGTGGCGAAGGCCGCCAAGATGGGCGACTACCTGCGGTACGCGATGTTCGACAAGTACTTCAAGAAGATCGGCAACTGCGTCGGGGCCAGCACCTGCCCCGCCGGCAGTGGCAAGGATTCGGCGCACTACCTGCTGTCCTGGTACTACGCCTGGGGTGGCGCGTACGAAACCAGCCAGAACTGGTCCTGGCGGATCGGCTCCAGCCACAACCACTTCGGTTACCAGAACCCGTTCGCGGCCTGGGCGCTGACCAACACCCCGGAGCTCAAGCCGCAGTCGCCGACAGCTGTCGCCGACTGGACCAAGAGCTTCGAGCGGCAGCTGGAGTTCTACACCTGGCTGCAGTCGGCCGAGGGCGGCATCGCCGGCGGCGCGACCAACAGCTGGGACGGCAGCTACGCGCAGCCGCCGGCCGGCACCAGCACCTTCTACGGCATGTTCTACGACGTCGACCCGGTCTACAACGACCCGCCGTCCAACCAGTGGTTCGGCATGCAGGCCTGGTCGATGCAGCGGATCGCCGAGCTGTACCTGCAGACCGGCAACGCGAAGGCCAAGGCGCTGCTGGACAAGTGGGTGCCGTGGGCGATCGCCAACACCACCGTCGGCACCAACTGGTCGATCCCGTCGGACATGAAGTGGACCGGCCAGCCGACCACCTGGAACCCGAGCAACCCGCAGCCCAACACCAACCTGCACGTCGAGGTCACCGTCAAGGGCCAGGACGTCGGCGTCGCCGCCGCCTACGCCCGGACCCTGATCGCGTACGCGGCCAAGTCGGGTGACACGGCGGCCAAGACGACCGCCAAGGGTCTGCTCGACGGGCTCCACGCCGCCAGCGACGCCAAGGGTGTCTCCACCACCGAGAAGCGTGGCGACTACCGGCGCTTCGACGACACCTACGACGCGGCCAGCGGGCAGGGCCTCTACGTCCCGCCGGGCTGGACCGGGAAGATGCCCAACGGTGACGCCATCGCCGCCGGCAAGAGCTTCCTCGACATCCGGTCCTTCTACAAGAACGACCCGGACTGGCCCAAGGTGCAGGCGTACCTGGACGGTGGTGCGGAGCCCAGCTTCAACTACCACCGGTTCTGGGCACAGGCCGACGTCGCCATGGCGTACGCCGACTACGGGAGCCTGTTCCCGAACGGCTGACAACGACCCGGGGTGGGTGGACGTGCCCTGCCCACCCCGGGGTTCGGCCGGGTTCGGGGGAACGACGGAACCCGGCCGGCGGACGGCCTGACACCCACGGTCAGGCCGGGGTGGGTCGGTCATCCGGCCGACGCAGCGGATCGGCCGGCCCACCCCACCGCCCGGAGTGGAGGTTGCCGCGAAAAAGCCCAGAAATTCGGTCCGTCGTGGGATCACACCCACGGCTACGACGGAGTAACGTACCTGACCGGAGAGGCCGCTCCCCCCGTGGCGGCCTCTCCACTTTTCTGCCCGCGAGTGCTGCTGCCGCCGGGTTTCAGCCCCGCCCCGACCCACCGCGCGGAGCCTCCTGGCCCTCGGTGACCGGGTGCCGCAGCCCCGGGTGCCCCGCCGGCAACGACCGGCGCAGCACCACCCAGCTCACCGCAAGCGCCGCCGCCACCAGCGGCCAGGTCAACGCGACACGGGCCACCACGAGCGCGAGCACCTGCCCGCCCAGGTACAGCGGCACGAACACCGCCACCCGCAGCACGTAGGTCGCCGTCCACACCCAACTGGCCCGGCCGTACCCGCGCAGCAGCGCCGGGTCCCGCCGCCACCGAGCACGCTGGCCCAGCGCCCCGCCGACCACCACCCCGAGCAGCGGCCAGCGCACCACGATGCTTACCGCCCACGCCAGCGCGCTCGCCGCGTTCGACAGCAACTGGATCAGAAAGAAGTTCTCGGCCCGGCCGGTACGGACCGCGACAAGCGCCGCGACGCACACCGCGAGCAGCCCGATCAGCACCGAACGCGGCCGGTCACCCCGCCGCAGCCGTACGCCCGCCACCACCGCGCCGACGGCCAGCGCCGCGCCGACCCCGGCCCACAGCGACTCGCCGCCGATCAGCCAGCCCACCGCGAACGCCACCGGCGGCAGGGTCGCGTCGACGGCTCCGCGCCGCCCGCCCAGCAGATCCGCCAACGACTCGACCGGCGCCAGACCACCGGGATCGGTTGCCTGCCGCCGGTCGGAGTCGGGCCTGACCTGGCCGGACTCCCGCTCCGGTGTGCCGTCCACGGCAACCTCCTCATCCCCGTCCCAACCTAACCGCAGACAGGCGGTGGGCCACCAGCCGACCGGTCCGCTCCGGCCGCTACGGTGTGCGGATGCGCGCGACGGCACGGGGTTGGACCGCGGTCTGGTTGGTCGTACTGGCCCTCGTCCAGGCGGCCGCCTTTCTCGCCGTCTGGCGGGTGGCAGTACACACCGGGATCGGTCAGTGGGTCGACACGGTCGCGTTGACCGGCAACCAGATCGGTCAGGATCGCATCGACGGGCCGGTGGACAACCTGCTCAACGCGATGTCTGTGGTGTCCCTGCTGGCCGCCACCGCGGTGATCGGCTTCATCGCGCTCATCCGGGGGCGGATCGCCCTGGCCGTCACCGCCACCCTGCTCATCGCGGGCGCGAACGTCTCCACCCAACTACTCAAGTACGGGTTGAATCGGCCGGACTACGGCCTCGACCCGGAGCGCGCCGGGGTGGGCAACAGCCTCCCCAGCGGGCACACCGCGGTGGCCGCGTCGGTGGCGGTCGCGCTGATGCTCGTCCTGCCCCGCAAGGTACGGGCGGCCGGCGCGTTCATCGGCGCCGGGTACGCCGCCGCCGCCGGTGTGGCCACCCTCTCCGCCGGCTGGCACCGGCCCAGCGACGCGATCGCCGCATACCTGGTGGTGGGCGTGTGGACGGCGCTTGCCGGGCTGGTCCTGCTGATCACCCAGCGCGAACAGGCCCAGGTCGCGCCCGGCGACGCGCACCGCGTCGCCGCCGTCGTGCTCGGCGTGGCAGGCGTGCTGGCCCTGATCGCCTCCGGGCTGGCCCTGACCTGGCTGATCGACCTACGCGACACCGGCCCGGACGAGCTGGGCCGTCGGCCGCTCTTCATCGCGTACGCGGGCAGCGCCGCGGGCATCGCCGGCACGATGGCGGTGGTCATGGCGTTGGCGCTCACCGCCGTGCACCGGCTGGTGCCGAGGGTGCAGGGCTGAGCGGACAGGGCGATCGCATCCCGGCGCGGCTGCCCGCCCCGGGCGGGTCAGCTCGCGCGGCGCGGCGCGGGCACGTGCGGGGCGACGGTACGCAGGTGCGTCAACACCACCGGGTCGATGCGCCCCGGCACCAGCCGCTCCTCCAGGTTTTCCAGCTCGGCCCAGGAGAACAACGCTTCCTGCGGCCCCTCGGCGGCGACCCGGTGGCCCAGCGCGGTGAGCAACGCCGCCACCTCCTCGGCGACCGCGCCGCTCAGATCGAGCAGGGTCGCCGGGTCGGGCCGGCTGAACAGCAGGGTGTGCACGCCGAGCAGCCGGCCCAGCTCGGCGATCGGCTCCGGGTGGTCGTCCACCCGCAGGTCGACAAGCACGTCGCTGGTGCCGCCGTACCCCCCGCCGCGCTCGACCACCAGCAGGCCGGCGCTCTGCCGACCGCGCCGGTCACCACCGGCCTCGTCGCCGGCGCGTAGCGCGGCGACCAACCGCTCGGCGAACGGCAACGTCGACCCGGCGAGCCACGCGTCGGCCAGCGCGTCGACGACCTCCGGGCCGGTGAGGATGTTGCCCTGCGCGGCCCAGCCGTCGCCGGTGCGCCCGCCGGCCCACGGATGGCAGGCCGGGCCGGTCCAGCTCGCGCCCGGACCGCTGGCCCCCACCACACCGAGCTGGCGGTGCGCCCGGTCGCCGTCGGCGGCGACCAGACCGGCCACCACGTCGGCGGCGGCCACCCCGGTGCGCAGCAGGGCCAGTCCCTGTGGGCGGTAGGCGAGGTTGACGTGTGCCTGCGTGGCAAGCGCGCCGACCTCGGCCTCGGCGGCCGGCACGAGTGCCCCGGCGGCGAGGAACTTACTGGCCACGACCACACCGTGCAGGCGACCGTCGGCGGAGCGGGCGACAAGGGAGAAGGTCACCGGCCGAGATTAGCCTGCCCAGCGGACCACACATCGCCCTGCGCGGATGGCCCGGTGACGGTGTCCGGGGCGACCGCCGCAGGAGGCGGAACCGGCGATTCTGCCCAGGACGGGGATCTTGCTCGCGGGCCCCGTCAACGGGCACGATCGACCGGTGACGAATCGATGGGGCATGACGGTGCCGTTGAGTGGGATCCCGCTGGCGGACCACAGCGGGGTCTACGCGACGCTCGACCGCGCGGGGTTCACCGACGTCTGGTCCTCCGAGGTCGCCGGGGCCGACGCGTTCACCCCGCTCGCGCTCGCGGCGGCCTGGCAGCCGCGGCTGCGGCTGGGCACCGCGATCACCCCGGTCTTCACCCGAGGTCCCGGACTGCTCGCCATGAGCGCCTCGGCGCTGGCCGAGGCCGCGCCGGGCCGGTTCTCGCTCGGCATCGGCGCGTCCTCGCCGGTGCTCGTGCGGGACTGGAACGCGGTGCGGTTCGACGAGCCGTTCCGGCGTACCCGGGACGTCCTGCGTTTCCTGCGCGCCGCGCTGCGGGGCGAGACGGTGGACGAGGTCTACGACACATTCACCGTGCGGCGGTTCGCCCTCGAACGGCCGCCAGCAGTGCCGCCGCCGATCCTGCTCGCCGCGCTGCGCCCGGGGATGCTCCGGCTGGCCGCCGCGGAGGCCGACGGAGTCATCCTCAACTGGCTCAGCGCCGACGACGTGCCACGGGCCCTCGCCGAGCTGGGCGAGCGCCGTTCCGGGTTCGAGGTCGCCGCCCGGATCTTCGTCTGCCCCACCGAGGACGCCGCGTACGCGCGCACGCTCGGCCGCCGGCTGATCACCAGCTACCTCACCGTCCCCGCGTACGCCGAGTTCCACCGCTGGCTCGGCCGCGACGAGGTGCTGGCGCCGATGTGGGACGCGTGGGCCGCCGGTGACCGTCGCGGGGCCAGCGCGGCGGTGCCCGAAGAGGTGGTCGACGCGCTTGTGGTGCACGGCTCACCCGAACGGTGCCGCGCCCAGGTGCAGTCCTACGCCGACGCCGGGGTGGAGGTGCCGATCATCGCGCTGCTGCCGACCCCTGAGGTGACCGCCGGCGGTGCCGCCGCCCTGACCACCCTCATCGCCCAGTTGGGCACCGAGCCCTCGGGAGCGTCCGCGTGAACCTCACCGACCGGATCGTGGTGGTCACCGGTGGCGCCGGCGGCATCGGAGCGGCCCTGTCCCGCCGGTTCGCCGCCGAGGGCGCCGCCGCCGTGATCATCGCCGACCTCAATGCCGAGGCGGCCCAGGCGGTGGCGGACGGCATCGGCCCGGTCGCGCACGCCACAGCCCTCGACGTCACCGACGAGGCCCAGGTCCGCGCGCTCGTCGACGACACCGAGCGCCGCTTCGGCCGGATCGACCTGTTCTGCGCCAACGCGGGAGTGACAACCGGTGGGGGAGTGGAGGTCGACGACGCCTCCTGGGACCGGGCGTGGCGGGTGAACGTCCTCGCCCACGTCTACTCGACCCGGGCGGTGCTGCCCGGGATGCTCGCCCGCGGCGGCGGGCACCTGCTGCATACCTGCTCGGCGGCCGGCGTGCTGACAGCGGTCGGCGACGCCGCGTACACCGCGACGAAGCACGCCTCGGTGGGGTTCGCCGAATGGCTGGCCATCACCTACCGGGACCGGGGTATCCGGGTCAGCGCGCTCTGCCCGCAGGGCGTGGACACCCCGATGCTCGCCGACGGGATCCGCGACGGCCACCTCGGTGCCCGGGTGATCGAGGCGTCCGGAGCGGTGCTCACCCCGGACCAGGTCGCCGACGCGGCAATCGCCGGGCTGGCCGAGGAGCGGTTCCTGATCCTGCCGCACCCGGAGGTCGCCGACTACGCGCGCCGCCGCGCCGAGGACCCGGACGGTTGGCAGGCCGGCCTGCGCAAGCTCGTCCGCCGCCTGACTGCCTGACCGCCTGACCCGGCTCGGCCTGGTCCGGTTGAGCGGGAACCAGGCCGAGCGTGGCCGGCACCGCGTCGCTTCAGTGGGGCGGCTCGGCCAGCCGCTCCGTCCGGGTCCAACCGGACCAGCCACGCTCACGCATCAGGTCCCGCAGTCGCTCCGCCCGCGGGTCGGTCTCGACGGCGAGGGCGTCCAGAAGGTCGGGCAGATCGCCCTGCACCGCGTCGTCGAGGACGTCGCCGGAACTGTAGGCCTGCTCGGCGAGGGCGGCCATGATGTCTGCGGCCTCCTCCAGCAGCGTGTCCTCGCGCACGTCGCTGTCGAAGATCTCCGACAGGACCCGATAGAGCCGGACGACCTGCGGGTCGTCGAGCTGCGCGAGCTTCGACGGCATCCACTCGGTGATGCGATCGGGCCAGCGGGCCGCGACCAGGATCCACCCGTCCCGTTCGGCCTCCACCATCCGCTTCGACGCCCCGATGTCCCGGAGCCGACCGAGGTAGGAGACCACCTGCGGCGACAGCGCCAGACTGTCCCCGGCGGTGAGCTGCGCGATCTGCTTACGGCTGGTCTCAAGTCGCTCGATCTCGTCGAGCAGGCGATTGTCGATCCGCTGGACCGCTTCGGCGAAGGTCGCCGCGTCGGCCTCCAGCATCTGACCGATCTGGGACAGCGGCACGCCGGCGTTGGCGAGGGTACGGATCTTGATGAGGGACACGACCGCCTTCGCCCCGTACCGCCGATAACCCGACGCGTCCCGCTCCGGCTCCGGCAGGAGCCCGACCTGGTGATAGTGCCGCACCGCCCGCACCGTGACGCCCGCGTACGCGGCCAGTTGACCGATCGTCAGCATGCTCTGATCCTGCCCTCAGCTCCTCGCGACCCGATGCGCATCACATCAGGAGATCTTGCGGCGGTACGAAACGGTGGCGAACACGTACGCGACGACGAGGATGCCGACACACCAGGCGAGGGCGGTCCAGATGTCGGCACCGACCGGTTGCTCGGTGAACAGGTCGCGGATCGCGTTGACGATCGAGGTCACCGGCTGGTGCTCGGCGAAGGCGCGTACCGGGCCGGGCATGGTGCCGGTGGGCACGAAGGCCGAGCTGACGAACGGCAGGAAGATGAGCGGGTACGAGAACGCGCTCGCGCCGTCGACCGACTTCGCGCTGAGGCCCGGGATCACGGCGATCCAGGTCAGCGCCAGGGTGAACAGGATGAGGATGCCGCCGACGGCGAGCCAGGCCAGCACTCCGGCGCCCGAGCGGAAACCCATGGCCAGCGCGACGAGGACGACAACGACGAGCGAGATCACATTGGCGACCAGTGAGGTCAGGACGTGCGCCCACAGCACGGCCGGTCGGGCGATCGGCATGGACTGGAAGCGCTCGAAGATCCCGCCCTGCATGTCCAGGAAGAGCCGGAACGCTGTGTACGAGATGCCCGACGCGATCGTGATCAGCAGGATGCCGGGCAGCAGGTAGTTCACGTACGAGTCGGTGCCGGTGTCGATCGCGCCGCCGAAGACGTACACGAACAGGAGCATGAAGGCGATCGGCATGACAGCAGTGGTGATGATGGTGTCGGGGCTGCGGCCGATGTGCCGCAGCGAACGACCCAGCAGGACGGCGGTGTCGCCGAGGAAGTGCTTGTTCATCGCTGTTCCTTGTCTGCTCTGGCGCCAACGAGGGTGAGGAAGACGTCCTCCAGGGTCGGCTGCTTCTCGACGTACTCCACCTCGGCGGGCGGGAGGAGCCGCTTCAGCTCGTCGAGGGTGCCGTCGACGATGATCCGGCCCTCGTGGAGGATCGCGATCTGGTCAGCGAGCTGCTCGGCCTCGTCGAGGTACTGCGTGGTGAGCAGCACCGTCGTGCCGCCCTCGGCGAGTTCCTTGACGGCCTGCCACACCTCGATGCGCGCCTGGGGGTCCAGGCCGGTCGTCGGCTCGTCGAGGAAGATGACTGGCGGATTCCCGATGAGGCTCATCGCGATATCCAGGCGGCGGCGCATGCCACCGGAGTACGTCGCCACCCGCCGCGCGCCCGCCTCGCTAAGCGAGAAGCGCCTCAGCAGGTCGTCCGCGATGGCGCCCGGGTTTTTGAGGTGCCGCAGTCGGGCTATCAGGACAAGGTTCTCCCGCCCGCTGAGGATTTCGTCGACCGCTGCGAACTGGCCGGTGAGACTTACCGACTCGCGCACCTCGGCGGCCCGCGTGGCGACATCGAAGCCGTTGACCACTGCGGTCCCGGCGTCGGCCTTCAGCAGGGTCGAAAGGATCTTCACCACCGTGGTCTTGCCGGCGCCGTTCGAGCCGAGCAGGGCGAAGATGCTTCCCCGCGCCACGGCGAGGTCCACGCCGCGCAGCACGCGCAGCTCCTTGTACGACTTCTCCAGCCCCTGTACGTGGATCACGGGCTTCTGGCCCTGGCTGGTTGTTGGGGGGATGCTCATGGCAGCCAGCATGGAGGGTTGACGCAGCGTCAAGGTCAAGCCGATCACGGTGAAATATCGGTGCCGGATTCGCGCCGCCGACCGGGCCGGCTCAGCGCCGGGCCGGCTCAGCACCGGGCCGGCTCAGCGCCGGGCCGGGTCAGCGGCGGCGCAGCGGGGTCGGGTCAGCGACGGCGCAGCGGGCCGGGGTGGATGGACCAGAGCAGCCGTCGCCACCAGGGGCGGGCGGTGCGCAGCCCGTCCACGTACGTAATGGCCACCGTGCCGGCACGGTCGGCCTCGGCGGCGGTGGCGGCGTCGGGCGCGAAGGCCACCTGGTTGAGCAGGGCGGCCAGGTCGTCGACACCGGGAACACTCCCGTCGGACCGTTCGGCGCGGGCGTCGAGCAGCGCCTGCCGAGCCTGGTTCGCCACCTCGGTCGCCGCCAGGTCGTCGCCGACCGGGCGGCCGGCCAGCCGCAACGCGTCGGTGACCTCCCGCCAGGCGCCGGCGATGCGCTCGCTGGGGTCGCCTCGGCTGAGTCGGGCGCGGGTCAACGAGCGGCGCATCGCCAACAGGGCGAGCAGCAGCGCGCCGACCACAAGCAGCAGGCCACCGCTGCCGCCGGCCACCAGCACCGAGGTGGGCAGGCCACGCCCGTCCGGCCCGGGGGCGGCGGCCACCTGTTCCGCCGACGCGGTCGGCTCCACTGTGGGGGCCGGCGCCTCCGACGGAGGCGGATCCTCAGGAGTCGGGCGGAAGTCTTCCTCCACGGGCCTCGGCTCGTTGTCCGGGCGGGGCAGCGGGTCGAACGCCACCCAGCCCAGCCCGTCGAACAGCACCTCCGGCCAGGCGTACGCGTCACCCGCCCGCACCGGCCCCTGCCCGCTGGACTCGAAGCCCACCACCACCCGGGTCGGCAGCCCGGAGAGCCGCCCGAGCACCGCGAACGCCGCCGCGAACTGCTCCGACGTGCCCTCCTGCCCGCCACCGTTGCGCGGCCCGAAGAGGAAGAAACCCAGATTCGGGTACGCGTGCCCGCTCGGCGCGTCCGCCGCCACCCGGTAGTGCTCGGCCAGGAACTGCTCGATCGCTGTGGCCCGCGCGTACGGGGCGCCGTTCTCCTCGGCGAGCTGCGTGGCCAGCCGCCGCAGTGGGTCGGGTGCCCCGTCGGCGACCCGCAGCACCCGGGCCACCTCCTGACCGGCTGGCACGTTCGCCGTCGCCAACAGATTGACGTCCGGGCGCTCCCGGGCCGACGTCACCGTGTACCGCAGCCCTGGTGTCAGCCCTTCCGGCCGGATCAGCGTCCCGGTCTCCGGGTCGTACGCCACCCGCGCGCCACTGACCTCCCGAGGTGTCGCCACGGCGGGCAGCAGCCCGCCGCTCAACTCGGCGACGGTGATCTGCTGTCGCACGGTCTCCACGGTGCTGTCCCGGGCCGGTGCCGTGGCCGGCAGAATCCGACCGGCGTTGCGGTACGTCGCGCCGACCCGCCATGTCACCCCGTCGTAGTCGCTGAGCACCGCCAACCGGATCCGGAGGCTGCCGCCGGTGTCGCTCGCCGGGTCCTCGGCCCCGTCGCCCGGCGCGGTGCCGCCCGCGCTCGGCGACGGCCCGCCGTCGCGCACCGTGCTCACGTCGAGGAGCTTCTGCTCCGGGTGCAGCGCCCAGCCGGAAATCCGGATCAGCGGGTTCTCGTCGAGCGTCTCCACCTGAGGAGGCTCCACGTACCGGCGCGGATCCACCGGCCGGCCGTCGACCTGGCCCGCGATCATCGGGCCGAGCAGCGCGGTCAACCCGATCACCACGGCCACGCCGAGGGCCGCCGTCGCGGTCAGCCGGAGCCGCACCGCGGCGCGTACCCCGGGGGCGAGGCCGGCGACCGGATCGCCGCCGGCCGGCGGCGTGCCCGTCGGCGCCGCCAGGCCGACCGCCGCGACCGCGACGAACGCCAGCGTCGCGCCGATCGCCGGTTCGGCGTTCGGGCCGACCACGTAGAGGGCCGCGCCGTAGAGCCCCGCCGCCGGCAGGTAGCCGAGCAGCACCCGACCGGTGCGCAGCGCCACCTCCGCGCCGGCCAGGCCGGCCAACCAGGCCGCTACCACGGGCACCAGCACCGTGTCCGGCGTGGGCTCCACCGGAATCATCGCGGTGAGCAGCCGGGGAATGCCGTTGCGCGCCGCGTCCGCGCTGACCTCCAACAGGCCGCCGGGCAGGTCAGCGTGGGCTGCGGCCAGCCGCAGCGACCACAGCGTCCAGCCGGCCATCGCGGCCACCGACACCGGCGCGACAAGCCAGGACGGCAGCCGCCTCGCGGCCACGCTCACCAGCACCGACCCGGCCGCCGCACCGATCACCAGCCGGGTCAGCAGGTCACCCGCGTACACCCGGCCGAGCACCACCCCGGCGAGCGCGGTCAGCACGATCAGCGCCAGCGGCACGACGGCCGCCCGCAGCGCCCGCCCGGCCCGGCCGGCGCCCGGACGCGCCGAGCCGCCGAGCGGCGGGTCCGGCTCCGGGTCCGCCGCGCCGACAGTGCCCGCACCGCCGTGCCGCTGCGCGCCGACGTCCGTCACCACCGGCGCACCCCGTCCCACTCGGCGGCGAACTGCGCGCCGTCCGCCGCGTCGACCACCACCAGGCCCGTCGCGCCGGTAGCCGTCGGCTCGGTCGCGCCGAACACCCCGACCACCACCGACGGGTACGCGCCGCGCAGCGCCCCGACGTGCCCCAACTCGTCCCGGCCCGCCGGCCCGGTCAGGAAGATCAACGTGTCGCCGAGCCGGTCCTGGCGCAGCCGGGTGGTGGTCGCCCGCAGCGCATCGTCGTCGGTGGACAGTTCGGCGGCGGCCAGCCGATCCAGGGGCCCGAGCGGCGGCCCGGCGGCCCCGGCCACCGCGTCGCCGCGCTCCGGCCCGACCGTCGCCGCGCCGACCGTCGCCGCGCCGACCGTCGCCGCGCCGACCGTCGCCGGGCCGACTGTTTCCGGGCCGACCAGGAGCAGCAGCACGGGCAGGTCCGCGCGGTGCGCGGCGGTCACGACCGACGCCGCCGCCTCGCACGCCGACTCGAACGACTCCGCCACCCCGCCCACCCGATCCGGGTGCGCGACGGCACGGTTGTCAAGGAGTACGACAAGGCGGGGCAGGCTGGTGTCCACGTTCTCGCGGACCATCAGTTCACCGACCCGGGCGCTGGTACGCCAGTGCACCCGCCGCAACTCGTCACCGACCACGTACTCCCGCAGCGAGTTGAAGGTGATCGACCCGTGCGGCACCCCGTCCACCCGGCCGTCGAGGCTGCGCCCCGACCCGGTGGGCACCGCCGTCAACGGGTGGATCCGGGGGTGCACCCAGACAGGCGTCGTCCCGCCGTACGGGCGGGCCAGCGCCACCAGCCCCAAGGGGTCGCGTCGGGTCACCCGCAGCGGCCCCACCGGCACCACCCCACGCCTGTGGGTCGGCACGTCGTAGCGGACCTCGGTGTCCCGGCCGGGTCGCAGCCGCAGCACCGGCACCGGCACCGTGCGGTCGCCGCACCGGTCCTCGGCCAGCAGGTTCGCCGAGCGCAGCCGCCCGGCGTTGCGGACGGTCAACGTCATGCTCGCCGGCTCGCCGCGCCCCACCCGGTCCGGGTCGGCGCGGCGCGTCACCAGCAGGCGGGGCCGCCACGCCGCGGTCAGCGCCGCGTAGCCCACGGCCGCGCCGGCCGCCGCGCCCAACACCGTCAACTCGGGGTACGCGAACCGAAAGCCCACGCCCAGCAGGACGACGGCGGCGACGAGCAGCCCGACCCCCCGGGCGGTGATTCCCATGGCGGTGCTGCCGGTCAGCCCTGCACCGGGGCGGGCTGCCCCGACGGCAGCGGTACCGGCACCGAGGCCATGGCCTGGCGCAGCACCTCCGCGGCGGTCATCCCGCGCACCTGGGCGTCCGGAGTGAGCAGCAGGCGGTGCGCGAACACCGCTTCGGCGAGCGTCTTCAGGTCCTCCGGCATGATCCAACCCCGACCGTCGATAAGCGCGTACGCGCACGCCGCGCGGGTCAACGCGATCACGCCCCGAGGGCTGACCCCGACCCGTACCTGCGGGTGGGTGCGGGTGGCGGCGGCCAGCCGGACCGCGTACGCGTAGAGCGGCTCGGCGATGTGCACCCGCCGCGCCATCCGGACCATCTCCCCGACGGTGGCGGTGTCGGTGACCGGGGCGAGCGCCTCGGGGGAGCGTACGGTCGCGCCGCGCAGCACCTCCACCTCGACCGCCTCGTCGGGGTAGCCGATGGAGAGCTTCACCAGGAACCGGTCCAGTTGCGCCTCCGGCAGCCGGTAGGTGCCGTCCATCTCCACCGGGTTCTGCGTGGCGACCACCAGGAACGGCGACGGCACCGGATGCCGCACCCCGTCCACGGTGACGGTGCGTTCCTCCATCACCTCCAGCAGCGCCGACTGGGTCTTCGGCGACGCGCGGTTGATCTCGTCGGCGATGACGATGTTGGCGAAGACCGGCCCCGGGTGGAACTCGAAGTCCCTGCTCGCCTGGTTGAAGATCGTCACACCGGACACGTCCGAGGGGAGCAGGTCGGGGGTGAACTGGATCCGCCGCCACTCACCCTTCACTGTGGCCGCGATGGCCCGCGCCAGGGTCGTCTTACCGACCCCCGGCACGTCCTCCAACAGCACGTGGCCCTGGGCGAACAGCGCGGTCAACGCCAGCCGGACCACCTGCGGCTTGCCGAGCACCACCGCGTTGACGTTCTCGGCCAGCCGGGCGGCCAGGGCGGCGAAACCCTGCACCTCCGGCTGGGTGAGCGGCTCGTGGGTGTTCACGGTCGGCGGTGCTCCTTGCCTGACAGGTCTAGCAGGTGGGCAGGACGTTGATGTTGTCGCCGCCCTCCAGGTTGAGCCAGGCCCAGGGAATGTAGTTCTTCCCGTCGAATTCGACCTGCACCCACCAGGTGCTCTGCTTCTGGTTGTTGTAGATCCACGAGTCGACGTTCTCGCCCGACTTCTTGCAGTACGCCTGGAGCCGGCGGCCCGGCTTCGCCCAGCCCACCTGCTGGCTGTTGTCCTGCCGGGTGACCTTGAAGATCTCGTTGCCGTTGCGGCCGTCGACCTCTCTGTCGCAGTAGGTCCGCTGGTCACCGTCCGGCCCGTTGTTGCACGTCGCGATCCCGTACAGCGCGTCGGTCGACTGAGCCTTCCGCGCGGTGCCGTTGCCGGCGGCGTTGGTGGCCGTGACCGTGAACGTGTACGCCGTGCCCGGCGTCAGCCCCGACACCGTGATGCTGGAGCACGCGCCCGCCTTCGCCGGCTCACCCGGCGTACTCACCGAGCAGGTGGCCCTCCCGCCGCCCGCGTCCACTGTGAACGTCACAGTCGCCGACGTGGCGGTCGCCGACGAGCCGGTCACCGTCACCCGTGGCGCGGCCACCGTGCGGGCCGTGGCGGTCGCCTCCGGGCCGGGTCCCGCCTCGTTTACCGCCTTCACCTTCACCGCGACGTTCTGACCGTCGCCCAGCCCGGTGACGGTCGTGCGGGTGTCGGTCACCTCGCTGGCCTTGCCGCCGACGTCCACAAGGTATTTCGTCACCGGACGGCCGTTCGCCTCGGCCGGCGACCACTGCACCGTCACCGCGCCCGGCTGGTCGGCGACCGTGGCGGCCCGCAGGTCCAGCGGCCGTCCCGGCGCCGCGAACGGCACCACAGTGTTGCTCACCGGGGACGCCGCCGAACCAGCACCCTTGTCGTTGACCGCCACGACCGTGAACGCGTACTGCGTGCCGAACTCCAACTCCCCGGCGGGCACCACCAACTCGGTCTTTGTCGACTCACCGGCCGGCGCGTTCGTTCCTGCCGAACTGGCCGCCACCGTGTACTTGGCGATCTTGTTCCCCTGCCCGTTTGCGGCCGGCCACTTCACCAGCACCGTGCCGTCCGGCCGCTCCTGCGCCGTGACGCTCGCCGGCGGGTCGGGCACCGCGGCGGTCGGGGTCACCGGGTTGCTGTTGCGCGCCGGTCCGTCGCCCTTGGCGTTGACGGCGTGCACCGCGAACCGGTACGTCTCGCCGTTGGTCAGGCCCTTGACCTCCACCGCACGCTGGTTGGCGCCCACCTGGAGGCGCTGACCGGCGCCCTCCACCACGTACCTGATGATCTCGGCGCCGTTCGCGGCGGCCGGCCGCCAGCTCACCCGGGCCTGAGCGTTGCCGGCGGCGGCGGTGACACTGCGCGGCGCACCTGGCTTGCCCACCTGGGGCTTCTTCGGCGGAGGCGGCGGCGGGGGAGCCGGCGGCGGGTCGCCGCCCAGCACGTCGTTGGCGTACTTGTCGACCTCGCGCACCTGGTGCTTGTCGTCCACCACCCGGGCGGTCGCCGAGTCGGGCGAGTTGATGAAGAGGTGGTTCTCGCGCACCTCAAGCTCCATCGGCCCTGGCGTCTTGCCCTTCACGGTGTCGACAAGTTGACCGCCCGCGTCGAACGAGTAGATGGTGCCGGTGGCCTCGTCGGCGCAGTAGAACCGGTCCGCCCAGGCCACCGCCGGGCTGAGCCGATCACCGCCGCCCGGCACCGTGAACGCCTGCTCCTCGCCGGCGTCACCCACCACCAGCACCCGCCGTTCGGCGGGCACCGTCACCGGCACGCGGGGGCCCGAGGTGCGGGCCGGCAGCGACGCCAGGCCGGGCAGAGTCAACGGCGTCCGGCGCACCTCGCCGCGCTGCACCCGCACCAACCTTCCGGCCGTACGGTCGAGCACCGCCACCCCGTCGTCCAGGGTGGAGACCACCAGCTCGTGGCTGGCCTCGGCCACGTCGTACGTCTCGACCCGCTCCGGGCGGAGGCCGCCGTTCTCCGGCGCGGCCGAGGCCGGCACGGACGGCAGCTTCGCGGCGGTGATCGCCGAGACGGTGCCCTCGCTGGGCACCGCGATCCAGAGCCGACCCGCACCGTCGAACGTGCCGCCGGTGATGCCCGGGGGGTAGCGCACGGGCTCGCCGACCGGGCTCAACGACCGTGGGTCGAGCTGACGCACGATCCCCTGCACGGCGTCGACGACGAACGCCGCGTCCTCGTGCAGGGCGACGCTCACGCCCAGGCCAGGTGTGGTCGGGGTGGTCGCGGTGAGTTGCAGGGTGGCCAGGTCCAGTGAACTGACCTGCCCGGTCTGCAGGTCACGCAGGATCAGCAGACGATCGGTCTGGGTGACCTGCATCGGATGCCGGCGGGCACCGGGAAGCTCGGTGCGCGTGTCCACCCGGGCGGTCACCCCGTTGACCCTTGCCAACTCGCTGCGCGCCGCGCTCCACAGCCAGGAACTCGCGTCGTAGTTGGCCACCGCGTTGTCCGCCGCACCCAGCCCGAGGACGGTCAACCCCATGGCGGCCAGCAGCGCGGTCACCGTGCCCGCCGTCACCAGCCCACCGCGCAGCCGGGACCGGGAACGGGGGGCGTCAGCCCGCTCGGCGTCGTCGATGCTGGCCACAGCCGGCTGCCTCTCCTGAGTCATGGCAGGTGGCGTGCGCCTTACGGCGACCCCTCCCCTGAGCCGTGTGCCATCATATGGCCCGGTCGCTGGCGGGGGAACCCGCACCGTCACCCCTGTGGATACCGAGCGTGTGCGTTGTGGACGCCCAGCTCAGCCCGACAGCCGCCGGCCGGCGTGGCTCAGGACGGCGGGGAGGACCGCTCTCGCTCGGTGCAGACCTGACCGGAGGTGGCGAAGCTGTCTGTGGAGTAGACCGCAAGCACCGTGAAGCAGTAGTCCACCCGCGAGTTGAGACCGCTCACCGTGTAGCTGGTCCGACCCGGGTCCACCGTGGCCAGCACCCCCAACGCCTGCCCGGCCCGACCGCCGGCGATCATGAACGGCACCGCGCCCCCCGACGGGTCCGTCCAGCTCAGCGTGATCGTGGCCGAATCGTCCCGCAGCGCCAGGTCACCCGGCGCGGGCCCGGCCGCCGTCGGCGCGGTCGCCGTCGTCGGCGCTGCCGCTGTCGCGGACCCGGACGGCGGCGGGTCGTCGCGGTTCAGCAGCACCGCACCCAGGCCGACAACGGCCACCACGGCCACCACGGCCGCGACCGCCGCGCCGATCAGCATCCCCCGGCCACGGCCCGACGAACCACCCTCGGGGTACGCCGACGGATAGCCGTCCTGCGGATGGCCCTGGCCTGGGTACTGGTACTGGTACTGCTGGCCCGGGTAGGGGCGCTGCCCCGGCACGGTGTGGGGCTCCGGTGCGGTGTAGGGCTCCAGTGCGGTGTGGGGCTCCGGGGCCGTCGAGTGCGGCTGGGAGGCGTACCCCCGGTGGTGTGGGTGTTGCTCCGGGGACGGTCGGGGTGCCGGCACGGTCGGTGGCGGGTAGGTCGCGGCCGGCCCGGATGGCGCCCACGGGCGCGGCGCGGTCGCCGCCGGGCTCGCGTACCCGTCGGAGATCGGGGTGGTCGGCGTCCGGCCGGCATCGGACGGCGGTGCCCAGGCCTGCGTTGTCGGCTCACCCGGAGCCGGGGTCGGCGGAGCGACTGTCGGTCGGCCCGTACCGGCATCGGGCCCGACCTGGTCAACGGTCGACGGGCGGACGGCCGGGAACACCTCGGTCTGCGCCGACGCGACGACCGGCGTAATCGCACCGCCCACGATGGTCTCGTTCGTCTCCACGGAGGGCCGGCCGGTCGGCTCGCTGCTGGCCAGGGGCAGCGGTTGTGGCGGTGCGCTGCTACTCCACGGCGGAACGGTCAACCCCCACGGCGGCGCGCTCACCGGCGGCGCGGACACGGGGTTGCTGTAACCAGGTGGCGCGGATACGGGGTGGGTGTGGGCTGGTGGCGCGGACACGGGGTGGGGCGGCGTTGGTGGTGCGGATACGGGGTGGGCCGGTGCTGGTGGTCCCGATACGGGATAGGGGTGGGCTGGTGGTCCGGATACGGGGTAGGGCGGCGCCTGTGGTCCGGACCTCGGGTGGGTGTGGCCGGGCAGTCCGGAGACCGGTTGGGAGTCCCTGGGAGGTGCCGAGACGGGGCGTGGGGAGGCGGGCGCCGCGCTGACCGCGGAATGGGCGGTTGGCCCGGTCGCCGCGCCGGTCGGCCCCGAATCGGTGCTCGTTGTCGCCACCCCGAACGGCCCCAAGATGTCTGCGCTGCCTGAGCCACTCGAGCCGGCCGAGACTCGGGCGGCCTCCTCGGCCAGCAGCGGTTCGATCTGCCGTACCTGGATCGTGGGGTTGTCCCATCCAGGGGCAACCGGCCGCGCGGGCGGTGTGGTGGCCGACGTCTCGGCGGCGCGCGTCGCCGGAGGCGGGTCGGCCGCGGGATGGGTCGGCCGGTCCCCGGTCCGCTGCCGCGGCGGCACGGCCGTGGGCTGCTGTCGGGCCTGCTGCGTTTGCTGGCCATCCGCCTGCGGCCTGGGCGGTCCTGACGGTTGCGGCGCGGCGCGCTGGTGTGGCGGCACCGGATGCCCGGGGGCCGCGAGCGGATGCCCGGGGGCCGCGAGGGGAGGCGTGGCTGCCTTGGGCGGAACCTGGCGTGCGGGCGGCCCTGAGGGCGGTGAAGCCGACACGACGGGGGCCGGCCGGCTCGCCGGCTGGGGCGGTGCCGTTGGAGGAGTGGGCGGCGGCACCGGCAGCGCGCCGCCAACGGGCGGGGCCGGCGCGGCGGGAACGCGTACCGCCGGAGGGTTTGGTGGGGGCGCGGCCGGCGTCGATGGCGATGCGGTCGGCGGGGGTTCTGGTGGGGAAGCGGCGGGCCCCGACAGCGATGCGGTCGGTGGAGGGTTTGGCGGGGGCGCCGCTGGCGATGCGGTCGGCGGAGGGCCACTCGCAGCCGGGCGCATCGCGGCCAGGGTCGCCAGAGACAGCGTGGGGCCGAACAGCGCCGAGCGAGAGCCGGAATCGGTCACCGCGCTGGTGGGGGCCGGGCTTGGGCTCGGGGTCGGGGTCGGGGTCGGGGTCTGGGCTGGACCGGGCGTCGGGGGCGCGCCGTGCGGCCGGGTCGGGCCAGGGCTGGCCTCGCCCAGGTAGGCGCGGGCGGCGCGCACCGCCGGATGGTCCTCCCCGAGCACAGCCGGCCCGGCGGTGGCGACGCGGGTGTAGTTGCGACGGGCCTCGTGCCTGTTGCCCAACTCCTCGGCGACTTCGGCCAATTCCAACGCGAGCGCGAGCATCGTCGGCTCAGCGTGACCCCAGCGCCGCTCGCCCGCCGCGAACGCCTCCTCCAGCACCCGCCGGGCTGCGAGCGGGTCGACCGCCTCGCGATGCAGCCGGGCCAGCAGGTGCGCCGTGTGCAGCATCTCGGGGTGGTCCTCGCCGTACGGCGGGCGGGCGGACCCGACGGCCTCCGCGAGCAGCTGCCGAGCTGAACTGAGATCACCCGCAGTGCGCAGGGCGAGAGCCCGACGTTGGACGGCAGCCAAGGGAGAGGGATGGGACACGTGGCAATGCTGCCGTCACAGAGCCTCCGACGCTACCCGGACGCGCCTGCGAAACGGCTTTGTTGACCGCTTCTGTGCCGACCTGAGCAGCGGCGGGAGCGCGCTGGGGCAGACGCCGGGACGCGATGTGCATGATCCACGAGTGCCGTGTACAGTAACTCCCCGTGCGGCCCGCCGTGCCGACCTCCGATGGAAAGATCATTCGGGGTGGCAAGGTAGGCTGAACGAGCAAGTCCGGGTGGCGGAATGGCAGACGCGCTAGCTTGAGGTGCTAGTGCCCGTATAGGGCGTGGGGGTTCAAGTCCCCCCTCGGACACAAACCATTGCCCCACGGTGCGCGCTGAGATCCACTGCAGCGCGCACCGTTTGCGTTTCAGGCCGGTAGGTGAGCCGGAGTCCGAGTTGCCGGTAGACCTCGGCCTTATCGGCCGGGTCGGCGTCGCGGAGCACGGCGGTGATGTCGCCGAGCGCGTTCACCAGGGTCGTGATTTCTGCTCGGCTCATCCTGCGCGGGGCGGTGCCCACACTCGCGTGGAGATCCGCTTCAGCCCGCGCACGTTCGGCCTGGGTCTGCGCGATCCAGCCGGTGACCACCGCTGGGTCGGCTCCAGCGTCGAGGGCGGCCCGGTAGCGCTCCAACTTGGCGTCGCACTCGGTGATAATCGTCTGTGCTGCTGGGGCGGTTGCGGGCGGATGATCCAAGGGCTGAGCGTCGGCCATCGCGGTGATCGTGTGTTCGATGCGGTGGGGTGCGAAGGCGGAGGCCAGCCAGGTGTCGATCGGGTCGGTGAGGGCATCCTCGCGCAGGTACACGTTGCTGGGATGCTCAACCTGGTTGGCGAGGGCGTATTCCTGCGGGAAGCGGCAGCGGTAGTAGGCGTCGCCGTGGTTGTACTGGCCCTGCATGCGTCGGTCGCAGGCGGCGCAGTAGATCATGCCCCGGAAGACGTACGGGTTGCGGGTGCGCTGCCGGACGTGCTGTCCGCCGGTTCCTCGTCCGCGTCGTTGCAGTATCGCCTGGGCCTGCTCGAAGGTCGCGTCGTCGATGAGTGGCTCATGGGTGATGTCCTTGGAGACCACCCATTTGTCGCGGGCGTTCCAGCGCATGACGCCGGTGTGACCCATTGCCACGTCGTCGACGTCGAGCAGTACTTCGTCGGTGCGTTGCTTGTTCCACACCTGCCGCCCTGTGTAGCGGGGGTTGGTGAGGATGACGCGGACGGCGCTCTTGGACCAGGCGATGCCGCTACGGTGCCGGTTGCGGGCCCGGTCGTGTGCCGATGGGCAAGGCACGTGGTTGGCGGTAAGTCCCTCGGCGATGGCGAAGAGGCCGATACCGGCGAGGAACTCGGCGAAGATCTGCCGGACGATTGGAGCGGTCTGTTCGTCCGGAGTAAGGCCCTTGAGGTGTTTGCCGTCGGCGGCCTTGGCGGGGTTGGGGTGGGGTCCAAGATCGCGGAGTGTGTAGCCGTAAGGTGGGCGCCCACCCAGGTAGCGGCCCTCAAGGAGGGTCTGGGCGGCCATGGCGGTGCGAACGCGCAGTTTGATCCGGTTGCGCTCACCCTTGCTCATGCCCCCGAAGACGGACATGACGAGTTCGTGTGCCTCGTTGTCGGGGTCGATGGGGCCGCCAATCTCGGGGACCCAGAGTTCGACGCCGTAGTGGACGAACAGCGGCGCTGTGAGGCCGAACTGGTTGCCGTAGAAGGCGCGGTGCGGTTCGCCGACGACGACGGCGGAGAACCCTCGCCCGGGGTTACGCAGAGCCGCGAGAAGGAGATTGGCTTGGGTTCGGCGCTGCCACGGGAGGGAACGGCTCTGGCCGATATCGAAGTATTCCGCGACAATTCGGCCGTTGTGTGGCTGGATGAGTGTGCTCGCCCGAGTCAGTTGCCAGCTCCGGGACGAATCGGGGTCCTGGTTGTCCTCGGTCGAGACGCGGCCGTAAAAGGCGAAGGTTTTCGGTTGAGGGGTGGTCATCCGTTCTCCTCGATCGAGTTGTCTGTGCGGCGGTCGTTGACCCGTCTGAGCAGCTTCAGCAGAGCGGCAGCGGCACCAGGGTGCAGCTCCGGTGGCCTCTGGGGAGCTTCCACCTTGATGAACGCGGTCGTCGCTCGCCCGTTCGCGTCGTTGACCGTCCATGAACCGTCGCCTTCACTGGGTCGGTCAAGTCATATCTCCGTCCCAGGGTCGGACTCCTTGCGTTGCTGATTTTGGTGGTCGGACGGCAGAGTCATGCGCCTCCGTCCGGTGGCTGACCCGGCGGCGACATCCGTCGGTGGCAGGGCATCGTGTTAGAGGCGCGCGCTGTGTTGGATGGGTGGGTTGTCATGGAGAGGTCCTCCGAAGTTGATTCGTGTGCCGGTTGCTCCGGCGGGCATGAAGAAGCGGCCGACGCCGTCAGGCATCGGCCGCTTGTTGAGCAGGGGTAGGCGTTACATCTATGCGTCGGTCATGTCCCTCAGGGGCCTTGAGACCGGCTAGCGCTGCTGGGGGGCGCGGCTTGGTTGTGGGTATCGCGTGGACTCGGACGTTCTTGGAGACCACTCTGTTCACACCGAAGAGGTCGCTGGTTCGATACCAGCATCGCCCACTCTCAGTTTGCGCAGGTCAGTGGCCCGTTGCCGAAGTAGTCGGTAACGGGCTTCGCGGTATTCGCGGCTTACATTGGGAGCAGATTGGGAGCAGCGCGGCTGGGTCTTGTTTGGGATGGCCATGGGCCCGCCCGGCTGAGTGACCTGATTAACGGTCCCGAGCTGGCCTGCTGGCTGGTTGAGGAGCTAGTCCTACCGCCACCGGCGCCCACGTCACGAGAGGATGCCCCCGCGCTGTAGCTCACGGGCTGACTGGTGGCTGACAATCCGGTGATCCTCCCACTCGCCGGTCCGCATTGCGAGGTCGGATACACGGCGCTCGATGTTCTGCCGGGACTTGGCCGCCCACTTCGTTGCGTTCTTTGACGCGAAGTCGTCCAAGACCTGTCGGTCAGTCGCGGTCGATGCGGGAAGCTGGGTGAGCCACTCTTCTGCCTGTTCGGCGCTGTGGCCGCTACCGATCAGCCATGGGACGAGCAACGCGAGTTCGACCCATGCGGCGGCCGTGGTTGCCCACGCCCAGTCCACGATGCGTAGGCCGAGTGGTGTCACGATCAGGTTCGCTGGGTTGAGGTCTGAATGGATAAGTGTCTCGCCGTCCATCGCCGGGTGCGCGAACCCGAGCCGGGCTGCCGGGGTGAACCACGTCTCGCTGGGCGCAGGCGTCTCTTGAAGTGCTGTCAGTGCGGCTAGGAGCAGATTGAGATCCTTGCTGCCGGGTGACAGGTCGGGGTGGGGACCGGCAACATGCTCGGTCCCCACCACCAGCCAGCCATCGGATTCGAGATGCCACAGGATTGCGGGCGGGTGTCGGCCGATGGCTCGGGTTACCGCCAGTTCGTAGCGCAGCGACCGAACGCTCAACTCGCCGGAGGCCGCCTTGACGAAGACCTGTCCGGCCGGTCCAGTCACCGTCGAGGCGACCTCAGCGTGGTCGCCACTGGAAGCGTGGGCGACGTTAAAGGTTCCGCCGACCCGTTCGGCGATCCCTGCCGTGACACTCTCCGGCAGAGCGGTCCAATCGCTACGCATCGCACCTCTTCTCTGCTACGTGCCCGGTTGAGGTGGGTTCGGCGGATAACAGGACTGGGCCTCGCCACCCCAGAATTCCATGTCAACCCGGTGGTTAGGTTCGCGCAGCGCCGCATGTGTGTAGGTGATGGCGGTGCCGCCCTGCATGGCCTCGGTCAGGCCCTGTCTGTCAGGGTGAGTTGAGGCCAGCGGCTCATAGCAAGTCCGCCGGGCAGGGCGAGTTCAGGATCGAGAAGCGTTGAATACTGCTGTTGA